>NZ_OZ026472.1:1274296-1592871 GCF_964019805.1 Candidatus Lariskella endosymbiont of Epinotia ramella | reverse complement strand
TATGTTAATTTGTTGATTACTAGTTATTCAGTTTTTATCAACAATAACAATGTATATGTTAATAACTTTTTATATTGAGTTGATAGTTATACTTGAAATAGCAATAAATATATAACATGTGACAGAATGATACGATGTTAATGATATGTTGATAAGCTATTTTTATGAACATTGCTAACATATGTTTATATCTTTTATTAGCAACTAGTAACTATCTGATATAGTTGTTTATAATGGATACAATTTGTGGAAAATTAAAGACGTATTTTGTCCTATTAATATTATAGGTTATTTATTGAACAATTAATTGATAAGTTATCAACATAGTTTCTAACATCTATAGTAAGGCAGAATTTCATGTAGTTACGTTTTGGTGTTGTAATGCTATATCTCTCAATAATTCCAACTGTACAAGTTTGCCATTCATATTATCACAAATAAAAATATGGTTTTATATAGTATACACAACTGTTTTATATAAAATTCTTATATTAGACCTCTTGCATAACCATATAAATTGATTAAAATCCTTGATTTTATCAAGGATAACATGAAGTTTGAAAACATCAAAGATGAATACGCAGAAGAGTTTCGCAGGCTTACTGGCATTAAACGAGGAACGTTTGAAGTTATACTAAGTATATTAAAAGAAGCTGAAGCTATTTTAAAGTCTCAAGGTGGAAAACCCAATAAATTGGCTTTAGAAGATCGATTACTCATGACGCTTGAGTACTTGCGTGAATACAGGACATATTTTCATATTTCCCGCAGTTATGGAATAAGTGAAAGTGCCTGTTATCGTAATATACGTTGGATTGAAGATACTCTAATTAAAGATAAACGATTTTCACTACCTGGACGTAAAGCATTACTAAAAAGCGATTCTGAATACGAACTTGTGTTAATTGATGCTACTGAAACACCGATAGAACGACCTAAAAAAAACAGAAGCACTTTTATTCGGGAAAAAAGAGGCGACATACTCTAAAAACTCAGCTTATTGTGGATAAAAGGAAAAAAGAAATCATTTGCACTAATTTTTCTAATGGCAAGCGTCATGATTTCAGGTTATTTAAAGAATCCGGAGTTCACATCCACCCTGAGATTAAAGTTCTTACAGATACTGGTTATCAAGGCATTGATAAGTTGCATTATAATTCAGAGTTACCAAAGAAAAAGACAAAAAAGCGACCACTAAGCAGGAAAGATAAAAAGAAAAATCGTCAATTGTCTAGTGAACGTGTTTTAAATGAAAACGTCATAGGCATGATCAAACGATTTAAAATTATCGCTGATCGTTATAGGAACAGAAGAAAACGATTCGGTTTAAGGTTTAATTTACTTGCTGGTATCTATAACTTTGAGCTTTAAATAGGTTATGCAAGAGGTCTATTGATAAATTATTTCAATTTCACATTAACCTCTCATTATTGTAGCAACTGATGTTATTAATTAATATTTTATAGAGTAAGAATTTAATATTATATATTGGTTAAATTTTAATATCTATAATAAAATTGTAATATATAAATAACACTATACTTTTTACTATTATAAAATCTTACTATTCTTTTATTTTTTAAATTATTATTTGCATAATATAAAATTGTATGCGAACACATTTAGAAATGCTTATAGCTTGCTTTAGAGATGTATACCTATGATAAATGAAAAATTGGTATTTATTATGTGCACATGAAGTTAGACTTTAAAAGAGCTAGGAAGAATGATGCATTTGTATACAAAATAATATCTATAGTATTTTGACAACGCAAATTTTGAAAAGTGTGATGAGTACACTCAGCATTAGATATGTAAATCTAAACTCTTATGCAGTGTTTATAAAACTAGGAAATCTTTTCTTTATTTATACATAGAGTTTCTGTGTATGAGAAATTTGTAACTTAGTACTTTTAGTTATTTGAATGAAATTGTGTTATAAAATATATAACGGCATGAGGATTCACTATTTTATAAATTGGCATATTTGCAAGTGTTTCGGTATATTTTTGATATACTTGTATATAAGCGCTGAAAAATTTTAATATTTCCGTTATAGCATTGCAAATATATATATAGCGATTATATTTGCAATTGATATAGAGCATGATTATTGATCAGTTACTAAATTTTGGTATGTAATGCTGATATTAATGTGCACAATGCGTCTCATTATAAATTGAGTTTTAATTTGCAATCTAAGTTAGTGATTGTTATTTTAGAAAAATCAATGTGAAGTCGTCGGCAACAACTTAATTAAGAATAAATTGCGATGAATAAAAATTTAAGGCTTTCAATACTGATAGTAGAAGATGAAAAATCATTTGCTACAGTAATAGCGTATAATCTACAGAAGGAGGGATATAACGTAAATATCATAAACGATGGAGAGGAAGCCTTGCAGTGGGTATACTCTTCAAAACCTGATCTAATTTTGTTAGACTGGGTGCTACCTTCTAAGCATGGAATAGAAGTTTGTAGGGCTCTTAGGGCAAATCCGGACACTGCAAATATTCCAATTATCATGATATCTGCAAGGGATCAAGATCTAGATAAAGTGGCAGGACTTGATAGAGGTGCTGATGATTATCTAACAAAACCTTTTTCTCCTATAGAACTAATAGCGAGGATTAAAGCTGTACTAAGAAGGATAAGACCAGCGATTGCAGAAAAAACTTTACAGTTCAACGGCATAGTTATGGATTTGAATACATATGCTGTGACTTGCAATAGTATTGAAGTAAAACTTGCACCAATAGAATTTCAAATATTGCAAATTCTTATGGAAAATCCAGGAAATGTATTCTCTAGAAATGAACTAATAGAAAAAATCTGGGGTATAGAAGTAGTAGTAGATCCAAGAACTGTTGATGTACATATGACAAGATTACGTAAAGCTTTATTTAAAGCGTGCGGGAAAGAATGTATTAAGACTGTAAGACTTGTTGGTTATAAATTGCAACCTCCAGATAAAAAATAACAACTATAAAGTATCTTTTTAAATTAAGAAAATATGTGATCTTGCTTCGCTGCTGAGATTGACATACGCATTTATGTTCAGTTTTGCTTTGCTAAGATTATATTTAGTTGTTATAATCTTCTTAAAATGTAGTGCGGTTTATTAGATTTATAGGTGCTGTGTGCTATATGAGTTTTTCATGTGCTACTTTGTTGTAATTATGTTATGTGAATCGGAGAGATAAGCACAGCCGTTTGCTTTTTCCTAATTTGAACCTAATTGTAGTCATCTTGTATTTTTATACTGCAAATTTTTTATTTAATTGGAGTTGTTAGATTTTATAAAATGAAGATAGATTCAAATAGTATAAGAGTAGGAAATATAATTGAATATAATGGAAAACTTTGGGTTGTAGCAAAGACTATGCATACTCAGCCTGGTAAGGGTGGTGCTTATGTACAAGTTGAGATGAAAGATATAGATGGAAAAATTAAAAACAACGTACGCTTTAGAAGTAGCGAGTTTGTTGAAAAAGTACATCTTGAAACGTATGACTTTCAATATCTCTATATAGATGGTGATTCAATATGGATTATGAGTATTGAAAGCTATGAGCAAATAAATATTCCAATTTCGATGGTTGGTGAACAACTTCCGTTTCTTATAGATGGGTTAATTTTGGCTGTTGATTTTTATCAAGGAAAACCTGTAGTAGTTAGGTTACCAGATACAATAATTGCAGAGATTAGAGAATGTGAGCCTGTTGTTAAAGGACAGACTGCTACATCTTCATATAAACCAGCAGTGCTAGATAACGGGGTAAGAGTTATGGTGCCACAATTTTTGAATCAAGGTGATAAAGTGGTGATAAAAACTGAGAGTAGAGAATATGTTGAAAGAGCATAAATTGGAGGAATAAAATATTATGGCATTTTCTAGAGACTATCTTATAAGATTATTAGTAAAAAACTTTCCTGATGCAGAAATTGAACTTGAAGATGTGGTTGGAGATCAAAATCATTTCGAACTTCGTATAAGATCTGCTCAATTTAATGGAATGCCGAGAGTAGCTCAGCATAAAGCAGTTTATAAAGCTCTGCAAGAACCATTTTCTGAAGGCTTGCATGCTCTAGTATTAAAAACTGAGCCTAAGCTTTAAAAGCTTAAAGCGGGATAATAAAAAAAAATATGTAGCTTGTGTTATAAATTAACTGGTTTATAGATAGTCAGTCCGCCAAAAATTGATTTTGCGCAAGCAAATCAATTTTTATGGAGAAGTGAAATGCGCAAAAATTAGCCCAGGATTAGGCCATGTGCTAATTTTTGGATATATTAATTGGTTCTGTGCCGCGCAAACACTATTTTCACAAAATCCGTAAGGTTTTTGCGTTTATTATAACATTTTTTTACGGATTTAAAGTGCTATTTTGACGCTCGTGGCACCATTTCATACTTGTTTCGAGACTTTTGGGCGTGCGGTGCCTGCTATATAAGCACGTTGCTGGCAGCGCAATAGTAAAGACAATTGAAAGTGTTTTCCATTCTTTCTAGCTCTTTTTGAAATATAGCTTCATATCAAAATCAGAAATGTCAACTCTTCATTTGCAAGCGTAAAGCTCATAAGCATTTTGCAAAGTTTAGCGCGCCTGTTTTATACTGTTTTAGCTATATTTATCCTACTTCCTAAATTAAACAGAATTGTATTATGCAACTATTTCAGATAACTTATCTTTATCATTTCTAATAATCCACTTAATCCAGTAAACTGCTCCACAGAAAGCAGGCATGCTTAGTACTACAAATAATAATTTAAACATATAGCTATGCATTATGACTTTTAGCACTTGTTCTCTTGGCATTACACCAAATAGCATAAAAAATACCATTACAATCATAGTATCTATGAACAATGAAATTCCTGTACTCAAGCAACTTCTCAACCAAACATATTTTCCATCCGTAGTTTTTCGGATCTTTATGTATATCATGACATCCAATATCTGAGATATGTAACATGCCAAAGTTGATCCTATAAATGTCCAGGTATATGCAGCAAATATACTATGAAAAGTAGTAGTATCGATCATGGACCAACTAGTTGCTGGAAGAAGATCTACACCTAGTATGATAAAAGCAACCATAATATTAATACAAATGCCTAGCGTGACACAGAATTTTGCTTTCTGTTTATCAAAAAACTCAGTTATCAAATCAGTTATTAAAAAAGCTGTTGGATACAATATTGCACCAGCAGACAACTCAAATGTGTGATAAGTCCATAAGTTCAATACTACAAATTTTTGATACACTAAATTGCTTAGTACAACAAGTATCGAAAATATTGTACAAAGCGATACATATATTTTATCAATCATGTAATTATCCAGTCTATGCTATATACTCGTCATACTTTGCAAATTAGCGTATTTAAAATGTTTCTTATGACAATGCGTTTCCATTTTTTGAAGTCTAACTTCGTATATGGCACTGTTAACTTAAGTCATTGTGAAACAAATATGTAAAAGTATTAAGCTAAGAAATTAACTTGTACTCTAAAAGATCATGTCCTAAAAATCATCATACAAACACTTTGTTATCAGCACCATACATAATAAAGACCAGCTTTTCATATTTAGTCCTTCAATACTATCTTAATGCATATTGATCAAGTTTTTCATTATAAAAGCTCTAATTATGAATTTGGATAAAAAATCAAAAGCTCAGTATTTATTTAACATTCTTCTTTTATTTGATGTGTAATATTAAGCCATTATTTAGCGATATATAAAATCTTATTCTTTTGCTTGACATATCATCACATTCGAATAAAATCTGATTTAATCAAGCACACTTAAAGCGTGCATTGCGCTATTAATTCATTATAAATAATAATTACAATTTTTGGCTTAGTGTTATAAAACTTCTATAGACTATTTGTTATAACATTTCGTATTAGGCTTAAGCTTGAAGATTTGACATAAGCGTTGAGTTCTATAATCAAATGAGATAGTAGGTGAACAAGAAAACTTAGAGCCTATTTAATTAAATATTCTCAAACTCTTTGCTTCCAAAAATTGCCTCTTCTCTCATAAAAAAGAAATGAAGAGAGATAAGGTAGGGGCATCTTATAAAAATTATTGTGTCGGAATGAATATTGATCAATCCAAGTTATTAAATTTGTAATTTAATCATTATATTCTTAAGTAATTTGAGCATAAATTATATATGCTATTAATTTTAAGACTATTATTAATAAATAGCCAAAGGGTATTGCGTATTAATCATGTTGTAGAGTGAATTGTCAGATGCAAGTGGTTGTGAAGATACCAATGCTGGATGTAGTAAAAACACATAAGCTTTATTAACTAAACTACCATGGTTACATTTGTGAGCTTAAGTATGATGCCCTTGAATTCTAAACAAGTTTATAAAACTCTCATTAAGACTACAGGCAATTTTCACTGCTTACCAAATGTTGCTACCTACCTCATGCACATCATTGGTCAAAAATCATTTAGAGATCACTAAAATCATAACAATGTATAAGAATTATGAAAGACAATTTCCTGAGGTTGGTTCTGGTAACTAATAAAACTGTACAAGGTATAAACGAATACTTACGCTTCATAGAACTATGCATAGAATCAGGAGTATCTTCTATACAATTGAGAGAAAAGAGTTGGGATGATGAGTCATTTAGATTCGCAGAATCAGTACAGGAGATTTTAGAAAGATATAAGATACCGCTTATTATAAATGATAGAGTTGATATAACACAAAGAATAGGAGCATCAGGTGTACACTTAGGACAAACTGATTGCGAACCTAAACTTGCTCGAAACATTTTGGGAGAGGATAAAATCATAGGATTATCTGTAGGTTCAGTAGCAGAGCTAGAAGTTGCGAATAACATGCCTATAGATTATATAGGAGTCGGCGCAATTTTTGAGACAAAAACTAAGCCAGATGTAGCTCATGTCATAGGGATTGAGCAATTGAAAAAATTGAAAGTTGCTTCCAAGCACAAGATAGTTGCAATAGGCGGAATTGCAGAGCATAACGCAGGAGATGTCATCGCAACTGGTGTTGATGGAATTGCTGTGATTAGTGCTATACACTCGTCAGGTAATCCTAAAAAAACTATTGAAAGCTTATTAAATTTAATCAATATGAATCAGCAAAATATATGTTAGAAAAAGTTAAGAATGCAGTAGAGCAAATTAAGAAAAGAAAACCATTGATTTTATGTCTTACAAATTATGTATCAGTAGATTTTGTCGCAAATTCACTGCTAGCACTTGGAGCATCGCCAATAATGTCGTGTGATAGTGGCGAGATTGTGGAATTAGTAAAAATCAGCAGCGCAATTAACATTAACATTGGAACTTTAAATCAAGATTTCATAAAGATGGCAGATGTTGCTGCAGAAGCAAGTAAAGATTATAATAAGCCACTAGTGCTGGATCCAGTAGGAGCGGGAGCAAGTTTAGTTAGAACTAAAAACGCAGTAAAGTTTGCGAAATACTCTGATATAATTCGTGGGAACGCCAGTGAGATAATAGCATTATTTCATGGTATAAAAGACAACTCTAATCAGGACGATCAACAAAATAAAAAAATACTTGGAGTAGATTCAGTCCATCAGGTTTCCGATGCGACTGATATAGCAAAGCATCTTGTAACTTCTCTTAAGTGCTGTGTTGCTATCAGTGGAAAAGAAGATTTTATTATAGATGAAACAAGGTCTGAACTTATAGTATCAGGAGAAGATATAATGCAACTCATAACAGGCATGGGTTGTGCAGTGACAGCTGTCATAGCCGCATTTAAGACAGTTATAGAAGATCGATTCGAAGCAACTAAGATTGCAATGTTATACTTTGGGCTTTGCGCAAATTTAGCGTATGTCAAGTCACAAAAGCCAGGAATTTTTAAAACACATTTTATAGATGAAATATACGGCGGAGATTTTGAAGATATGAGGCGATTTTATGTTGAGCGAAGCTAGTATAATAAAATTTTTCAAAAATGAGTTTCCAGATTATATTGGAGACGATGCGGCAGTAATACAATTTTCAGAAAATGAAAGTTATGTCATTACTAAAGATTTATTCATAGAAGATGTTCATTTCAGGATTAGATATCACGATGCAGCAAACGTAGGTCATAAAGCATTGCACGTTAATTTAAGCGACATAGCAGCAATGGGAGCATCTCCAATGTATGCTATGCTTGGAATAGCTCTTCCTGTACACTATGCACTATACGCAGATACATTCATAATAGGATTTGCAAAAGCATGCAAAGCTTCAAACGTTATTTTAATCGGTGGAGATACGACAAGATCTGCTGAGAGAATGTCTATTAGTGTTACGTTAATTGGTAAAGCTCCAGAATCTAATATTAAACTTCGCAGCACAGCAAAAATAGGTGATGTTATATGCGTTATTGGAAATTTAGGATATGCACATATAGGATTACATTATCTTGAAAAACATGAGCCAGGTTTTGACAATTTTAAAGAGGCATTCTTAAGACCAATTGCTCGTGTTGCAGAAGGAAAGTTTTTAGGACAGATGCAACACATAACAAGTATGATGGATATATCAGATGGTTTATACCTTGATTTAAACAAGCTATGCAAAAGTTCAGGTGTTGGAGCACAAATAGATTTGGATAAATTGCATTATGAAAAGGAGTTTAAGGCTGCTTGTAAGAGCTTAGGAATGGAATGTACTAAAACTCAACTAATAGGTGGAGAAGATTATGGTCTATTATTTACCGTATCTGCCTCTGAATATAAAGAAATGGCGCAAAAATTTTGTTTAAGTTTTGGCTATACTCCTATAATCATAGGGGAAATTATAAAAGATAATTGTGTAAAATTTATACACAAAAATGTTAGTAGATCACTTCAATTACAGCCTTTTTACCACTTTGGGGAAATAGTATGAAGTACAAATGTTTATCAATTGCCGGATTTGATTGTTCTGGAGGAGCGGGGATTCAAGCAGATCTCAAAACCTTTGCTGCATTTGGTTGTTACGGAATGAGTATTCTCACAGCTATGCCTATACAAAATACATGTGGTGTGAATACTTGCTTTAGTATTCCACCACAAAGTATATCTGCACAGCTTGAAGTACTATTTGAAGATATCATCCCAGACAGCATTAAGATAGGTATGTTATTCTCATCGGAAGTAATTGAAATAGTGACTGAGTTTTTAAAACAATTTGCAAAAAATATTCCTATAGTCCTCGACCCTGTAATGGTTGCAAGAAGTGGAGATACCTTGCTTAGAGACACAGCTATAGATATAATGAAGCGTAAGTTAATACCGCTTGTAACAGTAGTTACTCCAAATCTTCAGGAAGCATACGTGCTTGCAGAAAGAGTTGATGATATGGAATCTATTGCAAGAGATGTTTTGATGCTTGGACCACAGGCGGTGCTTCTGAAAGGAGGGCGTTTAGATAGTGATGATTCTAGTGATCTACTATTGGAAAGAAGTGGAAATAAAACTTGGTTAACAGGAGTAAGAGTAAAATCTAACAATATACACGGAGCAGGATGTACGCTCTCATCTGCAATTTGTGCTTGTTTATCTTTGGGGTTTCCAGTACAAGAAGCATGTAGAGTAGCCAAGAAATATCTCTCGGAAGCTATAGAAGCTTCTGCAGAATATAAAATTGGCAAGGGAAACGGTCCAGTTCATCATTTTTATCATATTTGGCCTACTATACACAAAATATATAGCGATAATAAAAGCCAAATAGATAATAATGTAAGTTCAATATATACAAAGAATATAGAAAAATTTAGAAGAGGATGAGTGTTTTTAAATAAAATAGCATTGAGTATGATATCTTTACTATGCTCTTATCATATTAAAATAAATACTATACGTATACTCGTCACACTTTTCAAAATTGACGCGTGAAAGATCGCTCATTATATATTGATGATTATACACGTGCTTCCTTAGTTCTTCTTAGCTCTTTTTGAGATCTAACTTCATATGTGCACAAGTTCAATATCAACTCTTCATGTATTAGAGAGAGATATACTTCTGATCAATGAATAGCTTATATTTATTATGTATTGCACTATTAACTAAGTACTTATGTAAAGGTTTTTGAGCCTGATTTTTTAGAGTACAAGTTAATTCCTGCGTGTAATATACTTTTACAATTTGTAAAGAAATTAACGAAGTAATATGGAAAGTGAAGCAAAAAAGGCTTACGCAATGATTTTGTTAACGGTGCTATATATGAAGTGGGGCTTCAAAAAGAGCTTTATGAATGAAGAATTGGTGTGATATATACAGAATAGATAAGAAGCGTGTTAACGACGCAGTTTTGTGAAATATAACTAAGTATAGTAACCTATAAATATACTTATTTAGGATGCATCTATCGACCAGTAGAATATTGCGTTATAATAAACAGATTTTGTTATATATGCTTCTCTTTCCAAATATAGATCCTATAATGTTTACAGTTGGTCCGCTGGAGATAAGGTGGTACGGCTTTGCATACATGATTAGTTTTATAATCGGATATTATTTTGTAAAAATGCTAAGCCGCAAATATAATTACGAAGATTTAACTACGAGTGTTCTTGATAGCTTAGCTACGTATTGTGTACTGGGTGTTATAATAGGAGGCAGGGTTGGTTATGTTATAATATATATGCCAACTATTATAGTGGAAAATCCAATTAATATATTAAAAACGTGGGATGGCGGTATGTCATTTCATGGTGGTCTTATCGGAATCATTATTGCACTTTATATAATTTCCAAAATACATAAACTAAATTTTTTTCATATAACGGATTTGATAGCTTGCACTGCACCAATTGGTCTTTTTTTTGGTCGTATAGCAAATTTTATCAACGCGGAGTTATATGGCCGAATCTCGGATGTTCCATGGGCGGTAGTTTTTCCAGGAACTAGCGGAGCTCCAAGACACCCTAGCCAGATATACGAAGCGCTTTTGGAAGGAGTGGTATTGTTTTTCCTGTTAAACCTTTGCTTTTCTTATAAAGCTATCAGAGATAGGAGTGGTTTAACATCTGGAATTTTTTTAATATTATATGCTTTAGCGAGAAGTATAGTGGAAAATTATAGAGAGCCAGACTCTCACATAGGATTCATACTAGAAAACTTTACTATGGGGCAGCTAGTTACATTTCCAATGTTTATTATAGGTGGATATATAATTTGGAAGAATCTACTTTTGAAACACAAAATGTAGAACTCGCAAACTAAAGTACTTTTATATGATGAGACTGTTACGTTCTTTCAAGATTAGCTGGTACGCCGAAAGTCTAGCAGAAAAAATTGCAAAAAACAGATATGCTAAATTTTGTATCAAGCCTATCTAAATCGTCAATAATGATTTTTGAGTTTAGATGCAAACAGTGGTCTATGCAATTAAATATATCTGCTAAAAATTCTACTTCTAGTAGATGGTACTGTTAACGGTGCCATAATACTGCCCTCCCATTTTTTCTTGCCATCTTAATATGAACGGCTGGCTCAATTAATTCTTTAAATTTACATTCGCTAATAGAACATTTTCTTATATTAAACATAAGTTCAGCCAAATTTCTTATATCACATGATAACATGCTAGAATACTAAAATTACTTTGCAAATAGCTGAATAGATAAGATATTTTCTCATTGCACGCTTAAGATACGAATGTTAAACTGCACGTTACTCGATATATTTGCTGCCTTATCGCGCACAACTAATAATGCGTTACATATGTTGAATTTATGTAACGTATATGCAACTTAAAAGCATATCTTAAAGTACGTCTTTCAATTCTTGATGGAGTTACATATATGTCTAAGACAAAAATAAGCGTCGGTAATTTAAGTCACGATGACCTGCATCATGCAATTCACGAAGGTAATATTTCGCTAGTAGAAGAAATATTGCAACAGGATAATAAGCTAAACTTATTGTATGCAAAGAAATTAGGTCAAACATCACTTCATATCGCTACTTCGCAAGACAACGCTAATATTGTTAAAATAATACTTGCCGCAGCTGAGGATAAAGCTCAAGAGCTTTTATCAATTAGAGATGAGCATGGATTGACCGCGCTTGAACTTGCAATTTATGATAACATGCAGGAGATTATTAAGGTGATGCTTTCAGCAGAAGGCGTAGATTCAATGAAATTATTACAAACACAACAGACATCGTCATTACAGTCTGGTGTTGCCATACTTTATACGCCACTTCATTTGGCTGCTTCGCAAGGCAGCGCTGATATTGTAAAAGAAATGCTTGCTGTAGCTGGCGATAAAGCTATAGAACTTTTAAAAACACAAGATAAATATGGTTATATGCCGCTTAATATTGCTGTAGCAAAAGGGGATGCTGATGTTGTTAAGGCAATGCTTTCTGTAGCTGGCGATAAAGCTATAGAACTTTTAAAAACACAAGATAAATATGGTTATACGCCGCTTCATATTGCTGCAGCAAAAGGGGATACTGATGTTGTTAAGGCAATGCTTTCTGTAGCTGGCGATATTTTAAAAACACAAGGTAAATATGGTTATACGCCGCTTCATACTGCTGTAGCAAAAGGGGATGCTGATGTTGTTAAGGCAATGCTTTCTGCAGCTGGCGATAAAGCTATAGAACTTTTAAAAACACAAAATAAATATGATGATACGCCGCTTCATACTGCTGTAGCTGGTGATCAAGCTATAGAACTTTTAAAAACACAAAATAAATATGGTTATACGCCGCTTCGTACTGCTGTAGCGAAAGGGAATGCTGAGATTGTTAAGGCAATGCTTTCTACAGCTGGTGATCAAGCTATAGAACTTTTAAAAACACAAAATAAATATGATGATACGCCGCTTCGTACTGCTGTAGCAAAAGGGGATGCTGAGATTGTTAAGGCAATGCTTTCTGCAGCTGGCGATAAAGCTATAGAACTTTTAAAAACACAAAATAAATATGATGATACGCCGCTTCATACTGCTGTAGCTGGTGATCAAGCTATAGAACTTTTAAAAACACAAAATAAATATGGTGATACGCCGCTTCGTACTGCTGTAGCAAAAGAGGATGCTGATGTTGTTAAAGCAATAGTTTCTGCGACTGATGATAAAGCTGCGGCGCTTTTAGAAATAAAGGATAAAGACGGCAAGGCACCGCTTCGTATGGCCATAGAAAAAGGTTACACTAACATTGTTGAAACAACACAGGAGCAAACAGACACTATTAATCTGTTCTACACATCTGATCACAGTGCGCAAATTGAACAAGCAATTTTGTATAACACACAACCACAATCGCAAGATAATGCGCGTTCAATTCTTGATGAACAAGAGCATTATGATGATAGCAACGTGTTGCTTCATTATGATCTGTAACGATGTGCAGATAGTCCCTCTGCCAAACATTGATTTGCGCAGCAAATCAATGTTTGTGGAGAAGTTAAATATACAAAAGTTAGCACGGAACTCGGCTCTACGCTAATTTTTGGATATATTAATTGCTCATGCGCCTAAGCAAACACTACTTTCACAAAATCTGTAAGGTTTTTTGGTCTTTTATAACATTTTCTTACGGATTTAAAGCACCATTTTGATACTATAAACATCATTTTGTGCCCCTTCTGAGACTTTTAGCGCACATACTAACTACTCATTTATCAGGGATATACATCTAACACCATATCTTCATGCTCTACTTTTTCATGTATAAAGTATGACATTACGTTTGACAAAAAACTATCAAAAGCCTCTATTAATGCTCCTGATATACGTGGCCACTTCTCACCAAAATCATATACCTCATAAGCTGCAACATTAATACATCCTTGAGATGCCTTGTATGCTAAGCGCATAGTATCAAAAGCTGTATTGTTGTACACATCGTGTGCTGCATATGCCGCAGCACCACCCAAACAAAAAGTCATTAGATGTCCAGGAGATATTAGGTAACTTGCAATATCTACTGCCTTATATTTTATCACATGTTTTGCCGTGATTATCGCATATATATACAACGCAGCAGAGATAGTTGTCGTTGCATTATCACTTGAATTGTTACTTAAAACTTGAGGAAGTCCCGCTCCCGCTATACCGATTGCAAGACTTTTTTCAACTACGCTGGTAGGGGCGAAAGTCAAGAATGCTTCAGCTAATACAATGCCAGATACCGCGCCGTCTGCCACGGAAGATAGCAGATCGTTCTGCTCTCTGTGCTCTTTTTGATCTCTATGGGCGAAGTCATTAGACCTCTTGCATAACCATATAAATTGATTAAAATCCTTGATTTTATCAAGGATAACATGAAGTTTGAAAACATCAAAGATGAATACGCAGAAGAGTTTCGCAGGCTTACTGGCATTAAACGAGGAACGTTTGAAGTTATACTAAGTATATTAAAAGAAGCTGAAGCTATTTTAAAGTCTCAAGGTGGAAAACCCAATAAATTGGCTTTAGAAGATCGATTACTCATGACGCTTGAGTACTTGCGTGAATACAGGACATATTTTCATATTTCCCGCAGTTATGGAATAAGTGAAAGTGCCTGTTATCGTAATATACGTTGGATTGAAGATACTCTAATTAAAGATAAACGATTTTCACTACCTGGACGTAAAGCATTACTAAAAAGCGATTCTGAATACGAACTTGTGTTAATTGATGCTACTGAAACACCGATAGAACGACCTAAAAAAAACAGAAGCACTTTTATTCGGGAAAAAAGAGGCGACATACTCTAAAAACTCAGCTTATTGTGGATAAAAGGAAAAAAGAAATCATTTGCACTAATTTTTCTAATGGCAAGCGTCATGATTTCAGGTTATTTAAAGAATCCGGAGTTCACATCCACCCTGAGATTAAAGTTCTTACAGATACTGGTTATCAAGGCATTGATAAGTTGCATTATAATTCAGAGTTACCAAAGAAAAAGACAAAAAAGCGACCACTAAGCAGGAAAGATAAAAAGAAAAATCGTCAATTGTCTAGTGAACGTGTTTTAAATGAAAACGTCATAGGCATGATCAAACGATTTAAAATTATCGCTGATCGTTATAGGAACAGAAGAAAACGATTCGGTTTAAGGTTTAATTTACTTGCTGGTATCTATAACTTTGAGCTTTAAATAGGTTATGCAAGAGGTCTATTATTCCCCAACATGTAATCAGCTATATTCTTTAACACAAGATTCAGTAATAACAAATGTGTAGCACGCTGTAAGTATAACAATAACATATAAAGATCTCAAATAATAATATATTCCTGATAGTATAATGAAATTCTAGCGATTGTATAGGAATTGTTAGAAGATATTTTATATTGCTCTCCAGGAAAGCAGGATTAATATTATAAAATATCGAATTTGTAGCGCACATAATGCCTTTTCCTAGAGTAATATATAAACATGCTGCCATTCCTGCGGCGCCATACGCCATATTGTATCAAAAATGATGTAGTTATATGCATGTCAAAAATTTATGTAGCTGCAGGATATTTAGGATGACAGTGTCGTGCAATGTGTACTTGTATGAAATATTTCGTAAAACTATACTGTAATGCGGAATTTCCCGGCTATTCTGCAGTGTGTTCGAAGTTACATTTAATGTCATACTTTGAGTACAAAGGCTATGGAGCAAGAAAGTCGAAAATGCTATCTGTCACATGATCTAGCACATACGGTTAGACTCCAATCAGCTCTAACATTTAGCAATATTTTTTCTATATTTTAGCAAATCATTTTATTTTCACTTGGCTGGAGTGTGAGGCATTTTAGTACTAATTTATTTATTTAGAAAAATTCTTATATATCATTTCGTTAGAACATGTTAAATATGGTCCTATGAGGGTGCTAGGCTGGATGAAATAAATAGTGGCGTTACGGCTGATTGGAACAGGCAAATTGTTGTGATTCTTCGGTGTGTTGCTTTGCTTACATTTTAATATCGATTTATGTGTTGGTATATTTAAGCACTTTTACGTGTTCTGATTCTAGTAGTTTCAGTTAAAAAAATGCTTGAATGAGATATAGGCAAAATTGGTTTTATAAAGAGCTTTATAGCATAAACAATATATATTTTGCTTTTGGTTGTGTATGTGTTGAGCTAGGTCTTATGGTACTCAATATATAAAGCATTTAGCGGATTGGTTGAAATTAACAAGGGGTAAGTGTAATTTGAAAGACTAAGTATGTGCAAAAAAGCATAGCTGATTTTTGTTTACAGCGTTGTGAGTAAGCTAAAACTTGTTTTTGACAATTGCCTTAGTGGTATACTGATATGTTGTCAAGGTGTAATAAAATATTTCTGTTAAATCGATTTGATTTGCATGTAATAATTGGCGCAAATTAGCCTGTGGTCGTTTGTAGAATAATTATAAATCTGGGAATGGCATCGAAAATACCGCAAGAGCAGAATATATGACACTGCTAGTAAAAAGTGGGCGCGCAAAGGCCATAATAAAGGAGATTATAGAGAACATGCTTCTTGGCATATAATATTGTTACTATGGTTGCTTTTTAAAGATCTTATCTTAAAGCCAGTGATTTTAGTTGTTGTTCTGAAATACTTGAGAAGTATGACACTAGCTTTTTATGGTTAAAATCATTTATGAAGTATAAAATATCCAGTTTACAATGTTGTGATGTGAATTATTTAAAGCTTTTCTTACTTTATATTGTCCACTGATATGGCTCTACTGCCGCTTTTATAAAGAGCTGTTTATGTACATATTCGTCTCGCAGAGATTTTGATATCCTTATTCGATATGGTGCAGAAAACGAGCATAATGAGTAGTGTAAAAGCACATCCTTAACTACTCATAAACTGATAGTTCATTTATGAACAAACAAATTATGTAATAATGAAATAAATAATGTCGAGAAAAATACTAATAGATGCATCTTATAAAGATGAAATTAGGCTAGTTGTTGTAGATAATGGTTTGGTGATAGCTTTTGAATACCAAGGCAGAGAAAAGAGATCTATAAAGGGAAATATCTATCTAGCTAAGGTAACCAGAATAGAACCATCTTTACAGGCAGCCTTTGTTGAATACGGAGCAGAGAAGCAAGGGTTTTTACCATTTGAAGATATACATTGTGAGTATTACCAGTTACCGGCTGCAGAAAAAAAAGAGCTTATAGAGTCTACAAATAAAGTTAAAAGTCAACAGGAAGATGCAGCAGGTAGCAAAACAGATATTTTGCTGAAACCAGTTGTGCATCACAAGTATAAGATACAAGATGTAATAAAGAAAGACCAAGTGCTCCTGGTACAGGCATTAAAGGAAGAAAGAGGCAATAAAGGAGCTAGTATGACAACATACATAACGCTATCAGGGCGTTATTGTATTGTAATGCCTAATGCCGCTCAGTCTATTGGTGTCTCTAGGAAAATCTCTGATACGGACGAAAGAGAACGCCTTAAAAGCCTTGCTTATGAATTGCATGAGCAAAACAACAACTTAAGTGTGATTATCAGAACTGCTGGTGAATATAGAGCAAAGATCGATATAAAGAGAGATTTTGGTTACTTAAAAAAACTGTGGAATAGCATCAAAAGCCATGCATCATCTGCTAGTACACCTGCTTTTATTTATGAAGAAAGTAATGTCGTACGTAAGGCAATAAGAGATTTTTACAGCGTTGAGGTAGATGAAATAGTTGTTTCAGGCAATGAAGTATATGAAAATGCGCTTGAATTCATGAGTGGTATACTGCCAAAATACATTGGAAAATTGAAGCAATATCAAGATAATGTGCCGATCTTTACCAAGTATAAAGTTGAAGAGCAACTAGCAAGTCTCTATGATAATAGAGTTTCTCTTCACTCTGGTGGCTATATAGTTATCAACCAAGCTGAAGCTTTAGTTGCAATAGACGTAAATTCAGGCAAATCAACTGCTGAAAGAAGTGTAGAGAATACAGCTTTAAAAACAAATCTTGAGGCTGCCACTGAAATTGCAAGACAGCTAAGACTTAGAGATCTATCAGGCCTGATTGTGATCGACTTCATAGATATGAATGAATTTGATCATAGAAAAGCCGTTGAAAGAGCTATTAAGGATGCGACTGCACACGATAGAGCTAGAGTGCAAATAGGGAAGATAAGCGAATTTGGACTGCTTGAGATGTCAAGACAACATCTAAAACAAAGCTTTACTGAAGCACATCTCCTAGAATGTTCATACTGTAGTGGCAGGGGAAGAATTAGACCGCTGAATGCAACTGCTATTGCGATATTAAGGGCGATAGAGGGAGAAATTACAGAAGAACAATGTCAGACAATTGAAGTAATGACCTCTAGAGATCTTGCTATGCATCTATTAAATACAAAGCGCCGTGAGATATTATCTATTGAGCAAAAATACAATATTAATGTTCACGTTCAGATAGATGAGTCAGCTGGTGCTGATGGCTTTTTCATAGAAAGAAAAGTGAATAACATAAAACAGGCTGGGCCTATGTCTTTCCTTGATTACAGCACTCCACAAATAGAGGCAATAAATGTAGAGGAAACCGAAAGCAAACAAAACTTAGGCGAAAAATCCAAAAAGAAAGGGCCTAAAAGGAGAAAGATCAATCCCAATCAATATGGCAATAATCCACAAAATTCTGATAGTACTGCACGTGCCATAGAAAAAGCACAAGACAAAGTAAACACTGTTGCAGAAATAGAAAACTCTTCAGATAGCTCTAATAATACAGCAGTAGTTGGCAAAATTGTTGATAAACGCAATAGGGATAGAAGACGCAAATTTTTACCTAGACCGCAATATCAAGCCGGCAACAGATATAAGCCGCATGGTATAGTTGAAGCTGATGTTTCGAAAAGATCAACAGGAAACGTTATCACTACGGATGATAGCTCAATACTTAAAAAAATATGGAAGAAAATAACAGAATAAAATGCGGCATTTTAAGCAATGTTACAAAATACAGAGAAAAATTATGAGAGCACTGCCTATCTTCTTAGTAGACTATTTCATGGTTACATAAAACCATACTCATCACAACTTTTGATGGCGATCTTCTGTATGATAGTAGTAGCTTGTACTACAGCTGTACAAGCATGGTTGATACAGCCTATATTAGACAGTATCTTTGTACAAAAAGAAATCAAGATGCTTTATATTATACCAGCTATAGTTTTTCTAAATAGCGTAGTTAAAGGCATTGCCTCTTTTTATGAAGACGTATTTATCAAAAGAACTGAACAGAAGATATTAGCTGATATACAGCTACATCTTTATTCGCACTTGATGTATGCTGATACAAAATTCTTGATAGAATATTCTTCAGGTCATCTAGTTTCTCATATGACTAGTGATATAAATGCAATGAAGCGTAGTGTTGCTGAAGTTTTAACGGGGATATCAAAAGAATTTCTTACTATTATAGGCTTAATATGCATTATGTTTTATCAAAGTGTGAACCTGGCATTAATAGCTTTCTTTATATTTCCAATGGCTTTTTATCCAATAATACAACTTGGAAAAAAAATGCATCAAATTGCATATAGTATGCAAGAAGAAATTGGTCGCTTTATAATAAGGCTTGATGAAACTTTTCAAAATACATCAATTATTAAATCATACTGTAGAGAGGAGTATGAAATTGCAAGAGCAAAGAAGGCAATGCAGAGGTTTTTGGATCTCTATAATAAGGGTGTTTATATAGAGTCAGCATCTTCTCCTATCATGGATACACTTGGTGGCATAGCAATTGTTGTTGTTATATGTTATGGTGGTTCTCAAGTGATAGGTGGCTCTACAACGCCAGGAGCTTTCTTCTCATTTATAGCGGCACTTTTGATGTCATATAGACCTCTGAAAATAGTTTCAAAACTAAATTCAGTATTTCAAAGTGGTCTTGCAGCTTCTAGAAGATTGTTTGTGATTTTGGATGCTAAACAAGAGATAGTAAGTGATCCAAACAAGCAAAATGCGAACTTTAAAAGTTTCAACATCAAATTTCATGATGTACATTTTTCATATAAATCAGAGCAAAAAATTCTTGATGGTTTTTATATGGATATACCAGAAGGGAAAACTGTTGCGCTCGTTGGAGAATCTGGCGTTGGAAAATCTACGGTTCTTAGTCTTCTTCAGAGACTTTATGATGCAGAATCCGGTTTGATCACAATAGATGGAATCGATATACAAAATATAAAAATCTCTTCTTTGCGCAATTCAATCGCGCTTGTTAGCCAAGATGTAGCGTTGTTTGATGATACCATATTAGAAAATATTAGATATGGAAGGCTGAATGCTAGTTACAATGAAATTATTGAAGCTGCGACAGCTGCTGCTGCACATGATTTCATAATAAACACGCAGCTTGGGTATAATACACAGATCGGGCAAAGTGGTATAAAATTATCCGGGGGGCAACGTCAAAGAATTGCTATAGCAAGAGCTATATTGAAGAATGCACCCATCTTAATGTTAGATGAAGCAACTAGTGCTCTGGATGCAATCTCAGAAAAACAGATTAGGTCAGCATTGGATTATCTAAAAAAAGGACGCACCACAATTGTTATAGCTCATAGGTTGTCTACTATAGAAACTGCCGATATAATATATGTGTTTGCAGATGGAAGAGTCGTAGAGCATGGAACTCATAAAGTACTGCTAGAAAAATCTGGAGCATATGCAAGATTGTATAAGCAATATAGAGAAGTACAGGTTATATAGCTAAGCTTTAACCTTTATTTCTTTTTATTTGAAACACAAATTATGGGTTAGCAATATGGTATGTATTAGGCACTGCCGGTAAAGTCACCTGCGCTAACCTTTTTGACTTGATTTTCAAGGTATTACGCGTTAATTTATTTGCAAATATATATAATTATTTGACTCAGAAATTAACTTGCGCTCTAAAAAATCATGCCATTCAAATTCATGCGCCTGCACTTACTTAAGGCAGGCTAGCAATAGAGTGATTTTTAGCCTTTAATTGATAAAGCAATTACAGTAGAAATGATATGAATAAAAGCATTGACTGGTGACTTATGCTTTGAATGTTTGAGCTGAAAAATAAATTTATGATATCTTTTTTCATTAGATCTCTTTCGAAGCTCTACTTCCTTTGTGAGAACTGGTGCGTTGATTTCGTGGCTCGGATCCTCAATGTTATCAAATACACTCTGGTCCTTTCTTACGGCCTAAATCTCCTGCCATTTCTCTGCTAGAAGCTAGTTTCGAAAGAGGTCTATTGGTAGGTTCGATTGTTGTTACAAACTTATCTATATTCTGGCAACCTTGCTTAATCCATAATGCGGGTTTATAGGATTTATAGTCTCATGCTTATTGATTTAGAGCGATAAAGTTTTAAAATATGTTTTTTAACACGCATAAGCAAAGTAGTATAGGAACGTCGTTATTTTGGAAATTATATACTAGTCATACTTTGCAAATTAGCGCATTGTAATACTAAATTACCACACAAATTCTTCCTAGCGCTTTTTGAAGTCTAATTTCGTATGTGTGCAAGTTAAATACCAACTCTTCATTTACAGAGGTATATATACCAATGCATCTTAGTATAGAGCAAAAGGATCTAAGAAAGTTATGCATTTATAGAAGCTTGCATAGAGGATGTAAGGAACTTGACATAATTATGGAAGGCTATATCAAATCTAGATTAAATAACTTTTCAGAAGGAGATCTATTGCTATATTCCAAATTATTGGAAATGGAAGATAGTGTAATATATGACTATATACTTGGGACGACTCAAGTTCCATTTGAACATAATAATGAAGTGATGCAAGATTTCATAGAATTTGCAAGATTTTTTAAATGTGTTTAATTGGCTTGTTTTTTGATACTTGGGTTAGCTAGTCCAGTGTTTAAAAGCATTCAGCAAGTGCTAAAATGATAAAATATCACTACAAATTAAAGCGGATGCAGAAGCTCAAGGTCTTACTCGTACGCTTGCATTCTAAAACGAAGTGCAACAATCCTATTTTCCGATTGCCATGCTATTATAAAGTAGCTACGAGATAGAGATATCATGCAGTGACCATTACGACGTTTATGAAAAATTTAGGATTGCTAAAAAGCACTATTCTACTAAGGCAGAAACGTCTTTAGTGGAATCATTCAACTCATTAATACGGCACTATTTCGCCAGGTTTCATCGTAAAACCAAACGTTACAGCAAGGCCATAGATATGATCTTCAATTCCATCTTAAAAAGACTTGCTGACATCTATCTTTAGTTAGCAATGCCACAATGCCGCCGAATCCTAGGCTAATTTTTGCACATTTCACTTCTCCACAAAAATTGATTTGTTTGCGTATATAAATTTTTGGCGGACTAGCTGTTTGGTCCCTTGAAGTAATGGTTTGGATTAATGATAAAATAGTTCGGTATAATAATTGCTGATTTTTGAATCTATAGGTATTTCTGGATGAAATGTTGCGCCATATATGGTATGTTTTGCGGATCCAGGAATCGCTTGTGAGACGAAAATTGGACTGCCATTATATGTATCTATAACCCTTACTTTCTTTCCTAGAGAAGTTATGCCAGGTGCTCTGATGAATGACACTTGCTGTCCACTGTCAGATAACATCACACCACTTGCGTTTTGTCTGCCATAACAGTTGCGCTCAACTTCAAGATCTAGAAGACCAATTCCATTCACAAGCTGTGACTTATATGATGATAGTAATATTAGGCCTGCACATGTACCAAAAATGATTTTTCCAGCCTTAGCAAAATTCTTTATTTCGTCGAAAATATCATGTTCAATGCAGTATTTATACTGCGCTGAGCTTTCTCCACCTGGCATTATTAAAGCATCAAGATCTTGCCTGAAATCATCTTTGCTTCTGACATAGCAACATTTAAGCCCAAGCGTTTTAAGGGTGGTTATATGCAGATGCCCTGCACCTTGATAACCCATTACTCCTATGTACATCTTTTAATTACTAAAAAATTATGTCAGGTTTCATATGAAAATTGATATACTAGTCATGCTTGTCAAAATTAGCGCCTCTTAAAGACTGCTTGTGATATATTGATAACATGCACTTTCGGGGCAGCGCCTACTAATGCAACACCAACTTATCATTTATCAGAAGTATATAAGCAACTTATGAAAGATTAATGCAGCAAGGAGGACCATGATGGATCCGATGCATACATCGGTGTCGACATCAATCTTTCATTATATCCTGTTAGATCTATTGCATATAGATTAGAAGCTCCATTTGGCTTTTGTCTTGTAAACATTATCACTCTTCCATTTGGTGACCAAGTTGGGCCTTCGTCCATCCAGCTTGTTGTAAGAAGTCTTTCACCACTTCCATCCATTCTCATAACACCTATATAGAAAGTTCCTTCTTCCTTTTTAGTGAAAGCTATAAAATCACCTCTAGGAGACCACACAGGAGTATTATAAGAACCTGCGCCTTGACTGATCTTCATGACATTGCTTCCATCTCTATTCATGACATATATCTGAGGCTTACCGTTCATGTCAGAGCTAAATGTTATATGCTTTCCATCTGGTGAATAGCAAGGGGATGTACTAATTGTTCCTATGTCACCAGTCAATCTGCGTACATAACCTGTATAAAGGTTCATTTCATATATACTAGTTGAACCATTCATTGCAATAGAAAATATAACATGAGAATCATCAGGTGAGAATCTGGGAGCAAATGCAATCCCTGGTAAATGTCCAACTAGCCTCTGTACTCCAGTTGCCAAATTTAGCATGTATATATGTGTTCTTTTTCCGTAATATCCGACGTAAATAGCATGTCTACTCTTAGAATCAAATCTTGGGGTGATAACAATTGACTTTCCATCAGTCAAAACTCTATAATTTGCACCATCTTGGTCCATAATAGATAATTTTTTGACTTTTTTATAAGCGGGGCCAGATTCAGATACGAATAATATCTTGGTGTCAAAATATCCAGATTCTCCTGTTAGTTTGTTATAAACAACATCAGCAATTCTATGAGCATATTTTCTCCACATAGAACGGCCAAACTTATATTCTATTCCTTCAATTTGTTTTTCTGCATATGGATCCCAAACTTTGAACTGCACTTTCGCGTAATCGCCTGTAATACTTACAGAGCCCACTACTAAAACAGTAGCATTTATCTTACGCCAATTTGATAGATTTGGGCGCTGTGACATTGATGGTCTTTCTAGGAAGGCCGCTCTATCTATTGCTCTGAATAGTCCAGATCCTTGCAAGTCATTTACTATCACGTCATGTATTTCTCTGCCAATATCTTTTTCTTCCCAAGTTTGTCCATCAAAGGAATCTATTGCTATTGGCATAGGTTCAGCATTTCCTTCATTGACCCCAACTTTTAGCAGAGCAACTGCTGTAGAATAGTGCAAAACAATGATAAAGAACGCAACAGCTAAGAGTTGCGATTGAATCAGTTTAGCAGCTAAATTGAGCTTCTTCTGTCCACTTATAAGCATATCAAATTATGTTCAAGAATGTTTTATAAAAGCAACTTATGGATTGTACTAAATTTATAATCGTCGATCAAGAGCACTATATGCTCGCATCATAGAGAAATTTTTCTAATTTAATATCCTCATGATGTAAACTACTAGTAAATATGTGTTAAAAAACATAGCGCACATATGCAATAAAGAAAATGCTTTCTTGTATTTTTCGAACATGCTGCTGCCTATATATGAAACAATAAACAGTCCTGGAATTGTTGCCATACCAAAAATGAACATAGCCCATGCTGCAAGTAAAGAATTATCTGTTGCAGATAGAGCAAGGCTTATATTTGCATAAACCAGTCCACAAGGGATGAGGCCAAGTATCATACCAAGAATAAGACCTTTGATATTATAAGGGCTTATGTGTTTTACAGAGATTTTATTAACAAGACTAGCTTCTAGAAATTTTATTGCTCTGCGCATGCTGGAAATTTCCGTACGTCCTATATATTGACTAAGGCCTTTAGAATATACACTTTCTGATATCACAGATAGCGCTGCACTAATTCCAGATTTTATGAAAAAAAACATAGCCAGACAAAGTACTAAAGCTCCAAAGTACTGGAAAAATGGATAAGATCTAAAATGTATAGATATTATTGAAGCGAAAAGTGTGAGGATCGAATAAGTTATGGCTTTACCAATGTAGTAAGGTGCCGCTGCTGCGCTTTTGATTTTATTCAATTCTGACATCTGAGAATTTGGTATAAGCATCATGCGCATACTCATTTGGCTGATTGCTATAGGGCCACACATCCATATACAGTGTGAGAAACTACCTGCTAGCCCGGAGAAAAATAATGTTGTGCAGAGCTGTAGATAAGTGGGATCTAAAGTATTTAAGACTAGCTGACTATCGTGACAGTGCATGGCAAAATCTCCAAACATGAAATGTATAGTAGAAAAACAAAAGTGTGACAGTACAACTAAAATTATTTAGATTGTAGGTATCACTTGGCTTTTGTGACATTATTAATAGTATTTTCATCGTTACTCCTATATTTAAGCAACATACTATGTCGATTTTGCGAATTCAGACATGTAATTCATGTTTCACATTCTGTTGTTATTAAGAAAGCACTAGTTTTCTGATGATATTGACTGAAGGTATCATATATAAGCTTTTTCATTATGATACTTGCTTATTCGAATGGAGTTCCAAGTACACATTACTTCCAGACTTATCACTTTACAGTGCATTAGCACATCTTAAAATTGAGATGTAACACTGAAAGATTGAAAATCCAAGATATTTCAAGTAACTTTTTATTGTTAATACCAATGCTTCATTGACCTGCGATATACTCTAAAAATCATGCCATCAAAGTCTTAACACAACACACAAGCACTTTGTGAGGCTTCTGCTATGCAAAATCGTTGCATTTTATATTTCGAAAATTTTAAGAAAGCTGCTCATGACTTAGTTTTCCAAACAGTTCATGCGAGCTGCCAAGTATTTTATAATTGGTAGCTCGTGCGTGAAATACAAGTAGTGAAACAGTAGTTTCAATATAAGTCTTTCAAAGACTTATCACTAGTACAGCTAAACTCAAATCTCATCTTAAATTTTCTAAAAAATACACAGTATATGCTGTCAAGAAGATATAATATTAGATTTCTTCTTCAAACGTTGTTCCAGTCAAGCAATTGCTTTGTCACTGCCTTTGCTAAAGATGCTCATGTACTTCTTATACACTGCGCTTCCTCGCGCTTTCCTATGTTCTTTGCACTTGTTTGACTAGAAGCAAGTTTTAAGAAGAAGTCTATTATTAACTATACAACTAGTGTGTTTTTTCGATGTGCGGATTATATATGAAATAAAAATATTTTCAAGCAATCAAAATTTATATTTTTTTTAGTGAGTTCGCAAATCATTTGCGCAATATCGAGCTTTCCTGATTAAAAATTTCGCCTAAAAATCCAGGAGTCAACAATGACAATGGGTTAATTGTAATTTGCACTTCTTTATCTAAATTTCCAGAAACGTAAAAATTTGTGGATATTACTCCATTGTCCTTTCCACCAGAAACTAAATTTCCTATTATTGGTATGCTTTGTATTACTGTGTTTACTATGTTAGTTGGAACCAAGACTCCCGCAGCTTTTATGAGTTTTGTTTTGTGATTTATAACGCTTGATCCTTTAACACGTAATATTGGACCGCTCACTCTACATTCTTTGAAGTATATAGCTGGAAATTCATATTCTAAATCACATGATAGTTTATCAAATCCCATACCTTTGCCACTTACAAAGTCACCAAGGCCCTTAAAAGATGCAGAAGTGACCGCTACCATGCTTAAGAATTTAGCGAGCAAAGGGGTGTTGCTAACGTGGAACTTTTCTATAAGAAATTTACCTTGTAGTGACTGATTATTGAGTAATTCAGCTTTAAATTCCAAGCTGCCGTTTGATATACGGTCATATATACCAAAGGCTTTCAGTATACTTCCTGCATCATTAGATATCACCGCAATGGTTGGATATCTATAAAATATATTTACATATCCGGTTTTTGCAAAGCTTCCTCTTACATGGAAATCATTGCACATTTCAAGCGTACAACTCATAGATATTGTAGGTGCAATCAATTCTACTCCAGATTTCAGTATTGCTTTTTTAAAATCAGTTGTTAACTCAAATATTTTCGTTCTGGAATTTTTAGTAACGTTATCTACTTTAGTAAAATTAGCTGTGCTGAGATCTAGTACATTTCCTTTTAGATGTAGCTTTTCAGCTTTTGTCGATGCATCATAATTAAATGACATGCTATGACCATGTAAGAGTGAATTCTGAGATTTTATTAAAATGGAGCTAGTCAGGTCTTCAGAAATAATCCCATCTCCTTCGCTTTGAAGGTCTGGTAAAGTGAGCTGATACTTTATATCAAATAGACTTTTTGTTGTCGGCTGATTTTTGACAGTCACATTCATTTGTCCATAAACACCTATACTTTTGTGCACACCTATAATTCCTAGGTCTATATGTGAATTCTGTAAATCGATACCTATATTATATAATGCATCATTTGCTTTAATAGTGCCTGAAGCGTTAATTTTGACAGTGCCACTTATAAAATCTGGAACGTAAATGTTTGCTTGTCTGAAGGTATGAACGTTTGCACTAGAGGTGCACTGTATTGATATATCTAGATCATCTGTGACTAGATACTTAACATTTACCGCTGCTGGAAGTGCGTTATTGATTATTGCGCTTGGAGAATTTATATCCAAAGCTCCACCGATGAATGATAGATTTACTTCTTTAGCGCTCAAATGATAATTCCCAGCGACTTTCGGTGTGCTGGTATTAAATGATTTGCCCACTATTTGCATATGCATTGTATCAAGACTTACTTCATCATCAAATGGAACAAAGAATTTTAGATTTACTTCAGAATTTCCCTTATATCCGATTAACTTTTCATTCTGCTTCCCCGCGTGTAAAAAGCCTATATTAATTAGATTTTGCAGAGGGCCAGATACTTTTGCTGCAATAGTAAGACCAACCCCATTATATTGTTGATTGGTATCTTTAGTTGGTTGTAAATTCTCTGCTAGTACTTGTTTTGGAAAGTAGTTTATTGTTGCTATTAAATCTTTAACTTTGCTACCAAGGAATGATACTTCTTCTGATTTGACTTCAACATCATTTGCTGAAATTATAACTCTACTATTAGCAAGACTCAGTTCTGGAATTTGCTCCATATACTTAAGCTTAGCATCATTTAAATCAAACGTAGCGATTACAGTATCTTTTGATATGACACCTGATAAAAGCTGAGGCAAATCAAAAAAGCATTCCACTCTAGCATTTTTCACGAGGCCATTTTTTAAGTGTTGTTGTAACCAATCTCGAACTATTCCTGCTGCTGGTTTAGGCCAATATTGATATAACTTGGAAACTTCCAAATCATTGATTTGTATAGATCCAACTATTACGTCATTTGAGCTCTTATTAAAAGTACCATTTAGATTTAAATCTCCAGCTTTAATCATGAATTGATCTATGAGAATATTAGTATAATTGCCTGAGCACCTTGCTGACATTGCAAAATCTTCAACTTTTATGTCTTGCTCGAATATTAGTCCTTTTTTTAGAAACCTTGGGAAATTTACTATGGAAAATTGGATTGTGTCCAATCCATAGTTATCATCTATAATGAAATTAAATATGCCATCGAAATAGTATTTCATCTCCTCCGCTATTTCTTTTGGAAAGATCACATGAGCTATCATATGTGGGGAAATGTTTTTAAATTCGCCGCGTACGTAAAGTGCATTCAATCTACTGGTATCTAAATATGCTGACAATATTACGTGGTCATTTGCTATATGCCCATCTAGATAAAGTTGTAGAGAAGTGAGTCCATTATATGTAATTGGTTCTATAACTATTTTATTTAGTACCAGAGATAATGGTTGTGCGCCTTGTTTTAATGTAAATTTTATTTCAATGCCATTCAAAGCATTAGACACTTCTTCTGAAATGTTGCCAATTTTTTGAAATGCAGCAGATGCATTATGTCCTATCAGATGTTGAAAATTCGTTATGTGCTTAGGGTGTGTGTGAAGCACGTCTTCAAATTTGAATCCGATCTCGCCGCTAATATCTATAGATTTTACAAAATTGTTGGCTGTACCGAAACTGCCTAGAAACCCCAATATATCTAATGAAAGACCAATACTTGGGACAAAGACTTCGCTTTTTTCTCCGAAAGCGCAATGTACCTGCTGAAATTCAGCATATAATTCAGATTCTTGCTTATTCCAAGAAATATTTACACTATTTATGTTAAGCTGTACAAACTCCAGTTGCTTACTGATGTAACTGCTAATATACCTTGAGAGCATAGGTATATTTCTTATTCCTGTATAAATATACAGGAATAATGCAAATGAGAACAATGTACACAGTAAAGGAATATATAATAAAGACTTTAGTATTTTCCTATACGTGTATTGCATAATAATAGTGAGGTCAAATGAGCTGATTTAATTTACTCTAATTTTTTTGTATGAAATGATGCTAAACGGTATGGATATCAAATACGCAGCAGACAATATAGGAAATACTATCCACGGCATTATTAATAGCAAGATTATTAAGATAGTTAACATTAACATTATAGGCAAAATCTTATTGCGTTGTATATGCATATGTTTTAGCACAAACGTTGGAACACGGCTTGCCATTAAGATACCAACAGATATCATATAAATTGCAATAAGCCAGTAATTCTCATGTAAATCTAATATCTGGAATGAAAGAATCATTGGGGTTATACAAAGGCAGGCTGCTGCAGGCATTGGCACTCCTATAGAGAAGTTCTTGGGATCTGAACGAGATATATTAAAGCGTGCTAACCGAAACGCTGCACATGTGATGAAAAGTAGTATTACAGCCCAACCGACGCCTTTATATGGAATTTGGTATAAAGACCAGAGGTAAGTTACAATCGCAGGAGCAACACCAAAACTCACGAGGTCAGCTAGCGAATCTAACTGTGCACCAAATGCTGTGGTCGCATTCAATAATCTGGCGAGCCTGCCGTCAAGGCCATCCATGACAGACGCAACTATTATTAAGATTGCTGCAGTATCAAATTTGTCATCAAGAGCATATCTAACTGCTGTGATACCTAAACAAAGAGCAAGCATCGTTACGATGCTTGGGAAAAGCTGTGATAGCGGAACTGTAGGTATCTTATATTTTTTATTTTTTAGCATTTTAAAATTGTGAATCGATATAAAATAATATAACCGAGTGTTAAAAACTTATGAACAACATGCAGTAAAAATATACTATTTGTTACAAAAAGCAATTATCTATTAAAGAAAATCTGTTACGAGAAAAGAATCCTGATAGCAAGATGATATTACATTACAATACTATAAGGCATATTTCTCTAGTTTGTACGAACATTATTTACTGCAGGTAAATGAAGGGTTGGTATTATGCGCGTACGATGGTTGCAGGCAATTATAGTGTACTGAAAGTTCAGCAAGAAAAGTGGTAAAATTGTCAAAAGCCTTATGGATTTTGTTAAATAGTATTTGCTAGGTACAGGACAAATTATATATCCGAAAATTAGCGCATCAAATAGATTTTTGACAGACAGACAAGTTAGGCTTTAAAAAGAGCTAGGAAGAATGGTGCGCCAAGTGTTAACAAGATACGTAAGGATCGTTCTAAAAGTACCAATTATGAAAAGTGTGACGGAATATACAGAGTTAGCAACGGTGGTTAAGCGTTCTGTCCCCAAAGCTCTTTTAGCCACCGAAGCAGACCAAAGCTGGACTCACTTTTATTAAATGTATTCTTGCTATTTGCCCATTGCTGGGCGCCATAGAGCGCCATTCCTATTGCAGTTGAAAATTCTGTCCCTGTGTTTTGTTCAGGAAGCCCTTCTATAAACTGCGGTTGTCCTAGCCTCACCTTTGTAACGAACATATAGCTAAGCAGTTCTTTTATTCCATTGAGTTTTGCTCCTCCACCAGTTATTACTATCTTATTATTATGTACATCAAACTTATTTTCTGCCAGCTTTGATTTTAGTAACTCAACTATTTCTTCAACTCTGGAGCGAATAATTTCAACCAGTAGAGCTTTATTAATTAGTATGCTTTCTGTCTCGCCGTCTTCTTCGTCAGTGATTTCCATGATGTCTTTATTGTTATCTGTAGTAAGTATAACTGTTCCATACAGATTTTTCACTCTTTCTGCTGTTGTCATGTTTATACAGAGTCCTTTGGCGATGTCGTTTGTTATATGACCCCCACCTATCGGGACGCCATCGGTAAAAACCATTTGTGAATTATAGAATATCGATATAGAGGTGCATCCAGCTCCAAATTCTATTAAAGTAACTCCAAGCCTCATTTCATCTTGAGTTAAGCAAGCGATTCCAGAAGCATATGAAGAAGATACATATCCTTGAGGTTCTAACTGACATTTAGCAAGACAGTTCGTTACATTCATTATTGTAACAGATGGTGCGGCCACAATGTGAAGCTCGGCCCCAAGTTTATTGCCGTACATGCCAAGAGGAGTTGTAATACCACGATTCCCGTCTAGTATGTAATCATATACGAAAGAATGTAAAATCTCTAAATCCTGATTTGAGTAACGTTCTACTGCGTTAATTAGTAATTTATGAATGTCTTTAGAGTTAATTTCATGTCCCATCACTGACAAATCTGAGCTGTTTCTACGGGAAATTAGATTGCTTGGAGATATAGCAACATATACTCTAGTTATACGTTCACCAGCTGCATATTCAGCAGTTTCAATTGCTTGCACTATTCCACTTATTGCAGTCTTAAGGTCTGTGATAACGCCTGCCTTAATTCCACTAGATTTGTTATGCCCAATTCCTATGACTTGCAAATCGTCTTTCAGAACTTTGCATACTAAACATACGATTTTTGAACTCCCTATTTCGAGAACTACTAATGTATTGCTACGTTGTTTTAGCATTATCTATAATTTAATTTATCAATTTAAGTGCTTACTTTTTATTTACAATAATATTACAGAAAAACAAGAGTTTAGAGTTGTTACCGAAATTAAAATTTTGTAAGAACATAATTTATAAGTATTGGTATGTGTATATTAGTCATACTTTTCAAAATTAGCTTAATCACAATGCTCCTTATGTATTTTTTTAACACTTGCGTACCATTCTTTCTAACTCTTTGTGCTGCCCCACTTCGTATCTAGGCACTGCTGGCAAAGCCACTTGCACAGGCCTTTTTTGCCTAATTTTCCATATCATATCAAAGCCCACAAATCTGAGCTTCGTCTTTTTAGAAAATTCAAGCACGCGCATGGTAGTATATGCTGTTATTTGGAGGATTTGGTATTACTTTGTGAATTTCTTTGTAAATATATATTAGACGTAGAAATTCGCTTGCGCTCCAAAAAATCATGCCCTCAAAATCCGCGCGTGCTTATGAAGGCATTGCATACTAGTTAAACGCTAACTATTCATTTATTAGTGGTATATCGGCAGCTAATTTGCATAATCTTCTGCAAAGTGATGGATCTGATGCATCGCGGAAGAAAAATGTAATGATATCTACTTATATTGATGCGTAATAATAGATTACCAGGAGCTTATAGACTACGCCATAATGCGCCAATATTCTGAATAATTATTGTAAAGATTCCTCCAGGTTTCACATCACTTGTAACAACCAGCGGCACTTCACGATCAAGCTTATCATTTAAATAAACCTTAATGACGCCAACTTTCTGGCCACTATGCAATGGAGCCATGAGTGGATCATTATACTGGGCGACTGCTCTGATTTCATCTTTGCTTAACATCTTCGGTATAACAATCTCTAAATCTTTTTCAATAGTAAGAGAAACTTCAGAAAGAGTTCCATGCCATACTGGAGCAGATACAACAGAACTTCCAGCTTTAAATAAGATCAAATTTTCAAAGCTATTAAGTGCGCATAATATCACTTTTGTCGCTTCAGTAGCTCTTTCTTTTTCAGAAGCTAGACCATTGATCACTCCTATAATTCTTCTTTGCCCCTGCTTAGCGCTGAATATCAATCCATAGCCTGCAGCATCTGCATGCCCAGTTTTGAGACCATCAACCCCATGTTTCCCTAATAATAAATTGCGATTCTTTTGTGTTATTTTGTTATGCGTAAACTCAGTTTCTGAGAAGTAATGATAGTATTCAGGAAAGTCTTCTATGATTTTAGAAGCGAGGTGTACAACGTCTGCGGAAGTCATAAAATGCCCATCTGTAGGTAATCCAGTTGCATTTTTGAAATGCGAATTTTTCAGTCCTATCTTTTTAGCCATTTCATTTATCTGATTTGTGAACATAGATTCGCTTCCAGCAATCCACTCGGCAAGTGCTACGCTGGCGTCATTTCCAGACTGCACTATTATTCCACGCAACAAATCCTCAACCGAAACAGAAGAGCCTAGGTTCAAAAACATTTTTGAGCCCTGCATACGCCAAGCTTTTTCACTCACAAGCACTTTATCATCTAGCTTTATCTTTCCATTTTTTAAAAAATGGAAAGCCATGTATAATGTCATCAACTTGCTCATTGAAGAAGGAGCCATACGTTTATAAGCATTGCGCTGCATTAAGACAGACGATGTATTATAATCAACAAGTAAGACATATGGTGCATGCGTTAAGTTTGTGACAGTATCTCTAGCTAAGGACATAGCGCAAGGTATATATGCGCATATAATAAGCCATGCTGTTATGGTAATTGAAAGTATATTCTTCATCTATCTACTTATCTAATGGTCTATTTTTTTTGTTATAGTAATAAAAGACTTGGCTCCAGAATTTATCAATGAGCAACAGTTTACCATATATTAAATAACATTTACAGCAAACCTATAAGAAAAGCGCATGTCAATTCGATATGCTCATAAATGGCGTGCGTATACAGAGATTTTATGCTAGCATAATGTATCAGTTACGCTATTTTGACTATCAAAATGCTTAGAGTATTGGCATTCGTTATACAGCGTGATGCGGTAGTGATTAGGTTCAAAATCATAAGTGCAGTATCCCTCCTGTAAATGAAGAGCTGGTATATACATGATAATATGTTTATCTGCCAAGTAATTCAAATACTGAAGGTGAGGTTGCAAACCGCTCTTCTACTTAAGTCTGATGTGACTTGCAGAGGATAATGCGCAATTTTGTATTTGATAGCTAATTTTTCGAGTTAAAATCGCCATAGCGAGGTTTTATGCAAAAAGCTGCAGGCGTGATTATATTGATTTTATTAACGATTGCAAGCAGTATCAGTTATGCGCTGCGTGTCGAAAAAGTCAGGACTTTTAGTGATTGGGATGTTGTTATTGCAAATAGAAAAGAGAGTTGTCTAAACAACTTATACTTTGCATATGCTGTATCTGCTCCAAAAAGAAGTGTCAGCTTTAAGGATGGTATTGCGACTCATGGAGTGGCTTATGCAGTGGTATCTTATGTTATGAGAGGTGCATGGACATTTAGTATTAGAACAAATTTGTCGCAATCACGGGAAATGCGCTTTGCTCTCACTGCAGGCGGAAGAGCTTATACTCTTTCTGACGCACGTGGAATGCTGGCATTGACCACAAGTAGTAGTCAAGATGTCTCTATTATCAACAATCTTATAGATCACTCAGATTATTTTGAAGTGCATGCACGTTTTAATGATGAACATGTTGCTGTTGATACATACTCCTTGGATGGTCTCATAAATGCTCTGCAGTATATAGAGCAAAATTTTGCAAATATTTCTTGTGCAAATTAAAATTAACTCTCCCATTTCCGTCAATAATCGATTATAATCCACAACCATATATATTGAAAATTGACCAGGATTTATAATCGGATAAGAAGTAATGATGATCAAAAATGGACTATTTACCTCAGAATCAGTATCTGATGGACATCCAGATAAGATATGCGACCAAATTTCAGATGCAATATTAGATACGTGTCTTGCGCAAGATCAAAATAGTCGCGTAGCAGTGGAGGTAGGTATAAAAGGTCATAAGCTATGCATATTTGGTGAGATAACTACAGAAGCTGTGTTTGAATATAAAGACATAGCACTAAGTACACTTGCTTCTATAGGGCATAGCAGTACAAAGTGGGGGCTGAATCTTGATCAATTTGAGATTATAACTGAGGTCAGTAGGCAATCTCCTGAGATTTCCTCGGGAGTCGATTCAGGTCTCAAAATGGGGGCAGGAGATCAGGGTATGATGTTTGGCTTTGCTTGTAGTGAAACAGAGCAGGATATGCCGCTTAGCATTATACTTGCAAATCAACTCATGCAGAAGCATAAGAATATCAGAAGCACAAATGACTTTGCATTTCTTGGCCCAGATGCAAAAGCGCAAATTACTATTAAATATAGGGATTGGGAACCAATTGGGATAGATTCTGTTGTATTTTCAACTCAGCATACGCAAGATGTATCGCATTCTTTATTACAAGAAGCTGTGATAGAGCAAATAGTGCGGCCTGTCGTTGCTGATTATATGTCTGTTGATACAACTATACATGTAAATCCAGCAGGTCCTTTCACTATTGGCGGGCCACTTGCTGATGCAGGAGTCACTGGAAGGAAAATTATAGTTGATACTTATGGTGGGCATGCAAGGCATGGAGGCGGCGCATTTTCTGGCAAAGATCCGACAAAAGTTGATAGATCAGGTGCGTACGCTGCAAGACAACTTGCAAAACAAATAGTAGCTCTTGAGCTTGCCTCTATTTGCGAAGTACGTGTAGCATACGCTATCGGAATTGCAAGGCCCATGGCAATTTCTATAGACACGCTTGGAACAGGCATTGTAGATGATGATCAATTATTGAAAATGTTCTCATGTAATGTTTATGATCTATTTCAGCCATATGTGATAATAGAGAGATTAGATTTGCAAAAGCCGATTTATAAAGATTCCGCAACGTTCGGTCACTTCGGCAGGAAGTGTTTTCCTTGGGAACAACCTATGGATTCATTAATTCAAGATGATTAGATTGTATAGGCGCTAGTGTTATAATTTTGTTAATTCACTATGATAGACTGCTTCTTCAAATTCTCCTCCAATGAGACAAGTGCAAGGAGCGCAAGTATACCAAAGAAGTGCATGAGCATATTGAAAGCCACTGAGTGACAAAGCAATTGGTTGCTTGGAACAAGTGTTTGAAGAAGAAGTCTAGTAAAAATTGGCTATATGTCTTATGACTCTGCCTTCATAAGTGTACATGCGAAGATTTTAAGGGTATGATTTTTTAGAGTGCCAGTTGAATTTCTGCCTCAAATACTTTTATATATTTTTGCGAGGAAATTAACGAATTAATACTTGAAAATCAGGCCAAAAAGGTCTGCGCAGCGTCTATGGAATAACTATTTTTGCAATACTCTTCAACTCAATATAAATAAGCATATCTCTGGTTTATCTTTATTTTTGATCATTTTTTCTATGCAAGCAGATTATCAAAAATTACAGTATATAAACACTCTGTTTGGAACAGAAGACGAGTTGTTAGAAAAAGTTAGACAAAGTGCGCCCAAGCACTTGAGACATATGCAGCTTAGCAAGTCAGAGTTGCAATTGCTTTCTGTGATAATAAAGATTTCTGGGGCAGAGCAAATACTTGAAATAGGTACTTTTGTTGGGGCCTCTACAATAGGGATTGCACAGATATTACCAAGAGGTGGTGTAGTACACACAATAGAGAAGTCAGAGAATTTTTTTGCTATAGCAAAGCAAAATTTTGAAAATACTCAGATGCTTGGGAATAAAATAGTGCCGCAGCGAGCAGATGCACTCGACGCATTGAGAGATATGGATTTGAGAAATATAGACGCTATATTTATAGATGCAGCAAAGGCAGAATATCCAGCTTATCTAAACGCAGTATATCAAAAGCTCAGATCAGGAGTGCTAATAATAGCAGATAATACGCTGCTTTTCGATGCAGTATGGAATGATAAGCAGAATGATAAAAAGTGCAAAAAAATGAGAGCCGCTATGAGAGAGTTTAATACTATGTTGAGTGATAGAAGTTTATTTGAGCCTGCGTTCATTCCAACAGATAGCGGCATGACGATTGGAATTAAAAAATAATTTGTATATGGCGCTATCAGTAATGTTTACAATGGACTTCTTCGAACATCTGTTCCAGCAGCCAATTGCTTTGTAGTTATGTATGTTCCTTGCGATTATTTCACTGGAATCGAGTTTGAAGAAGAAGTTTAATTTATATGAACTTCATGTGAATTTATGATAGCAAAAATCGTATTATCATTGGCTTTATTATATTCCACTACTCCATATTCAGATGTGGAACATAGTAAAATCGCTATATATACATCAAAGGAACAGGAATCAAGTAATACAAACTTAGAAGATACATTCAAAAAGCGTGAAGAAAGGCTGTTTTCGCTAGTCAAATGTATGGTATGTGCTGGAGAATCTATAAAAGAATCTAGAACAGAATTTGCAAGTACTGTGCGCACTTTTATAAAAGCAAAGATAAGGTCTGGTAAAGGTGATGATGAAATAATCGAGTTCTTAAGGAAAAAGTATGGCGAAGAGATAGTGTTTCAGCCATCTTTTTCGATGGCAAATATAATACTTTGGATTGCGCCATATTTGGCATTATCTATTTTAATTTTGTTATTTGCTATCAAGCATAAAAACAAAAAGTAAACAAGCTTATTTCATGTTAGCTAAGGTTAAATAATGAGTTATGATTTAGTCGCCTGTAACTCTAATGAACATGGGATTTATCTTGATCTGCGAGCAATTGTGCTGCACCGAAAGTCCAGCAGAAAAAAATGGCAAAATTGCCAAAAATCTTATGGATTTTGTTAAGTAGTATTTGCTAGGCACAGGACAAATTATATATCCGAAAATTAGCCATGGCGTGGTCTAAAGCTAATTTTTGTACATTTAATTTGCCGCAAAAATTTATTTGCGCAGCAAAGCAATTTTTGACATATAGGCTGTTTAACTTACGCACATATGAAGTGAAACTTCGAGGAGCTGGAAAAAACTAAGATGGTAGGTGCTGCCATAGCTGCAGTAACATGTCCATCCTGCAAAAATCATTGAATTTTCGTACATCTTTATGAAGTGTGTAGCAAAAACATCTCTTTGCAAATAAGAAACAAGAAGCTAAACTGCATGTGACACTATATCTTTGCTTCAACACTAACCAATTTTTGTAACTCTATATGTCTGATTATTTACAAGGGTATCTTTCCATTCTTATATTTATGGCGATTGCTTTTGGTCTTGCGTTTATTTTAGTGGTACTGCCATTTATTACAAATCGCGCAAAGTCGTACTCAGATAAGGTATCTGCTTATGAATGTGGTTTTGAGGCATTTGCAAGTCCGCGTTCCAGATTTGACATCAGATTTTATTTAGTTGCTATTTTATTTGTAATATTTGACCTTGAAATTGCGTTTCTCTTTCCATGGGCAATTAGTTTGAAAGCGATTGGGATGTATGGCTTTATCTCTATGATGATATTTCTTGTTGTGCTTGCTGTTGGCTTTATATATGAATGGAAAAGCGGAGCTCTGGAGTGGGAATAGCTAATTGTTTTTTAGCGCAGCATATAGCCCTGTCCTCAAATAAGGGCGCGTGCGAGAATTTTCATGGCATGATTTTTTAGAGTGCCAGTTAATTTCTGAATCAGATATTTTGATATATTTGTGAAGAAATGTAGGAAGTAATATGGAAAATAGTGCCAAAAGGAGCTGTAAAAGTGGCTTGATGAGCAGTGCCATAGTTTAATACCAACTCCCGCAAATAACAGCACATCTGAATGTAATCTTTTTTGAAAATTTAAGTGCGCCCTTCGCCGCTGGACTTCTAGTATAGATGACTCAGATCTCATGCTAATTTTTCTAAAAAATACTTGCCCATATATTCTGTTATTTGTGGGAATTAGTATAACGTCAGTTTCCGATTAATAACACGAGTGTATAGCAGATTTTTTAGCAATAGCACAGTTAACAGTGCTATATTTAGGCGAATTAAAATAATTGGCAACTAGCATTAGTTTATATTCATTAGCTTTTGAATTTGATGTATAATGACAATAGCGCAGTTTTTATATCATCATGGCTTAGACTGACTGCGCAAAGAAGAATTTTGAAATTTTAGTTCATTACATAGTATGATTTCGCATAACCATTACCCAGTTATTAACCAGAACCAAGATATATTGCTCAGCAATGTTGGGGATGAAATAAAGAATAAGGGGTTTTTAACAGCGAAGCTTGATGATTTAATTAATTGGGCGAGGACTGGTTCACTTTGGCCCATGACATTTGGACTTGCTTGTTGTGCAGTTGAAATGATGCATGCTGCAGCTAGCAGATACGATATGGATAGGTTTGGCATGCTTTTTAGACCGAGTCCGAGGCAGTCTGATGTAATGATAGTAGCTGGGACTCTGACTAACAAAATGGCTGCAGCTTTGCGGAGGGTTTATGATCAGATGCCAGAGCCTAGGTGGGTCTTATCTATGGGAAGCTGTGCAAATGGTGGTGGCTATTACCATTATTCATATTCTGTTGTGAGAGGCTGTGATCGAATAGTCCCTGTTGATGTGTATGTACCAGGGTGTCCGCCTACTGCAGAGGCATTAATGTATGGTCTGCTTGTATTACAACGCAAGATAAAACGTACAGGAAAAGCAATATACAGATAGAAGTTAGATTTAGATGCATTTTATTGATGAAGCGAAGATTTATCTTAAGGCCGGGAAGGGCGGAGATGGAGCAATGAGTTTTCGCAGAGAGAAGTTTATAGAATTTGGTGGGCCCGACGGTGGTAATGGTGGGATAGGCGGTGATATAGTGCTAAGAGCGGTTGATCACTTAAATACACTCATAGATTTTCGTTATAAGCAACACTTCAAAGCTCAAAGTGGTAGCAGTGGAGCTGGGGCAAAATGTACAGGGGCTTCTGGCGAAACTATGTTGATAGATATTCCTGTAGGGACTCAAGTGTTGGATGAGTCAGGTGCCGTTCTGTTGCATGACATGATAGAAGTGGGACAGGAAGTCGTCATAGCTAAAGGAGGAGATGGAGGCCGAGGTAATCACACATTTAAAAGTTCCGTAAATAGAGCGCCGAGAAGAACTACTCTTGGCAAAGATGGGGATGAGCTGTGGGTATGGCTGAAGTTGAAATTACTTTCTGATGTTGGGTTACTAGGCCTGCCAAATGCTGGTAAGTCGACATTTTTATCAGTTGTTACATCTGCAAGGCCAAAAGTGGCAGATTATCCATTTACAACTCTGCGGCCGCAACTTGGTGTTGTCAGAGCGAACCATAGGGAGTTTGTCATCGCTGACCTTCCAGGGCTCATAGAAGGGGCAAGTCAAGGACATGGTCTTGGTCATAGATTTTTAAAGCACATTGAACGTTGCAGAGTTTTGTTACATATGGTAGATGCTACTGGACAGGATGTTTTGCTAAGCTATCAAACCGTACATAATGAGTTAAATTCGTATAAGGAAGAGCTGTGCAATAAGCTCGAAGTTATAGTACTAAGTAAAAGTGATTTAGTTACACCACAAGATCTAGAGGAGAAGACATCTATATTAAGCTCACATACAAACAAACAAGTACTTACTTGTTCTGGAGCAACAAGAGCAGGAGTAGAGCATATAATAATGCAGCTGTTTAAAGTATTGTCTATAAGTTAGTTTGATGGGGTTAAAATTCTAGCTTTTAGATTTAGATGGTCAGTCCCTTGCATTCTAAAACGAAGTGCAACAATCCCAGTCTGTCTATAAGGTAATTTAAACAAATATTTGATCTGATGGCACATGATAATTATATCATCACAAGTATTTCCGAATCCTTCCTTTGCCACAATACTTGATCAACACATCCCTTTCTTGCTCAAATACAAGATAAATATTACCTCTATTTACTAAATTTGTGTTATATTCCGACCAGTTGTGTATCTTGTGTTTATTTGCTATTGAAATACCAGCTTTGTTAGTTTATTTAGCTGATCTATTTAGCGATAAACTAAAGGATATGTATTATGCAACAATGCCGGCCGATCTAAGGGCTAATTTTTGCACATTTCACTTCTCCACAAAAATTGATTTGTTTGCGTATATAAATTTTTGGTGTATAGACCAATGATTGTTGCGATACATGAGATATTGCAACCGCTATTTTCATATAACATTTTCAGCTAAGAGATCAGCTGCTAGGTATAATGACCCACATACAAGTATTCTGAAATTCCTATTTCCTGCATCTTTTGTGATTAAATCAATAGCATGCCTTAAACCTTCACATTCCTTTGCCCTGAAGCCCATCTTTTCTGATACAAGTGCTATGTTTTTAGCTGATTCGCTTAAAGGTTCTGATATAACTTTAACAGCACATAACATTTCAACACATCCTAAAAAGGGTGCTAAAAACCCCTCTATATCCCTTTGCTTAGTTCTGCCATTTATTAGATAGAGTAATTTATCTTGTTCATCTAACTGCGCAATGCTTAGTGCAAGCATTTGAGCACCACCTACATTATGAGCACCGTCAACCCAAAGTTCAGAACCTTGAGGAATAAGAGAATGCAGCACTCCGCTTTGCACGAGCTGCATCCTTGCAGGCCATGAAGTATTTTCTATACCGTTTCTAATATTTTCAATTGAAATAGTGTAAATGTTGCTTAATTGTTGTACAGCGGCAACTGCGCAAGCAGCATTCATTATTTGATGTATTCCCTGAAGAGAGGGATTTGGTAATTCTAGTATATTATCATGCGTAATAAACAAAAAACCATTTGCTGTCTTCTGAAAATTCCAATTTTGTCTGCAAACAAAAGATGGGACTTGACGCAGCATGCAGCAATTATGTAATAGTTCAAGAACATGTTCTTCTTGCCAACCAATTACTGTGCATAATGAACCTTGTTTTATAATCCCAGCTTTTTCGGATGCTATCTGACATAAATCATAACCAAGGTATTCTGTATGATCTATTGATATCGGCGTGATTACAGAGAGAAGCGGAGATTCTATTACATTTGTTGCATCTAACCTTCCACCTAGACCAACTTCTAACAGGACTACGTCAGCTTCAATCTTGGAGAAAGCAAGAAATGCCATTGCAGTCGTGCCTTCAAAAAAGGTCAACTCAAGATCACCAGCGGCAAATCTACATTCTTCTGCGATTTGGTAAAGAAATTCGTCTTCGATTTCTTTGCCAGCTATTACTATACGTTCATTGAACCTTACTAAATGTGGCGATGTATAACGATGCACTGAATATCCAGCAGATTCAAATATTGCCTTTAAATATGCTATAGTTGATCCTTTTCCATTAGTTCCAGCAACATGTATTACATGTGGAATTTTTTTTTGTGGCTCACCAAGTTTTGATAAAAGAGCTTTAATCCTCCATAACTCAAGGTCAATGACGCTTTTTCCATAAGGAATTGGCCAATGCGGCATCTTAACCATAAATCTCCTAATACTTGAGATATGAACAACAAAGACTGATACTTTAACGCGAATTGCTGATTATAAAATATCAGCTAAAGCAGCATAAAAAGTCATGTCAAACTTTGTCTTTTGGATAAATTTGAAGTCAGCTTTTTACCTGAAATAGCAGCTATATTACGGAGTCCAGACGAATAAATTTTTATTCTAAATGCTCGCTTGTCATTCCTACTTTATAGTGTTTTAGCTATAATCAGCAACTTAAGCAGTCTGTCTTTCAAAAATCGATTTACTGCACAAATAAATTTTTGTGGCAAGTTCAATGTACAAAGATTAGCTTTTAAAAATGCCATGCACTGATTTTCTGATATAGACCTGCGACAAACCGGCAAATCCAATTGCGCAGACCTTTTTTGCCTAATTTTTCAATACATTTCGTTAATTTCTTCGCAAATATATATAATCAGGGAAGTTAAAGATGTTATAGACTGATATATGGCTTTTAAGTTTAAAGCTAAAATTTATGTCCTTACTCCATATTTCTACGCTTTCTAGTATACCGTAAATTTTGCTTGAAATATGTAATATCTCCAACTTCCTTGACTATAAAAGTATTCACAGAAATTAACTGGCGCTCTAAAAAATTATGCCTTCAAAATCCTTGAACGTGCATTTTGTTAACAACAATAACATATAGACGCAAAGCTCCCTAGAATAAAGGAAGCCATCGTCTATAGTTGCGTCTTAAATTTATAAAAAACTGAGCTTTTTATGAGTATGTTTCAATTGGCTAAACTTAAAAGCCCATATCATCCATACCACCATGCCCATGCATAGGAGCGGCAGGTTTCTTTTCAGCTTTCTCAAAAATTACAGCTTCTGTTGTAATCAACAAACCTGCAACCGAAACTGCACTTTGCAGAGCACTTCTGACAACTTTTGTTGGGTCGATAATCCCAGCTTGATAAGCATCAACTACCTGCATATTTTGCGCATCAAAGATCTTTTTGTTGTCACTCGCTTCTAAAAGCCTTGCAACTATCAACCCTGAATCAATACCAGCGTTTTCCAAGATCTTGTGTATAGGAGATGAAAGTGCCTTTCTCACAATATCAATACCAGCATCTTCATCAGCATTTTTTCCTTTTATTCCATCTAAAGCTTTTGATGCATAAAGTAAAGTACACCCGCCTCCAGGGACTATTCCTTCTGCGATAGCAGCCTTAGTTGCGTGATACGCATCCTCTACTCTATCTTTTTTCTCTTTAACTTCTACTTCTGTAACTCCGCCTACCTTAAGCACTGCAACACCACCAGAAAGCTTAGCAAGTCTTTCTTGTAGTTTTTCTTTGTCATAGTCAGATTTTGTATCAGCGATTTGAGTTTTAATTTGCTGACGACGTTCATCTATTTGCTCTTTTTTGCCTGAACCATCTACTATAGTCGTATCATCTTTAGTAATGACTACCCTTTTTGCAGAACCAAGATGTGCTAATGAAACATTCTCAAGCTTGATTCCTAGGTCTTCGCTGATCAACTGACCACCTGTCAATAATGCTATATCCTCAAGCATAGATTTTCTTCTGTCCCCAAAGCCAGGAGCTTTTACAGCAGCCACCTTCAAGCCAACACGCAACTTATTGACAATTAACGTTGCAAGTGCTTCTCCTTCCACATCTTCAGCTATAATTAACAGCGGCTTACCTGTTTGCACTACAGATTCAAGTAGTGGAACCATTTGCTGTATATTACTAATTTTTTTCTCAAATGTTAGAATATAAGGATTATCAAGTTCGCATGTCATTTTTTCCGCATTTGTGACAAAGTAAGGAGAGAGATATCCTCTATCGAAGCTCATACCCTCAACAACATCTACTTCAAATTCATCACTTCTGTTTGCTTCTTCAACTGTTACTACGCCGTCTTTGCCAACTTTTTTAAATGCTTCTGCTAACTTTTTGCCAATGTCATGATCTCCATTTGCAGAGATAGTAGCAACTTGTTCAACTTCCTCAGAAGATGCTATAGCTTTTGAAACTTTTTTGATCTCTTCTATGATTACTTTAGATGCTATATCTATACCACGTTTTAAATCCATTGGATTCATACCAGCTGCAACAGCTTTAATACCGTTTTTAGCAATTGACCTAGCTAGTACAACGGTTGTAGTTGTTCCATCTCCAGCATTGTCATTTGCTTTGCTAGCTGCCTCTTTTAAGATCTGAGCTCCCATATTTTCAACTTTATCCAAAAGCTCAATTTCTTTTGCAACACTTACACCATCTTTTGTAATCTTTGGAGCACCAAAAGATTTCTCTATAATGACATCACGTCCTTTCGGACCAAGAGTTGCACCAACAGCCTCATATGCCGTCTCTATTCCTCTTAAAATTTTATCACGAGCCTCAGCTCCTTTCATTATGATTTTTCCAGCCATATTTTATCCTAAATACAAAGTAGTTATTTTTACCATCTAAGTCTTCTACACCACAATTGTGGCAAAATTTAGTCAAAAACTTGTAAATTACTCTTCAATAATAGCAAGCACATCTGACTCTTTGAGTACAAGATACTCAACTCCGTCGATCTTTATCTCTGTTCCGCCCCATTTAGCGAACAAAACTTTATCTCCGACCTTCACATCTAGCGGATGAATTTTACCTGATTCATCTCTAGTACCACTTCCAACAGCACACACCTTCCCTTGCATAGGTTTTTCTTGAGCTGTGTCTGGGATGATTATTCCACCAGCAGTCTTAGTTTCCTGCTCAACTCTTTGCACAAGCAGCTTATCGTGCAATGGTCTCACTTTGATTTTCATATTCTTTTACCTCGCCTGAAATAGTATTGTTTCTTGATATTTTGCTATATAGTAAGATGACATTACGATTTCAAGTCGCATCTGAAACAAATTTATTAATTGTGCTATTTCTATACCAAGATGCGTGGTCAATTTTTTTAATGACTGCTCATAAGAGTAAATGAATTTTCAATCAAATGCATTAAACTCATTAAATATCTTGTAATTGCTTTTCAAATTCAATATTTTGTCTTTCATATTAGTTATAACCAGAGTGTATGATAGATTTTTTAGCAATACAAATGAGTTAGTGTTAGCTACAAACATATCTACTCCCTGCAAAAATAGTATGAATTTTATATTTCAAAAACTTTAGGAAGCTCGCTCTTTACTCAATTTTACACATATTGAAACGAGTGGCTTAATTATAAAATAATTTGTAACTTGCGTTATCATAATAAGAAGAAATTTAAGTCAAATCATGATTTCTAGACTTACGCTCTATTTCGTATATTATTATTTTTTTGTAAGTCAGCCTGCGATATTTTGCAGTCGTCTAATAGAGTCATAAAGATTATTATGTTATACTGAAATAGAATGTAAAATTCTGTTCAAATAAGATGCATAAATGTTTGAGATATGCCGCAGGCAAATGAAGAATTAATGTTTATTAGCCCGTATTCAAAAGAAGCTAAGAAGAATGATAGCATATGTGTATACGTAAATACATAAGAAGCATTTTGACGGCGCAATTTTGAAAAGTATTATAATGTGTATAAAAGCACTTGTGCATTTGTAATAATTATTTCTCATTTTTTGCAAAGAAAATTTTAGATGTAGTAATTCGCCAAACGTAATGTATTCTAGCACTAGGTTCATTACAGGTATTACTTACTTTTTTTTATTAACTAGTCTGTTCGTCAAAAATCAATTTGCTGCGCTAATTTTCGGATATATAATTTATCCTGTACTTAGCAAATACTACTTAACAAAATCCATAAGGTTTTTGGCAGTTTTGCCACTTTTTCTGCTGGATTCATATGCATCATAATTGCTTACAAGCCAAGATAAAGCCTGGACTTCAATAGTTATGATGCAAGCGACTAACTAGATGACATGATTGGTTCTCAGTTTTTTTATTTTTTATTTAAATAGATTTAAATATGCATGATCTCGGATATTTGCCAGATGTATTACGTTTACTGTGCGCATCAATTTTTGTGGTTGTTTTATTGCATAGGTTAAAAATTAGCCCTGTACTTGGTTACCTAATCGTCGGTGCGATGATTGGAGAACACGGATTTAATTTAATAGCAGAGCCTTCCTATGCTGCTGCACTTGCTGAATTTGGAGTTGTATTTCTTTTATTTGTCATTGGTCTTGAGTTGACAGTTGAAAGATTAATTAAGATGCGCTTGCATGTATTCGGTTTTGGAGGGTTACAGCTTATTTTAACGACCACTATATTGATAGCTATATTCCATTTTATATTGAGTAGTTGGGTTAAGATAGATTTCTATGTCGCAATAGTGATCTCCGCTGCGCTTTCGCTATCTTCTACTGCAATCATATTAAAAGTACTGGCAGAAGGTGGAAAACAGGCAACTTCAGTAGGAAGGCTATCTCTTGCTGTGTTACTGATGCAAGATTTTGCAGTTGTGCCTCTGCTTGCCATACTACCAATCCTCGGAAAACAAGAGGGAAATATTCTGTTTACAATAGAGATTGCAGGATTGAAAGCTCTTGGTGCGATACTTGTTATAACGGTTTGTGGCAGACTTTTTCTGCGGCCGTTTTTTTCTTTGATAGCATCTGTAAAAACAGATGAAGTATATGTCACAACTACTCTGTTAATAGTTCTAGGAGCTGCTTGGATTACTAGTGAACTTGGTCTTTCCACAGCTATGGGAGCGTTTATAGCTGGTCTCTTGATTGCAGAAACAGAGTATAGAAATAGGGTTGAGGATAGTATAATGCCGTTTCAAGGCTTATTTATGAGTCTTTTCTTCTTGAGTGTTGGGATGTCTATAGATTGGAGGTTTATTGTAGAACATCTACGTGGCGTTTTATTATTTTCTGGCGCACTGATATCGATAAAATTTATTATTATGCTAATGCTATGCATGCTTTTCAGAATGCGTCTAGGACTTTCGCTACATGCTGCATTATTGCTCTCACAAGGAAGTGAATTTGCTTTCATATTGTTTGGTCTAGCTGTAAAACAAGGATCGATAGATCAAAGTACAGGGCAGTTTCTTCTAATGGCAGTTGCAATCACTATGGCAGTTACACCTCTACTTTCTATAATAGGGAATAAGATTGAGGAACACCTTGATACGCAAGAATCGTTTGATGGGAATCAAGAGTTTAAAGGTGTTAGCGATTTAAGTGAGCATGTAGTGATAGCAGGATTTGGCAGAGTTGGTCGAGTTGTTGCTTATATGCTGCAGCAAGAACAAATTAGCTACATAGCAGTTGACAGTAATGCTATGCTTGCAAGAAGAGCAAGATCCGAAGGCTTTCCAGTATATCACGGTGACTTAAGTGATTCAGATACATTAAAAGCAATAGGGGCAGACAGGGCTGCAGCTGTGATTTTGACAATGAGTGATAAAGTTTCTATTCGCAAATCCACAAAGAATATACATGCGAATTATAAAAATCTCACATTAGTAAGTAGAGTTGAAGATCTCAAGCATAGCAAAGGTATCAAAAAATTAGGGGCTTCTGAGACTGTACCAACTACAATTGAAACTGGTCTACAACTTGGCGGAGTGATACTCAAAAACCTTGGAGTAATAGACCAAGTTGTATTGGCTATAAAAGAAAAAATAAGAAAAAATAATTATGCCTTAACAGAAGAAATAGAATTATTTGAATAAACAGAGCATGTCTTTAAAAGTCAATCAATATAACTAAAGCGCTATATACCGCCTATTTTATTGCTATAACATGCATATTATGAACTGTTATGCTACAAAAGAATGTGCCAATTATGAATTGAAAAGCATTTTTCAAGAGATGAAGCAAAACTATAAGATAGATTTTAGTCATAAAAAGAAAGTAGCACATGCTACATGTGTGATTTTGACAATGCATGACATGCTATGCTATAATTCACACCAAGCACACTTTAATAATTGGTGGCATTTGTTAATAAATAAAAGAATAGTGAAATGATAGCACCTTTAATGCCAAAGGCCACTGCTGTGTGGTTGATACAAAATACTACGCTCACTTTCGAACAAATAGCAGATTTCTGCCACTTGCATGTGGCTGAAGTGACTGGAATAGCCGATGGAGATGTTGCCAAGGGTATAATAGGTGTTGATCCAGTAACAATGGGACAGCTCGAGAAAGACGAGATATTACGTTGTCAAAACGATAGCGCACTAAGACTTAGATTGCTGGCTGATATGCAGAATATTATTTCACAGCAAAAGAGGAAGAGCAAATATACTCCTGTGGCAAAGAGAAATAGCAAACCTGACGCTGTGATGTGGCTGCTGAAGAATTGCCCAGAATTAACCGAAGCTCAAATAGTAAAGCTAATTGGAACAACAAAGTCTACTATACAATCTGTAAAGAATAAAACACACTGGAATTACCAAAATATAAAGGCTAAAGATCCAGTGATACTTGGACTTTGTACGCAGACAGAGCTTAATGCTGTATATGGTGTTGTGAAGCAAAAAGCTGAGTCTAGTAAAAGATCAGGATCTGATGACGTGCCTCTATCATGACTCAAACATATCCACCTATAATATCTGGAATTTTAAAGGCTTGCAGTAAAGCTTCCGTGAGATTGATACGCGACTTTTCAGAATTAGAGAAGTTGCAGATCTCTAAAAAGGGTTTATCTGATTTTGTCACTCAGGCAGATGTCAAAACCGAAGAGTTGCTCGTATCAGAGCTCGGACGTCTAAAGCCAGGTTGCTCTTTTCTGCTCGAGGAAACAGGTGAGAGGCACAGCAATAGTAGTGAAGATAGCGCTGCAGCAGCTTACAGGTGGATAGTCGATCCAATTGATGGAACAGTGAATTTTATGCATGGCAATCCAAATTTTTGCATTTCCATCGCACTTGAAAGAACGGCAGCTGCTTCATCTGCAAAGGAGATAGTTTCTGCTGTGATTCACTGTCCTTTCTTGCATGAGTCTTACTGGGCAGAAAAGGGGAAAGGAGCTTATCATATCAATTATATTGGTCAACAATCTAGAATGCGTGTTGGGATGAGACCAAATTTCTTGGCAACGTTGTGTGGAATTAGCAGCATTACGCAACTGAGATCTGATGATATACAGCTTATTTTAAATAAATTACAAGAAAATCACGTAAAAATGAGGATTTCAGGATCGATTGCACTGGATCTTGCGTATGTTGCTTGTGGTAGACTTGATATGGCTGTATACTCAAAACTGAAGCCTTGGGATATAGCAGCTGGGCTATTATTAATACGTGAAGCTGGAGGAGTGGTGCGCAATATAGTAGGCAATACTCCATTTGATGATGGCGCAAGTATTATAACGTCTAATACAGATCTTTGTGATAAGATTATTAGTTAAGTTGTTGCGTAAGCTGAAGAATAGGATATAGCATCATATTAGTAAATGGTTTATGCTTTTTCTTACTTAGATACATGCATGTAAAAACTTTTTATGAAAAAGAAGAAAATATCCAGCATAGAGCGCATATGTATAGCAAGCGGCATTAAGATGACGCAGCAGAGGAGGGTGGTTGCCAAAGTTTTATTAGAGTCAAAAGACCATCCAGATATAGATGAGATTCACAAAAGGGCCCACAAGATGGATCCTAATATCAGCTTAACGACAGTTTATAGAACGATGAATGTATTTGAAGAATGCGGTGCAGTTCAAAAGCTGGAAATAAAAGATAGCAAGTCAAGGTATGAACCTATTGATAATACAAGCGAAAGAGAACATCATCATCACTTAGTGGATGTAGAGACTGGTGAAATTATAGAGTTTTATGATTGCAATCTTGAAGAATTAAAGGTATCGATAGCAAGAAACCTTGGGTATAAGCTTGTTGATCATAGGCTGGAGTTGTACGGTGTGAAGATTAAAAAATGAAGTTTTTATTTCAAAAAAATTGAAAAAATATTATTTAAATGTGAGTTGCTATTGCAATTCGCATTTAGCGCTGTTATAATTCCGCCGTCCGGGTTACTTAATTCGCGAGCAAATCAAAATATGTATAGTAAAATCCGCAATTTTAAGCTTGGTAACACAATATCAGGCGTTCTTCTGATGGTGTTGCACGCAGCTTCGATGGCTGCATTGTATATTGCTGCGAAGAACCTAATGCATGATATTCCACCTAAGCAAGTAGCTTTCTTATATAAATTCAGCATTTTGATCGCTGTAATACCTTGGTGTATGAAAGGTGGATTTATTAATAATCTTCGTACCACTCGTTTAGGAGTACATATAACTAGGGGCACATTCAGTGTGCTGGGTTCTCTTTGTTTTTTCTATGGGCTTTCAAAGGTTGAAGCAATGGACGCGGCGGCTGTTGCATATCTGGAAAATGCCTTGGTCCTAACTGCTGGCGTATTATATTTCAAAGAAAGGCTTACATTTGCAAAAGTGGTGTTGATTACATTTGGTGTTGTAGGAGTATTGTTTGTAATTAAGCCAGGATTTCAAGAATTCAATAATCACTATATATACCTGTTCTTAGCTCTAGTATTTTGGGCTATAAATAATGTGGCCATCAAGATTTTAGGCAAAACTGAGCGGACAAAACCTCAATTATTTTATACGATGCTTGTAGGCTCCATACTATCATTCCCGCTCGCGCTCAAAGTCTGGCAACCTCTTGAGTTTGCACATCTTAAGTATATAGCTTTTTTATCAATTTTTCATATCATTCATGTTGTCGCACTATTTAAGGCATTTAAATTCGCTGATGTTTCTATTGTGATGCCTTTTGATTATCTAAGATTGATTTTTACTGGTGTACTAGGGTTTATGTTTCTCGGTGAAGTCCCAGATAAATATTCAATCATTGGTTATTGTTTGATAATATTTGGTGGTTTATACCTTATTCAGTCTGAAGCCAAGAAAAAAGGCTTTACACAGGAAAGTGAACGTAAAGCGCTTGCTATTGAAGAAGTGCATAGAAAGAGAAGAGAGCGAATAAAGATGAAAAAAAAGATGGCAAAGATAGAGAAAGACAAATGATATTCTATGGCCCTGCCTTAAATAAGTGCACGCGCATGAATTTGAAGGACATAATTTTTTAGAGAATCAGTTCATTTCTGAGTCATATATTATATATATTTACGAAGAAATTAACGAAGTAATACCAACTCTCACAAATCACAGCATATATTTGCTGTGTATTTTTTTAGAAAATTTAAGATGAGATTTGAGATCTGCAAAATGACTTCACCAGCACTGCCATATTTCTGATAAATGAAGAGTTGGTATTTATTATATGTATAATATACATATGAAGTTAGATTGCAAAAAGAGCTAAGAAGTATTGCATCATAGCTCTAAAAAGCGGAGGATTTATATTGGTTACAAGCCATTATAGTGGACTGAAATCCGGCGGAAAAAATGGCAAAATTCACAAAACCATTATGGATTTTGTGAAATAGTATTTGTAAATATCAGATAAACTATATACGAGAATTAATGCAGGACTCTATAAAAGCTCATTTTTCTACATTTAACTTTCTGCAAAAATTGATTCGTGTAACAAATCGATTTTTGACAGACAAGCTAAGAAGAATATGGATGGATGTGTATACAAAATATATAAGGAACATTCTAAAGGTGCCAATTTTGAAAAGTATGACTAGTATATTTATGCATCAGAAAAATTTGCACACTAGACCTCTTGCATAACCTATTTAAAGCTCAAAGTTATAGATACCAGCAAGTAAATTAAACCTTAAACCGAATCGTTTTCTTCTGTTCCTATAACGATCAGCGATAATTTTAAATCGTTTGATCATGCCTATGACGTTTTCATTTAAAACACGTTCACTAGACAATTGACGATTTTTCTTTTTATCTTTCCTGCTTAGTGGTCGCTTTTTTGTCTTTTTCTTTGGTAACTCTGAATTATAATGCAACTTATCAATGCCTTGATAACCAGTATCTGTAAGAACTTTAATCTCAGGGTGGATGTGAACTCCGGATTCTTTAAATAACCTGAAATCATGACGCTTGCCATTAGAAAAATTAGTGCAAATGATTTCTTTTTTCCTTTTATCCACAATAAGCTGAGTTTTTAGAGTATGTCGCCTCTTTTTTCCCGAATAAAAGTGCTTCTGTTTTTTTTAGGTCGTTCTATCGGTGTTTCAGTAGCATCAATTAACACAAGTTCGTATTCAGAATCGCTTTTTAGTAATGCTTTACGTCCAGGTAGTGAAAATCGTTTATCTTTAATTAGAGTATCTTCAATCCAACGTATATTACGATAACAGGCACTTTCACTTATTCCATAACTGCGGGAAATATGAAAATATGTCCTGTATTCACGCAAGTACTCAAGCGTCATGAGTAATCGATCTTCTAAAGCCAATTTATTGGGTTTTCCACCTTGAGACTTTAAAATAGCTTCAGCTTCTTTTAATATACTTAGTATAACTTCAAACGTTCCTCGTTTAATGCCAGTAAGCCTGCGAAACTCTTCTGCGTATTCATCTTTGATGTTTTCAAACTTCATGTTATCCTTGATAAAATCAAGGATTTTAATCAATTTATATGGTTATGCAAGAGGTCTACTGTAATGTGAAATTTGATTGTATGTCATAATACTTTAGGAAATAGAGCTGAATTAAGTTGAATGATTATTCTGCTCTAGCAGCAGTGTTCCGCTTCACAAGTTGATGATTGAGTTTCTTAAAGCAACTGAAGCAATTTTTGTGTTTCAAAAGAAATGGCTAAAAATATATGAAAAACACTGCATTATACAGCTTCATTAGGTTGATTGCTATGGACAAAATAATTTATGGAGACTAGAATCTCATAGTATTGCTACTAGTGTTAACTTTTTTGATTTTTTACTAGTGCTATAAATTTAAATGCTAAGATTTCATTGTACCTTATCTTAATTGCAATTTTATAATTGATCTCAAGCAAAGTTTGAGGATTTCTATATAAACGACAAAGATAACGCGTATCACATGTGTTCAAATAAGCTATTATACTAATTATTTTATCGGTTTTAGAGCAGGAAAATGATACTACTTTGTGATTTAAGGTTCTAGCATTGTAGATGTTAATTTTGATGAGTAAAGTGAAAGATTATTCACATTAGTGATTATTGGGTTTGGATGCGTAAACATAAGATAGTTGGTTCGGCAATAGTTGGCAACATAATTGAATATTACGATTTTGGTATTTATGCTGTATTTGTGCCAACAATAGGGAGATTATTTTTTCCTGCACATGATCCGTTCATACAATTGCTTTTAGCTTTCGCTATATTCGCATTTGGTTTTTTAATGCGACCGCTTGGTGGAGTCATTTTTGGACATATAGGAGATAAAATCGGCAGAAAGACAGCATTAACAGCCTCTATTCTTGGTATGGCTTTTGCTACTTTTTGTATAGGTTTACTTCCTTCTTATGAAAAAATAGGAATATTTGCGCCGTTCTTGCTTGTGCTAATAAGACTAATACAGGGTGTATGTATTGGTGGTGAAGGTGCAGGCTCTGCTATTTTTATTTTAGAACATCTTGATGGGTATAAACCTGGACTTATTGGAAGTCTTGTTATGGCTTCTAACATGATTGGAACACTCTTCGCAACATTTATTGGCTTAATTGTCACTCATTTCTTTGGCAATGATGACTTTAGCTGGAGGTATTGCTTTCTCTTTGGCGGAGTAATTGGGCTGTCTGGTCTTTATCTAAGGCATAGCATAGATGAAACTCCTGCATTTAGAGCTAGAACTAATAAAAACGCAGTAGTTCCAATAATAGAGGTATTGCGGAAAAAATGGCGTAGAATATGGATAGTAGCTTGCATAGGGGGTGTTGCAACGTCTGTTGCTTATACTATTCGTGGATATCTTGCAGTGTTTTTTGTTGAATATACACATTACACTCATCTTGAAGCTTTATATCTTACTTCTCTTGCAGTGTTAACTTTTATAATTATATTGCCTGTGTTTGGTCTTGCTGCGGACAAAATAGGCTATTCCAGATTTCTGCATATTAGTTGCTATGCTGTGATTTTTACAGCTCTGCCAATATTCTTATTGCTTAGTCATCAAGACGCAGCACATGTGTTGCTTGGAACTTTCGGGATTAGCATACTGGCAGCTGCAGTATCTGCCCCGGCCTATCCATATGCTATACAACATTTTACCCCTTCACTTAGATATTCTGGCGTTGCTTTTAGTTGGAATATAGGCAATGCTTTATTTGGTGGAACAGCGCCTGGTATAGAAACCATTTTTGCTGAGAAATTTGGGCCGCATGCGCCTGCATATTACCTTATAGCGATAGCAGTAATTTTCTTACTTGTTAATTATGCTATTAAATATAGCGCTAAACTATAGCTTTAATAAGGTAGCATGCGCGCCAAAAATCTCGAAAGCGCGCATAAAATAGCGCTTTAAATCTGTAGGAAAATGTTATAATAAACGCAAAAAAACTTACGGATAGACTAAGTATATACTCTTTATCAGAGTGATATTTATACAATATTCCCAAGTAATACTCCGTCAGAACTGAGTTCCGTAAGAGATATTTCGAGTACTTTCCCAATTAAATCACGATTTTTTGATTCCGCGCCAGCAATACGCACCTGAGAGAAGTCTTCAGCTCTTCCAGCTCCATTTTTTTCAATCAATACTTTTGCTCGTTTTCCTACACTGTTTTTATAATGATTGAGCACTTTCGTATTACAAAGCGATCTTAGAGCTTTTGCTCTCTCTCTCCTGACTTCTTTTGCTACCTGTGGCATTCTGCTAGCAGGAGTATTTTGGCGTTCCGAATATGGAAATACATGCATAAAAATAATATCGAGTTCAGATAATAGATCATAAGTATTCTGAAACATCAGATCGCTTTCTGTAGGAAAGCCAGCTATAATATCTGCACCAAATGTTATTTCAGGTCTCAATTCCTTAATTTTGTAGTAGAAGTTTTTTATATCTTCTCTTAAATGGCGTCGTTTCATTCTCTTTAATACCATGTCGTCTCCAGATTGCAAACTCAAATGAATATTTGGCATCATTCTGGAATCTGAAGCAAAGAGTTTGATTAGCTCTTCATCTACTTCAGCTACGTCTATCGAAGATAATCTCAGCCTTTGCAAATTGGGAACTCCATCTAAAAGTGATTTAACTGCAACTCCTAAACTAAGCTTTTCAGGTAAATCATTCCCATAATCAGTAATATCAACCCCTGTTAATACTATCTCATTGTATCCCCTATCAACCAAGATCTTAGCCTGATCAATTATATCTGTTACTGGTACACTTCTACTATTTCCTCTTGCATATGGTATAATACAAAATGTACATCTGTGGTTGCAACCATTTTGAATTTGTAAAAAGCCTCTAACATTATTTTCGAAACCATCTATTAGATGCAAAGCAGTATCACTAACTGACATTATATCATTAACAGAAATTTTTTGTGCTTGTGCTATAGTATCATTGCTATCAGAACTAAGATTCTTATAAGATTCTACGCTTAACTTCTCCTGGTTCCCTATAACACGTAAAACACCGGGCATCGCTGCGTATTTAAGAGGGTCAAGCTGTGCAGCACAGCCTGTTACAACGATCTTTAAATCAGGGTTTTCTTTATGAGCTTTTCTGATAGCTTGTCGTAGTTGCCTCTCAGCTTCAGCTGTGATAGCACAGCTATTCATAACCAAGACATCATCTCCAGCTTTTAGACTAGATAAATGTTTCCTGATTAGTTCACTTTCGTAGATATTAAGGCGACACCCAAAGGTTAATACTTTTTCATTCATAAAAACTACTTGCGGTTTAAGCCGTTTTCCGTTCACTAGAACTATTTTTAATATGCTTACGTCTCTCTGAGTCAGAAGGGTAGTACTTCATAGCTTTTATATGCACAAGTAGCAAAAAGCTAAACCCAGCTATAACAACAAGCGCAGCAAGATAGAGATTAAATTTGCTAAGCACAACAGTGGTAATAAGTATCATCATTGCGACAATCAAATGACAAAACTGACCAAATCTGATTACATTGCTCTTGTTTTTAAAGTAGAGCTCTTGCCTTTTATGCCTATTTGCTTGTTCGCTCTGCATCATATCCATAAGCTTTTGCGTAATTCCTGGAGCCATTTCTTCGTAATTTTCTAGCAAAGCTAGTGGTGGTAATATAGAGAAATCTTGGTGATTCTGCTTATAACTCTGACCAAACCTACTTCTGTGGTAGTTACCTTTTTTCATGCTTCCCCATTAATTTTGTAAGCGCTCCCTCAAGTTCCCTGCGCACCATTCTGCAATCAGATATGAATGGATTAAAATCGTTTCTGTATATACCATAACATGAAATAAATTTATAGTAGAACGCCTGCGCAAAAGCAAAGCCTTTAAGTAGGACTTTCATTTTAAAAGCACATACATCATTACACTCACTAGGCGGCTTAGATCGCATAAACCCCTACTGCCTTCTGCAAAGTATTACTTGCACTGTATAAAACGCTTACCATTTTTATCTAAAATAAATATATCTTCTGAAGAAATATAATAATGATTTTATAAATTATGTATATTATGGCATCTTGAATACAAAGCTCCTCTTCTAAAATCCCGCTTCTAAGAATAGAGCATCTTCTTTTTGCCTCAGGCTTATAATCAAGCGGTGATGTTAAGTAGTCATATTAATCACTGCCATATATATGGTTTTTAATCTTACTAAGTAATTCTCTATGCTCGCTAAGTTCTAAGTCACTAACTTTAAATTGTCTCTTATGACGAGTACCAGTACGACCAGTATTCTGCTCATGAGCAGAATAATCACTTCTCGCGCGCAGCTGCATTATAGACTGCTCAGGAGCAAGCATTCTAAGATAAACCATAGCAAGGAGCTCAGAATCTACAAGTGCGCTATGCTTCTCTCGCGTATGCAAACTAATGTTGAATCTGCGGCAAAGTGCATCAAGACTATACTGAGAACCAGGAAATTTCTTCTTTGCTATTACCAGCGTATCAATAGCTCTATGCATAGGTAGAGTTGGAAATGCCATAATTGCCAGTTCATTATTCAAAAATTGCATATCAAACAACGCATTATGGATGATAAGTGAGCTATTCCCTATAAAGTTCAAAAAAGAACTCACGACAGATTTAAACAAAGGTTTATCAGCTAAAAATTCATCTGATATTCCATGCACTTCAAAAGCATTTGGCGCAACAGGTCTTTGTGGATTTATATACGCATGGAAGGTTTTACCAGTCTTCACTCTGTTTATTAATTCAACACAGCCAATTTCTATAATCCTATGCCCATCCTTTGCGCTAAGCCCTGTAGTCTCAGTGTCTAGCACCACTTCTCTCAAATTGTTCACAATTGTACAATGCCTCTAATTGATAGTTGAGTTCCAGATACAGTACCCACAGTAGACACTAAATAATCCGAGAAATTTGCTCTGTAATCATCTGACACTTGCATCATGACTGTAGCATGAAATTTTTCTTTTGTCATATTCTTTCGCTGCATGACTCTTTCGTATCTTGCCTCCATGCTTGAGATGGTAGATACTATAAAACAGCGTTCTGCAAATGCAAAAATTGGATAAAATTGTTCAGGAGCAATCTTCAGTTTTTCAAACAGCATCGGAATCTCTATAACTATGGATTTAGAAACGCCGTACTCCTGTTTTACCTTTCTAATAAAGTCCGCCCTTGCAGATCTGATATACTTATAGACTATATTCTCAAGTTGCTGTCTTTTGGCTGAATTCGCAAACACCACATCAGAAAGCTTTGCTCTATCTATTATAAAATGCTTGCACTGTGATTTATTATCTCCCGGCATTTTACATTCCGGAAAGTTCTCCAGCACCTCTTCAATAGCGCGCGCATCAGACTGTGTAATGCTTTTTGTTGCAGCGTCTGTATTGAAAGTAGCAAACCCGCAGTTTTTAAGAAAATTTAGAGTGAAAGTTTTTCCTGATGCAATACCGCCTGTGAGCAATATCATCTGTCCTTTATTTGGAGCGAGCTTGTCTATATTTGAGAACTTCTTCAATATAAGCTCACCATTCTTGATCAAAAGCATCCCAGAGTGCCATCAAATATACCGCAAAACTACACAACAAAAGTTTCCTCTGCTTTCTCAAAAATCACATACAACTATGGCACTGCCGGCAAAGTCGCTTTCGCAGACTCCTTTGGCCTGATTTTCAAGTATTACTTCGTTAATTTCTTCGCAAATAATATATAAGTATTTGACTCAGAAATTAACTGGCACTCTAAAAAATCATGCACTTCAAATCCCTTGCGCGGCTAATTACTTGAGCGCAAGTGCTATAACAATAAAAGATGCGCTAATTTAAGACGCAAGTTTTAATCCTATTATTGAAACAACCAATAGAACTAAACAAGCGACTCTTGCTATAGCAAATGGCTCCCCTAAAAAACAGATGCCAACAGCTGCAACACCAGCCGTTCCTATACCTGTCCATATAGCATACGCTGTGCCTACAGGAATGCTGCGCATAGCAAAAGAAAGGAAGACAAAGCTCAGAACCATTGAGATATAAAAAAGAGCAGACCATAAAAGATTTTTATGCCCATCCATCAACTTTAACGAGACAGCAAAGACAATCTCTAACATTCCAGCGATTATCAAATATACCCAAGACATTTATTATACTCCGTCTTATATTCTCTTTGATTCTTTAGCACAAGTGCATGCGATTAAAAGAGCATTTGTTGATTCCTTATACTAGGCACTGCCTGCATCTATATCGATCACTAACATTATGAATAAGGTTCTTGTACACGAGCTTGTTGTATTAGGTATAGCCTAAGTTGTTAGCAAAAAACAAGCATTGCTTAAATATTAATTTAAATTATTGCTATAATCACTTAGCTGCTAGTGTTGTTACTGCTTGCATAGTTGGTTGAATGATTGCTGCTGTCAGGACTTGTGAAACTGTGTTCTGTTTTTCTATGCATTATCCGCCCCTTAGTCAGGTCATAAAGGTTCATTTCAACTGTTACTTCATCACCAACAAGAACTTTTATTCGATTTTTTCTCATCTTCCCAGAAGTATAAGCGACTATTTGGTGCCCATTTTCCAACTCAACGCGAAATGTTGCGTTTGGAAGCATCTGCATAACTCTTCCCTTTAGCTCTATAAGTGATTCCTTGGACATATTAAACATTGATTAAATAAAATACCACTACGCTTCAAAAGTGAAGTCATGTAGTTTAGTAAATATCAGATTGTGAATTATTTTCTCTATTTTGTCAAGATAAGCATTGTGCAAACCTAAATTTGCTTGATGTTTGAAAAATAAAGTAATATGATTGAATTCCTATTTTCATGATGAGTTTATAAGTAACATTCTTCAAGGAATAGTAATTTTTGAGAAGAGTGTATTTTTTCTGGTTAGCTCATCTGATAAACATTTTAGCATTATGTAATAAAAAAATATGTGCACTCCACTTGTAGCATGGATGATGTGGTTCTTTTTAACTGCATTCTACGCTTATCAATATGTACTGCGAGTTTTAACTGCGACTGCTCTAGATGATTTAACGGCAAAGTTTAATGTTGGCGCGCTTGAAATAGGTAATTTTTCCGGGATCTACTACATAGGGTATGTACTTGCGCATCTCCCAATTGGTGTCGTAATTGATAGAATGGGACCAAAAAAAGTCCTTCCTGTATTTATAATTCTTACTTTTGCAGGATTGCTACCTCTGGTATATGTTGATAATTGGACTTATTCAGTAATCGGCAGATTGATAACTGGCATTGCATCATCTGCTTCCGTGCTTGGGCTGTTTAAAGTCGTAAATATAGGATTTGGTGAAAAAAAGTTCAGCAGAATGATAGGGATGTCAGTCACTATAGGGTTGATAGGAGCAATCAATGGAGGCACGCCAATTTCATATCTTTTACAAAAATTTGGATTTGAAAATGTAATCAATGCACTCTGCATATTTGGAGCGGTACTTGCGATTTTTACATATTTTAGCATCCCTAAGAATGTTGATATAAACTCCAGAGTTCATTCAAATGTATTGTCAGAGCTTAAATCAGTGCTCTTAAATCCTAGAGTTCTATACTTAAGCTTCCTTGGTGGTTTGATGATAGGTCCTCTAGAAGGATTTGCTGATGCTTGGGGGCCAAAATTTTTACAAGAGCTGTATGGATTATCTAAAGAGAATGCTGGTACCGCTGTTTCATTTATGTTCTTAGGCATGTGTTTTGGCTGCCCTATGCTTACTTACATAGCTGAAAAGTTAGATGCTTTCTATGGAATAATACTAATTTCTGCCTGTGTTATGCTTGTATGTTTTATTCTGATATTCATGGGAGTTGGAAATGTGGCATTCATGCATATACTGCTATTTGTGGCAGGGTTCTTCTCAGCATATCAAATTCTAATAGTCGGCAAAGTGCGAAACTTTACCTTACAAAACCTTGGTACCATAACTTCTGCAGTAGCAAATATGGTTATAATGATTTTTGGTTATGTTTTTCATAGTGCAATAGGAATCATAATACATAAGCTAAGCGGCAGTGGAATGGAAGAAGTAACCATCATGCTGTACGGACTATCTACCATACCAATGGCTCTTATGATATCAATACTTGGCATGTTGATATTGTTGCTGCGTAAAAAACAGTGGGGATACTAAATGTACAACTTTTATTTCCAAACAAATTTCAAATATTGTATCAAAATCTTTCTCAAGAATGCTGTTTATACGCGCATCATTTCATAATTAGTCAAGGCTATAAGGAAAGATAGTAATATTTTATCACAAGCAAGAAATGCTAAAGTTTCTTGAAATGCACGAAAATAATTATACAATCTTATGTATAGTGATGTTGCAATTAAGGTATTGAATTCATGCACTTATTTATTGTGCATTTTCTATTGATAAAAACGCTGTTTTTCTCTTAGGTTCATGTAGCTATCCTTAGAAAACCTCACTGCCTTCGTAAGGCTTAGAACAACGATTAATGAGTTGTAAACTGTTAATGCGGGTTGTATTGATTAGAGCAGAAAATTAGATCTAATTTTCTATTTCTTTCGAGTTTTTGGAATTAATCTTGATCTATGCTAGATATTAATCATTTAGTTGAAGTGGTTATAAGGAATATAGAGGATGTATAGTAGAAGAGAAGCTCAAGTAGGTAAATGGTGGCGTCAGATAGATGGCCTATCCCTAATAATCACTTTTGTTATTATCAGTGTTGGCTTGGTGCTAGTAATAACTGCAAGCCCTTCAGTTGCAGAAAGAGTTGGTCTTCCTCCGTTTTACTTTGTATATAGACATATATTCTATGTTATACTCTCAAGCATTGTGATTCTTATTATTTCAACGCTGGACGAAGTCGTAATAAAGCGTCTGTGTCTACTTGGTTTTTTTGCTTCCTTGATTTTGCTATTTGCCGTGTTATTTCTTGGTGATGAAGCAAAGGGAGCAAGACGGTGGATTAGTCTATTTGGTGTATCTACACAACCGTCAGAGTTATTAAAACCGTTCTATAGTGTATTTATTGCCATATTACTTTCAGAAATGTGCAATGTTTCACAGAAGAAGAAATTCCTGCTCTGCATCGCGATTCACCTTATAATAGCAAGCCTTATATTAATGCAACCTGATTTTGGTATGGCAATGACAATATCGCTTGTAACTGCGGGCCAGTTTTTTGTCGCTGGGCTTTCACTTGTGTTACTGATTTCAAGTGCAATACTCCTATGTTTAATGGCAACAGGTGCATATTTGTTTTTGCCGCATGTGCGCAAGAGAATTGAAAGCTTTTTATCTGATGACATTGGAACAAATTATCAGATTGGAAAATCACTTGAGTCTTATATACAAGGAGGATTTTTAGGCAAAGGTCCAGGTGAAGGAACTGTTAAGCTAGTATTGCCGGATGCCCATACAGACTTCATTTTTGCAGTTGTGGGAGAAGAATTCGGTTCTTTCTCTTGTTTTTTAGTCTTAGCGTTATTCGCAATTTTAGTTTTGCATGGCATTATGCGTCTTACACTTAGCAATAATCTATTTCGTATATACTCTGCTACTGGAATATTAATGTACTTTGCAATTCAGTCTATTTTTAATATAGGCGTGACACTACATTTATTTCCAACGAAAGGCATGACGCTGCCATTTATTAGTTATGGTGGTTCTTCTATGCTGTCATTCGCATTTGCGATAGGGATATATCTTGGAATCACAAAGCATCATAACAAGCTTTATCACTCTATAACAACTAGAACTCAACATGCATTACCACTTTAATAAATCTGTCTGTTAAAAATCGATTTGCTGCACGAATACAAATAAATTTTTGCGGAGAGTGAAATGCACAAAAATTAGCTTTTAAACTGCCATGCGCTAATTTTCAGATGTATAATTCGTTCGACACTTGCAAATACTACTTTCACAAAATCCATAAGGTTTTTGGCACTTTACAACTTTTTCTGCTATATCATCATTGCTTGCGCCCAACATGAATTCTGCGCTTCTTAGAGTTATGAGACAAAGACAATATAGCCTACTGTCTGATTAGCCTTAAATTGCTAATGTTAGTATTAGATTCTGTGCTTCTAAATGGGTTAATATCTATTCCGCCTCGTCGCGTATAACGTGCATATATTGTCAGAGATTTTGGTTTGCAATACTTCATTATATCCATAAATATTCGCTCTATGCACTGCTCATGAAATTCACTGTGATTCCTGTAAGAAATTAAATACTGCAGCAATCCTTTATGATTTATTTTTTTTCCATTATAAGCAATTTGAATAGATCCAAAATCTGGTTGATTTGTTATATAACAGTTAGACTTCAGTAAATGAGAGTATATAGTTTCCATACATTGCTCTTCTTCGGAAATGCTTAGATAGTCTGGAGTAACACATTTTGCATTGCAAGCAACATCAATATCATCCAAGCAAGTGCCACAAAAATTTGAAAAAGCAATATTGGTATTAAGTTTAGAAAGAGAGACTACTATATCCACACAAAGTGCTAAACTTAAATCATTTTTTATTATCGAAATTACTTCATCTTGATCTTTGAAATTCGTACAATGAAAAGAATTTAGGTATAACTTCAAAGACTTTGACTCTAGTATAAATTCAGAAGAAGCAGGATATCTAAATTCAAGTATCCTGACCTCAGGTTTTCCTTTCATATTCAACCATGAAAGTTCATATGCGTTCCAAATATCTATCCCATGAAATGGAAGAACAGTGCTTTCTATACCAAGCGCCACACGTCTCGGGGCTCTTGGTATTCTATAGAGCAAATCCCTATTATATGAAGATAGGTATACAGGTTTTTCTATGAGTGGATTTTTTAAAAACATCACCAAGGAACTCAAATTAGTATATATTATGTGTTGTTTTAGTGATCTAAAATAAGACGCGCATCCATTATATCAAAATAGTTTTGTATTGCAAAGTAAAACAGGAAATTAGAATATGCACTCACAGCCTTCCGCCATTTCGCATTGCGAATGCAAATAGTTGGGCACTTTGCCGGCACTGCCTAATACTGTTAATACCATTTGTTGCTTAGTTTGCATCTTAACCTCTTGCAAAAATAGTAAGGCTTGTTATAGATTAGATGTGGTAGATTTCTGTTCGGACAGAGTTTTGCCATTGCCTATGTTGTGTGAATTAGACTGTTACCTATAGTTTCATGTCTGGTATTACTATATCTAGCAGAACTTTTATGGTAAATATTGTCACTAACTTTCTTGTTTATGGCTAATTTCTTATTATATCCTTAATGTGAAGAAAAATGTTGAAGCAAATCGTGGAATTACCACAAAATTACAAACCGTCCGAGGACGAAGAGTATATGAATCCCTTTCAGCTAGAATATTTCAGGCAGAAGCTTTTAGGATGGAAGGATGCTCTACAGAAAGAGTTGATGAATGCGGCTTCATATCTCAAGGAAGAGAATTGGAACAATCCAGATTTTAATGATCGAGCCGCTGTTGAAGCTGATGCTGGTCTTGAGCTCCGTACTAAAGACAGATATAGGAAGCTTATAGCAAAGATAGATGATGCACTTCTCAGAATAGAAAACATGGAATATGGGTACTGCGAAGAAACAGATAAGCCAATAGGACTAAAACGTCTTGAAGCAAGGCCAGTCGCAACACTTTCGATAGAAGCGCAAGAAAAACACGAGAAATTTGAGCGTACGCATAGTGAGGAATAATTTGTTTCTCAATTTATCGCTTGATTTCTCATTCTAGAGCATATTTTAAGCAGGATGCTTTGCGAATTTGCTGTTCATTCTTTAAATATGCATTGATTGTGATGTTGAGATCAGCTACCATCGTGATAGTCTTGTGCTTCTTTTGTGGGCTTGTGTCTTACTTATATACCACGACAGCCGTAGTTTGAAGTACGCATTTTACTACTGGTGCAAAAGTCTGTGAGGTCTTTAGTCTATTATGTCTAATCTTACTATTACTGTCGCAAGGGGTGATGGAGTCGGCCCTGAAATTACAGAAGCGGTGTTGCAAATTTTGGAGGCAGCAGGAGCACCTCTAGATTTTGAATATGTAGAAATCGGAGAGAATGTTTATAATAGTGGCATCTCTTCTGGTATTTCAAAAGATGCTTGGAATAAGATCAAGAAAAACAAAATATTATTAAAAGCTCCAATCACAACTCCTCAAGGAAAAGGTTACAAAAGTTTGAACGTAACTTTTCGTAAATCCTTGGGGTTGTTTGCAAATGTAAGACCCGTAGTTTCTTATCATCCATTCGTACGTAGTTTACATCCCAAAATGGATATTGTGATTGTTAGAGAAAATGAAGAAGATTTATATGCTGGCATAGAATATAGATCAACACAAAGTAGCTTACTAAGCTTAAAGCTGATTTCAACACAAGGTTGCCAGAAGATTATTCGATATGCATTCGAATATGCTAGAAGTGCAGGAAGAAAGAAAGTAACATGCATGAGTAAGGATAATATAATGAAGATGACAGATGGGACGTTTCATCTTCTCTTCAAATCTATAGCTCAGGAATATCCAGAGATCCAGGCAGATCATTACATAATAGATATAGGTTCGGCGAGAATTGCTGCTAAGCCTGAGATTTTTGATGTGATAGTAACATTAAATCTTTATGGTGATATTATATCAGATATTGCATCTGAGGTTTCTGGTTCTGTTGGCATGGCAGGAAGTGCAAATATAGGAACAAACTATGCGATGTTTGAGGCTGTACATGGCTCTGCACCTGATATAGCGGGGCGTAATGTCGCAAACCCTTCTGGTCTTTTGAATGCGTCTATTTTAATGCTAGAGTACTTAGGGCAGATGGATGTTGGGACAAAAATACGAAATGCCTGGCTAAATGTTATAGAAAGTGGTATACACACCGCCGATATATATGATTCAGAGACTAGTGCTGAGAAAGTATCTACTAGCGAGTTTGCAGCAGCTGTAGTACGCTGTCTTGGCAGGGAACCAAAGCAGCTAAGTGCAGCAGTTTCCAGCAACAGTGCTAAGGTGAACATTGTGACTCAAATGCCACCTAATGAAACACAGGAACTAATTGGAATTGACGTATATATTCAAGATACAGATCTTGGAGTAAATAAGATGGCGGATATAGCAAAAGCTGCAAGTAGTGTGCTTAGCCTTCAGACAATCTCACAAAGAGGTCTGATAGTTTGGCCCGAAGCAGAAGTTGAAGATACTGGCAGCTATATGATGAGGTTAAGATTCTTTGCAAGTGATAACGTTCAGCTAACAGAGCTTGATTTAATAGAATTGCAAAGATATTTATTAGAAAGCAAAATTAGAATTGCTATGACGCACACTTTATATGAGTATTCTGGAGCTCCTGGCTTTACAAAATCTCAAGGTGAGTAATTTAAATAGCTATCAAGAGGAGGGGGATATGTCTATAAATGATAAAGTAATAGATTACAGCCAGCTGGTTGACGAAGCAATGTACTTCATAGTTTACAAAGCGCTGAAAATAGTGGAGCAGCATGGCTTAATAGGAGATCATCATTTTATGATATCTTTCTTAACGAAACATCCAGGTGTTATGATTTCAGAAGGGTTGCGCAATCAGTACCCTAATGAAATGATGATAGTGCTTCAATATCAATTTCGTGGTTTAACTGTTCATAGAGGATATTTTGAGGTAATCCTTAGTTTTGGAGGAGTGCCAGAAAAGATAGTTGTTCCATTTGCGGCTGTGACAACTTTTGCTGATCCAAGCGTACAGTTTTGTTTAGAATTTTCTGCACAAACTGGATTTGACCAAACATTATATCCAACGTTTAAAGCAAACAATGGAGTGGAAAATGAAGATGATATAAATGTTGCGCTTGCAGTTCAACATCTACATTACCCTGATGACCATAAGGTGCCTCATTCAAATTTGAGCGTGAATAATAATGGTGGGAATATGGATAATGTTGTATCGCTGGATGAGTTTAGACGTAAAAGAAATAAAAAATAAAAAAATTAAGTATATATCCGTATCAACATTAAATGTTATCAGCTCAGCATATATCCAAAAGTTATGATGGAAAGAAAATAGTAAGGAATGTAAATATCAATATTGGTAAGTCGGAGGTAGTTGGGTTGCTGGGACCAAATGGAGCTGGCAAGACCACTTCTTTCTTGACTATAGCAGGCTTTATACTCCCAGATTCAGGGGATGTATTCATAGATGGGCAAAATGTTACACAAGCCCCTATTTATCGTAGAGCACAGCTTGGTCTTGGTTACCTTCCACAAGAATCGTCAGTGTTTGTAGGCCTTACAGTCGCAGAAAACATCATGGCAATTTTGGAATTTGCTGAGCCCAGCATAGTTCAGAGAGAGAAGATTTTAGAGTCATTGCTTACTGAATTTTCACTCGAACATATAAGAAACGTTAGAGGCGCTGTACTCTCAGGTGGAGAACGTAGAAGAGTCGAAATTGCACGTTGTCTTGCTTCCAATCCAAAATATATACTGTTGGATGAGCCGCTAGCTGGTGTTGATCCATTGGCTGTTGAGGAAATTAAACAAATAATTGCAAAGCTGAAAGACAAAGGCATCGGCATACTTATTACAGATCACAATGTACACGAAATGCTGCAATTAGTGGGGCGATGCTATGTTATATATGACGGCTCTGTGCTAGCACATGGCACGCCAAAAGAAATAATAAGTGATATTCGTGTGCAAAAGCTATATCTTGGACAATCTGCAACTCGCAGCGGAATGATGTAATCTGTCCGAGCGTGTTGCTGGTCGCCTGCGTCATAACTAGTCCATCTGCCAAAAATTTATAACAAATCAAATTTTGACGCAGAGACTTGCTATTATCACTTGCCCTTAGATGAGAGTCTTTATCAAAGATTGTGTAAATTATAGTAGAGCCTATATTTGGAATTAATAAAGAATATAGGTAATTAGAATGAAGACAGAAAAGAATAAGAAAATAAATGAAGCGATAGATTTACTGATAGAAGGAGGAGCGGATTTAAAGACAGTACTGAAGCAGGATGGATTGATTAAGGAATTAACGAAGAGTATTTTGGAGAGAGCCTTGCAGGCAGAAATGTCTGAACACTTAGGTTATAACAAATATGATAGGTCTGAAACTGAGAATTGCAGGAATGGTCATTATAATAAGAATTTGATTACTGAGAATGGCAGTATCGAGTTAAATATTCCGCGAGATAGAGAAGGTAAATTTGCACCTGTAATTGTCTCCAAGAATCAAACAAGAATAGATGGTTTAGATCAAAAGATAATATCTCTGTATGCCAAGGGGATGAGTTTGGTACAGCTTTATATTGTGTATTTTTATTGGCATTGCTACCAAAGAATAGATTTTGCTTTTAAATTCACGTATATGTTACAACCTCGATAGTAAGTTATATTATAGTATTTTCCTACATATCTAATAAACAATTATGAAGAGTTTTCAAAAGATTATCAGCGATATCATTTGTAGCAGTTCTAATTTTTGCCTTTAAGGTATGCCAGCAATTCTCTATTGGATTCATATCAGGTGAATATGCCGGTAAGAAGAGAATATGACATCCAGAATCCATAATAATCTGCTTTGTCTTGGCCGATTTATGGAATGCAGCGTTATCCATTATTATAGTGCTAGCAGTTGGTACTAAAGGTATCAAAACATGCTCTAACCAAGCATTGAACACATCACTATTACAAGATCCTTCAAAGGTGGATGGCGCAATGAAAGTACGATTCATCAATCCACCAATCACACTGAATATACTGCACCCTTAATTCAAACCATTTGTTTTAAATGCTCCGATTTTTTAGCAAAAAATTAGCTTAAATATATAGAAGCTGGTGTTCTATATTTTAAAGCTTGATGTAACCTTGTGTTGTTATACCAAGGTACAAATTCTTCTATCCTTTTTTCCAAGCTGCCTATATCATCAGGTCTATAATAATAGATCACTTCTTGCTTTAAAGTTCTCCAAAGTCTTTCTACATATATATTATCAAAACACCTGCCAACATGATCCATACTGATGCTTACATTTTTTAGTTGTAATTTTTGTATAAATTCACTACTGGTATATTGCGAACCTTGATCAGTATTAAATATCTCTGGAACTCTTGTTGCCAATGCCCTTTCTAATAATGCTATGCAAAATCCTGCTTCCAGAGAATATGATAAATCATAGCCTATAATATATCTACTGTGTAAATCAATAATAGCCGTGAAATACATGAACTTGCCATTAATTTTTATATATGTAATATCACTTGCCCATACTTGATTTATCCTATTGATTTCAATTCCTGATAGTAAATAAGGATAAATTTTATGTTCAGGATTCTTTATAGTAGTATTTCTATAGCTCTTAGGATATAAGCCTTCTATCTCCATTTCTTGCATTATTCTCAGTACCTTTTTAGCATTGATGATCTTACCTTGGTTATGCAAATCAGCTGTTATCTTGCGATACCCGTATCTACAATCTGATAATAAATAAATTTCCCTAATGAGATTTGCAATCTCACTTTCATCACTTATCACTGGCTTGTAATACAACTTAGTTCTAGGAATATTCAGCAACTCAGCTTGTCTTCTTATAGAAATATCAGCACAAATTTCTAACATATTTTTTCTCTCTTCATAATTTATTTCTGCAATTTTTTTTTGAGAAAATTATTTTCAATGCTTATCTCGCCAATAATTTTATGCAATTTTTCTATTTCTTGCTCAGAGAGTTTTTGCTTTTTTGTATACTCACTTTCTGGAATAAAAAGCTGATACAAATCCCTGATAGCCTTATCTTTCCAGTCATATAAATTAGTTGCAGGAATTTTGTATTCACTACATATTTCAGCTTTCCCCTTTTGACTTTGTATGGCATCTAGAGCCACTTTTGCCTTAAATTCAGCCGTATAATTTTTCTTTTTACTCATACTACTAACTTAATCCTATTTTTGATTCATTTTACTATCAAAAAATCGGTTGTTTTATTTTTTCTGGTTCGTTTCTTGGGGCCATTATAGAACCTTCTTTTTCTGGAACCATTAATATTTCCATATACTTTCTCTCCTCTTGGTGCTCTAGTCCATCCGCCAAAAGTATGGATTTTAGCTTTTGAAATGCCTTGTTACAACTTTATATTGTGTGTTTTGCTGCTCATGTAATGGTACCTGTGTCAATTTATTGTGATTTTTTATGGCAGAACGGGAAAAATGTCTGTAAGGCGTTCAAAATGCTGCGTTTTAAGCATGCGTCCTCTATTGCCACTTTGTAGCATTTGATTTTGATATGTTTAAATTCAGGTGATTAGCCAGATAAGGTGCGCTCTATCGCCTTCAGATTCATGCCTATGGCTGATATGAATGGATTTATTATATCTCCTATTATACCTCGCAGATAATTACGTCCAAGACGACCAAAATGCTTCAAATGTCCGATTATAGGCTCAATTGCACTTCTTCGCTTCATCATCTTTTTATCAGCAAAACTAAGGCTTTTCTTGGTATATGGCGTATATACTTTGCTTTTGGACTTTAAATTATTACCTCGGTAACCAAGGTCCACAAATATCTTTTTGGGATCTTCTGCAACCTTTTTCACCTCATCAACCATCTCAGATAGTGTATGTCCATCGTATGGATTTCCATGAAATGACTTTATTCCAACTATGAAATTACCTCTGCCACTCACCGCTATACCAACCTTGTTGCCGAATTCGTATGGTTTGTGCAATTTGCCTTTGCCTATGCACTCAACAGCAGGTTCATGGAAACTATATAGTACCTTATTTTCTTTTTTGTAATCCTCTTTGGCACGTTTGCAAAGTACAGATTGATTATAGATCATATTAGCTTTTTCTAGAATTGCTGCGGCTTCTGGTGAAATAGTCAATGACAGTTTTGCAATACCACGATGGCAAAATCTTATTAGACGGCCAAGCCTGCTTTTCAGCTTCTTCATCTGATTAATCCGCTTTTTGGACTTGCTATCATCACGATATTTCCAAACCTTCATTATTCCACGCTTGTAGTACTTTGCATATGTATCATTTAGCGATATACCTTGATCCTTGCAAAGCTCAACTATCTGAAAACGCGCCTTTTCCATTAGATGACAATCATGTGGATGTTTTATATGCTTTGGCTGAACTGTCGTATCAATAATCACGGCTGCCAAATCTTTTTTTTAACTGTGCCAATCTTACAGCCTATTCTGACAAGCTCCTTTAATATCTCACGACACCCAGATTCTCCTAAAGCTTGACGAAATCTTCTTATGCAACTTTCAGATACAATTATGTCATTTTTGAAATAGTCATATCCACAAAAATACTGCCAATAGGAATTTTCCTGAAGCTCCTCCTCAGTATAACAATCAGAGGCACTTGAAATGGCTTGCAACATAAACAAACCAAGCATAACACGACGGTCTTTACGGCTTCTACCATATCGTTTCACAGAAACTTTACCAAAAATTCGCTCATCAAGACCACACCAATCAACTATCGATCTTAATTTATATAACTTGTGTTTGGGATTCAAACTATTAGATAATCTCTCCTCAAATATTCTACTTTGAGTATTATTAATTTGCACTTCTTCTGATGGCATATAATACAAATCCGTAAGTTTTTTGGGATATTATAACATTTTCTTACGGATTAAAAACACTATTTTGATACTCTAAACATTATTTTATGCCTCTTCCAAGACTTTTGGTGCGTGTACTAAAAAATCACAACAGATTGACACAGATGCCATCAGCTGAGTAATAAAATGCACAATATATAAGCTGTATCAAGGCATTTCAAAAGCTAAAATACATACTTTTGGCGGATGGACGTGCTAGCTTTTTAATTGCAAAGTTTTCAATTTCCTTGACTATCAATATCACTTCTTCATTTTTTAAAAGTATATACACTTTTGCCATACTTAATGACTATTTTTCACATATGGATTGCTAGTTTTCTTGAACAATAATTTTATCGGAGTGCCAGATAAATGGAAGTGTTTGGCAAAAGAATTAGATAAATAGCGCACATACTGCCCATCGATATCATTTGGATAGTTAGTAAAAAGTGCGAAAGTTGGAGGGCATGTTCTTGTTTGTGTTATGTATTTTAACCTAATGGATCTTCCAGATGAAGCGCGGCTCGGAGTGTGGATTTGAATTGCTTGCTTAAGCCATTTATTTAATTGCCATGTAGAAAAGCGTGAATTCCACTTAGAGAAAGTCTCCAGAACCTTTTGCAATATCTCATTACAAATAGGTTTTGAGCTATTCAGCCCTGATGTAAATATTATTGGAATATCATGCACAGATGAAATATATTTTTTTACATGAAATTGTGTTTCCTCTCTCAAGCTATTCAAATCTTTTATCAAATCACACTTATTAACAATTAAAACTAATCCCTTCCCGGCATCAATGATTAGCTGTGCTATTGCAATATCTTGACTTTCAAACATCTGTGGTGCGCTAACTACAAGGCAGAGTACACAACTTTTTGATATGGCTTCTTTTGTTTTTTCTATGGATAACTCTTCTACAGTCTCATCAATTTTATTTTGTTTTCTAAGGCCGGCAGTATCAAGTAACGTGATAATCTTTCCATCAAAGGCTATATCATGACTCACGATATCACGTGTTGTGCCAGCTACTTCAGATACTATACTACGCCTGGCGCCAATAATTTTATTAAATAATGTGGACTTCCCAACATTTGGCCTTCCAACTAGTGCAAAGCGTGGCATTTTTTTATCATAGCTCCACTGCTGTTCTTTGCTATATTCTGCCTTGGGTTTTTCTGGCTCACTTGACTGAAGCAGTTTGTCCTCGCTAGATACTGCTTTAGCACTTAATAGAAGTTCATCCTGCTCTATGCATTCTTCCTGCATCTCATTACTAATATTGATACCATGCAGACTATGAAATTGTTCTATTTTTTCAATTAATCCCAGGTATAATTCTTGGAAACCTAATTTATGTTCTGCTGATATAAAGATAGGTTCTCCAAAGCCAAGCTTATATAACTCATTTGTGTCAAGCTTAAAACCAGCTTCGCTTTTGTTCACAATAAGTAGTGCCTTTTTAGAAGATCTCAGTACAACTCCAGCAAGTTCAGTATCGGCAGCAGAGAGCTCGCATCTCCCGTCGACAACAAACATGACTATGTCTGCATCTCCAAGAGCTTGTTCAGTACTGCTTCGCATCTGGCTTTTTATTACATCTCCACGCAAAAGCTCCCAACCAGCAGTGTCAATAACAGTAAAATGATAATCTGCAAAAGTTACGTTGCAGGAATTAAAATCTCTTGTAGTCCCTGGAACATCTGTGACTATAGCAGCTTTCTTTTGTACCATTCTATTAAACAGGGTGGACTTTCCTACGTTTGGGTTTCCAACGATTACAACCTTAGGAAAAATAGACATGCTTCCTTGCGGACATAATTATATCATCTATTTGCTCAATCGAAAGATTATGATCAGGAATCAACTCCACTAGCTCATCACGTGATAGGTCAGCAAGCTCTGTCATATTCCCCACACCAGAGGCGATCAATCTAGCTGCAAACTCAGGAGTAATACCAATATCTGTAAATATACTGGTGTCTGGCAAAGATTCTTTCTCTTCTGGAATATCTACTTGAGACTCTTTCGACTCTGCATTTAATTTGATATATTCTCTGGCACGTGCAACTAGTTCCGTGACAATTTCTTCATTCAACCCCTGTATGCTTGAAAGATATCCTATATCTGCCTCTGCAACATCTTCAATAGACACAAAACCTTCCGAAGCAAGAAGCTGTGCAAGCAGATTATCTAAATATAGGGCCTCAACAAACAAGTCTGTAGCGCCGTTGAACTCATCCTGTCTACGCTTAATTTCATTTGCTTCGGTTAATATATCAATCTTCCAACCTATCAGTTCTGAAGCTAGTCTTACATTCTGTCCTTGCCTACCTATTGCTATGCTTTGTTGATCAGTCGGGACAACAACTTCTAATTTCCTATTATCCTCATCAATTATCACTTTTGTTGCAGAAGCAGGAGCAAGAGCTCTGATCGCTAACGTTGCAGGATCGGATGACCATTCGATAACATCTATCTTTTCTCCTTTTAACTCTGCGGTAATAGCTTGCACCCTTGCTCCACGCATGCCGACGCAAGAACCTATAGGATCTATTGCAGATTCTGGACTGAATACAGCAACCTTTGCACGTGACCCTGGATCGCGAGCAACAGACTTCACTTGTATTATGCCTTCATAAATCTCAGGCACTTCATGGGCAAACAATTTAACTATAAACTGCTTATCTGTTCTAGACAAAATTATCTGTGGACCTTTACCATAACGATCTAACTCAAGCAAGTATGCTTTTATTCTCTCACCTTGTTTGTAATGATCAGCCTTCAGCATTTGATCACGTCTCAGCACAGCATCTGCATTCCCAATTTTTACTACAATCCTATTATGTTCAACTTTATCAACAATACCGTGTAATATATCACCTACTCTGTTTTGGAAATCCTCATATTGTTGTTCTCTTTCTATCTCTTTAATCTTGGATATTATTACTTGCTTCGCAGATTGAGCGGCAAGCCTAGCAAGGTCAAGAGGTGGAAGAGAATCTTTTAAAATATCGCCTGGTAGAGCATCAGGATTTTTATACCTTGCATTCTGCAAGGTAATCATCTGCATTTGCGCTGCCCCATCTTCTGTTTGTTCAGGCATATTACTATTTAACTCATCTCTATCATCTACTACAAGTAGCTCTCTATATAGATGTATAGCTCCTGTTTTGCGGTCTATGGATGCACAGATCTTATGTTCTCTACCATACTTTCTATAGGCAGCAACTCTCATTGCCTCTTCAAGAGCATCTATAATTTTTTCTTTCGGGATAGACTTTTCTCTAGCTACAGCCTCGGCAACTTGTATAATCTCGTTATTTGCAAAGCTACTTGGTTGCATTTCTCCCCCGTGATCTATTTAATCTAACTTTTCTTAGCATATTACTTTCTATATTGGCTTCCGATATATTGGATACTGGAATTTCTATTAATTCTACACTAACACTTTGCTGTTGCAACAGAACATTATCTCCTTTGAGACCGCATAGTTTTCCAAGAAACTTTCTCTGATTATCAATAGGATGATTTAAAATGATTTTAACATTATTTCCTTCATATGTAGAGAAATCTTCGTATCTTGTAAGCGGCCTATCAATACCAGGAGAGCTTACCTCAAGGTAATATCTATCTCTCATAGGTTCATGCAAATCAAGCAATACAGAAGCTTGTTTACTCACCTTTTCGCAATCCTCAACCGACACCTGGGTAGAGTCCATTCTTTCAATCATCAACTGTAATGTTTTACTCTTTTTTCCCTGATTAATTCTAACGCGCAGCGCACAGTACCCCATGGCTTTTATGGAACTTTCCAAAAGCTCTAGTACTTCTCTCTCCAGCTGAGTTTTAAAAACCAACATTTTCTTAACTAACCTATGCTTGCTACAAAAAAATAAGGCTGGTGAAAACACCAGCCTTATGACCTGTAAAGCGAATGATACTCTAATCACTATATGGCGTCAACAGAAAATTAGAAAATTATTGAAAAGTCACATCGAACAAACAGCAGGTCATCTATTATTTGTGGGGAGTTGGTATTACTAATGAATTTTATATTTACACATCATAAACTTTCCTTATATACCTCGAGTAAATGAAAAGGTATACTCGCCATACATTTCAAAATTTGTGTCGTTAGATCGCTCGTTAAGTATTGATCCATACACATGCCACCTTATTTCTTCCTAACTCTTTTTGAAGTTTAACTTCATATGTACATATTATTTACCTGCGGTATATATAAGGAAAGAAACGCATATTACGTTGATGAACCAATCTATGAAATCCATAAAGCGAACTAAAGAAGTGGTAGAATTAAACAAACAATCTATCGATAATCAGTTTGAAAGTGGCGTCATAGGAATCGACGAAGTAGGAAGAGGTGCACTTGCAGGCCCTATTGTCGCTGCAGCTGTTTTTTTCGAAAAAAATCCAGATATTTACGGAATAAAAGATTCAAAAAAACTTTCTGAGAAGCAAAGGCAGTGCTTATTTGAACGTATTATAAAAGTATCGAAATGGGCAGCTTGTCTTAGCAGTGTTGAAGAAATAAATAAGCTAAATATCCGAGAAGCAACGCATCTTGCTATGTTGAGAGCCGTTTTAAAACTTGATTACTCTGACAAAGTGATTTTGGTGGATGGTAATGCCAATCCATTTAATCAACCTCAGCTTTCTGATAAAACTAGATGTATTGTAGGCGGAGACATGAAATCATTAGCGATTGCCTCAGCATCTATAGTTGCGAAAGTAATAAGAGATGAGATAATGCTATTACTTGGCAAAGAATTTCCTCACTATTCTTGGCTTAAGAATAAGGGGTATGGAACTTTCGAGCACATCAATGCGATTAAAAAATTCGGCAGTGTGAAATACCACCGCTCTTTATTCTTGCGCAAAATCATTTAGAACTAATTATCTTACACAATAATTTATCATATGCGATTAGTTTCTGTATTAGTACCTCTGCCATTTAATAAGCTATTTGATTATACAATAAGTGAGGAAATACTCCTGAATGACTCGGATCTAGTTGGGTGTTTTGTATTAGTTCCGTTTAAAAGTAAGGAAATATTAGGCATAATATGGGCTATCAAAACAACCAAGTCGGAAGAAAATAGCGATAAAAGGCTGATTAAACAAGTGATCAAGGTATACCTTGCTTGTAAGGTAACACAAACATTTATGAAGTTCATAGAACGTGTTGCTGAGTATAATATGATGCCACTTGGAATGGCTTTGAAGTTATCTATGCCAAAGTCCCAGAAATTTCTGGATTTAGATGTAAAAGAGCAGGAAAGTGCGCCTGATCACAGTGACATGGATGAATATCAAAAAACTATTGCTCTTTCCAGCGCCCAAAAAACTGCTGCGGATCAAATACTGTTTAATTCCAAGGAGTTTTGTGCAACACTCCTGGATGGCGTCACAGGATCTGGAAAGACTGAAGTTTATTGTGCTGTAATAGACCGTATGGTTGTTCTGAAAAAGCAGATCTTAGTATTGCTGCCAGAAATAGTACTCAGCACTAGTCTTTTTGAAAAATTAAAATACAGATTTAAAACGCAGCAAGTTTCACAATGGCATTCTTCTGTTACTGCAAAGAATAAAAAACTCACTTGGCAAGCTGCACTTCGTGGCGAGAGTATCATCGTCATTGGTGCAAGAAGCGCCTTATTTTTGCCATTCTCAAATCTAGGATTGATCGTAGTTGACGAAGAACACGACTCATCATTCAAACAAGAAGAAGGGCAGATATACCACGCAAGAGATATGGCTGTATTCAGAGCAAAGCTTGAGTCAATTCCTATAGTATTAGCCTCAGCAACTCCATCAATAGAGACATATTGCAACGCAAAAAACGGAAAGTATAAGCATACTCATCTACCAGAAAGATTTTCGCGTGTAGAAATGCCTGAGGTAAAGATTATCGATATGAATAGTGAAATTTTGCCAAAAGGTAGTTGGATTTCATCGGCTTTAAAGCGGCAAATATTAAATACTTTAGAAGCAAAGAAACAAAGCATAATATTTTTAAATAGAAGGGGCTACGCACCTCTCAGCATCTGTAAAATATGTGGTAGCAAAGCAGAATGCAAAAATTGTAATTTTTATCTTGTGCTACATAAACAAAAGAACATATTACAATGCCATTATTGTGGATATAACATACTTAATACAAATTCCTGTCAAAGCTGTGGTGGACACAAACAAATCTTGGTCTATGGCCCTGGAATAGAAAGAGTAGAGGAGGAATTAAAATCTTTATTTCCAGGTGCGAGAATAGCTGTTTTCACCAGCGATACTGCAACGAATCACAAGACTGCATCTGCAATGATTAATGCAATACATAATAGAGATATTGACATTATAATAGGCACGCAGATTATTGCAAAAGGATTGCATTTTAAGGACTTGCATTTAGTTGGTGTTATTGACGCAGACGCAGGAAGCTTCAGCTGCGATCCACGAAGTCTTGAAAAGACATATCAATTGATACATCAAGTGTCAGGAAGAGCTGGGAGAGAAAGTACGAAAGGCGTAGTTTGCCTGCAAGCATATATGCCAAATAGTGTAGTACTACAGAATATAGCTTTGTATGATAGAGAAGGATTTTTAAGGTCTGAACTAAATGATAGGGAATTAGCTATGATGCCTCCTTTTGCGAGGCTTGCGCTTATAACTTTTTCATGCGCTAATGAATCAAAACTTCTTGAGTTTATACGTAGCGTTAGAATAGATACTGAATATATGCTAGGTCCCACTCCCGCTCCAATATTTAAGCTAAGATCAATGTATAGATATAGAGTAATAGCAAGAGTTCCAACGCATCACTCTAAAAATAGAGTAGGAACTCCAAAACCGATAAACATACAAAATATGGTACAAAAGTTTATCGGCTCACTTCCGCAACAAAATTGTATTAAGATTAAAATAGATATAGATCCATATACTTTTATATAATACCAACTCTCCCTAAATAACAGGACGCTTTAGTTCGTCTTTTTAGAAAATTTAAGTGCGCTCCTAGTCGTTGTACTTCTAGTATGCCTCAATCAAATTACATCTTAAATTTTCTAAAGAATACGTAGCGACTATATGTTGTTATTTGTAGGATTTGGTGTAAATAAGCTGCATAAAATTTATCCTATGTATCAATTTCTTGTGAGGTATAAAAAAATGTAATAATGATTGCTGCTATTTAAAAAAACTTAACAAAATAAATAAATCAATATAAGATAAATTATATACAGACTGTGGCATCTCTTGCTGCGCTGTTATATTCGATGCGTGGAATTGCCAAGCAATTGCTAGGTTTTCTGTGTGTTAAAATTATTATACAGGTGCTTGTGGAGCAGCATGACAAATACTATTCGATGCGCCAAGACAGTTAGTGTTGGCCAAAGCGCTTTTTATGCACTGCAATATCAACATAAAGCCGTTGGTGCATCGCAGTCATGAGCTTTTATAGTCATTTCAGTAAAAATCCGATATCTAAGACGAATGCTAAACAGTAAAATGAAAGAGATTTTCGACTGTAGTTGTTATTTAAGTTAAAATATTTTGAATCTGACTTTTGATAACACACTTCTTTAGAAGTTGTTAGTATGCTAAGATCGTGCAATTTTAAGCTCAGTAGAAAACAGGAACAATTGATCTATGCAAAGTGGTTCCTGCAGTATGTGCATATTGTTCACATGCATTTGCAGCCTTGCTATGTAAGGTTTTCATAAACGCATACCTTGGTTTTCCTGCACTTGATAAATTTTGTGCTCTATACTTGAGATTAACCTGTGAACGATGACTTGCTTCTATACCTCTGATAAATGAAGAGTTGCTATTTAACTTGCGTGCATACGAAGTTAGAAATCAAAAAGAGCTATGAAGAATGGTGCGCCAAGTGTTTGTTTGAAACAAAAGACATAAGGAGCATTCTAAAGGCCCCAATTTTGAAGCATAACGAGTATATACACAATTGTTACAGCTTGTGTTATAAGGACTAATTTATGTGTCTTATCATTAAAATGCTACTACTCGTTTGATTTTACTGTCTGCAGAAGGCTGATGTATTGGATAAAAGCAAGGAGGTAGTTATGATTTTGTTAAAACAACCAGTTGTTGATTTGTTACAACGTTTTAAAGATGCATTTTGGAACTGTTTAAAAAAATTTTATACTTTGCGAAATCAAGACAACACAAATCAGGAGAATAGTGTTACAATAGAGTCCGGCACTCAAGTTGTTCAGACTGATCTTGAGCATGGCCAAGTTAACACAGCAGCTTTGGGAGCAGCGCTAGCAGAAATCGATCTAAATGATGAAACTAGTGCCGTTGGGAGTGCTTCTACTTGCAGCACTATAAATGAAGGAGGTAACCAAGACATGGATAAAGAAACTAGCGACTCAAAATATCAGCAAGCTAACAAGATTTCAGAAGAAATATGTAATGCTTTACGTAATATTATACAGCAGCCTACTAATCAAACAGTATCGCAAGTAGAAGTTAATAATATTCCAAATGCTCAATTGACGAGTGCTGCGGTTATTGCAAACCATGTGGCACTAAATCCTACTAACCAAGAACAAAGTTCTAGCTCTGGGCAAACTTCTGGTGCAACACTAGAACATGCACTAGAACTAGATCCTAATCCAGAACATCACGCAGAAGTACAACATCACGTAAAAGCTTCCTGTGCTATATCATAAATGACCGATGTGACCTAATGCTATAAGTTATAGCATTAGGTCAATGTTTGTTATCATGCTTCAATTAAATTAAGATTTAATTGAGACTCAGGAAAATATGTGGCAGATTTATCATATAGCTTATTATCTATGCTTCCAAATGCAGATGCTAGGTCTGGCATGTAGAATTTTTATTGGATTTCTTCTTCAAACGTTTGTTACAGCTTGACAATTGCTTTGTTGCATCCTGAGCATACATAGTATGCTCATGTGCTTCTTGTACACTTGCGCTTTCGTATGCTCCTTGCACTTGCCTCGCAACCGAGTGTGAAGAAGAAGTCTATTGTAATGCAAGTAATTTATATAAATGGCAAACTCTGCATTAAACTATATAGTAGGCCCTGCCAGTCAAGTCATTTGCGCAGACTCCTTTGGCCTGATTTTCAAGTATTACTTCGTTAATTTTTTTGTAAATATATAATATTTGATTCAGAAATTAACTACTACTCTAAAAAATCATGCCATTAAAATTCTTACACAAGCACTTTGTTTGCAGGCACTGCAATAAAGATACACAAAGCAATTAGAAGAAAGCAGTTAAATAGTATTGCAATAGAGTATTTGGTTTTTTAGAATAATGCATATTACCATATATATCACAGGTAAATGAAGACTTGGTATTTCGGATTTTGATACGAAGCTATATTTATATTACTTAAGCCTAGGAATGGAAAAGACTGAGCTCAACATTGATGATGAGATAGAAACAGGGCGCTATTTTAAAGCTGCCTTGGATTGGCATACATCCAGATATCTTTCTTATTACACACAATTCACATATATGTTTATAGTAACACTGTTAGCACTTGTTGCTGCTATTGTTGCTATACACCTGGCAAGAGCACGTTATTCTATTGAACAATATCCATTAGTTTCTTATACAGACGATCAAGTTAATTATGTCACTAGGATTCACTCTATATCACACTTAGGAGATAGTATAGATAAATCCGTTGCAAGATATATGATAACTGCGTATATTCAATCTAGAGAAAGCTATAAATACGAAGAATATTCAAATAAAGAAAGTTGGGATCAGAAAATAGCATTTTTACAGAGTAATTCTTCAAAAAAAGTGCTTTCTGAGTTTTTGAATTATATGGATACAAGACAAAATCCTGATAGCCCTGTATTAAAGTACAAAACACAAACAAGAAAAGACGTAAGTGTTAAGGATGTAAAGTTCTTTGAATACTATAATCGCCCCTTTAGAGCCACGGTGGACTTTCTCATTACTGAGCTTTCATATAACAGCACAGTGGTTTCAAAATGTACTGCAGAATTAATATTTAGTTTGACAGATATAGAAAAAGTGATAGATAAAAGTGTTGCTTTAAAGTTTATGGTAACGTCTTACAGCTCATCTTGCAATTTGCATTCATCTTGATAATCTGTCATTACTTATGCAGTATATAGAATCTATAAAAAGTTATTTTTGGGATATTGGCTCTCAGTTTCTCTTGATAGGCGTTGGTGCAGTTGTAACTTTGCAAATCCTTTTCTCCGCTGCATTTGTAGGTATACTACTAGGAACGCTACTGGCCGTCATGAGACATAAAAATATTTGCATAAGAAGTATAAGTGCGGTTATTTCTGTGATAAGAGGTACGCCTGTAATTTTACAGTTAAGCTTTGTTTACTTTGCAATTCCTTCATTCCTAGGAATAAAAATGAGCGTTGTGCTTGCTGGAATATTAACATTTGGTTTTAATAGCGCAGCTTACGTCGCAGAGATTCTAAGAGCTGGAATAGAATATCTTCCCAAAGGGCAGTTTGAAGCCGCCCAAACCTTGCGAATACCGAATTTCTATATGTGGCGTGACATAATACTCCCGCAAGTTATACGTAATATTTTGCCTTCTATGATAAATGAAATTATCGCGTTGCTTAAGGAAACTGCTCTAATAGGAACAATAGGAGCAATGGATATAATGAGAAGGTCACAAGCTATCGCAGCAGAACAATTTACCTTTTTTACACCTCTATTGATCGCAGGTGTTTACTATTATATATTCGTCCTAATCATAGAGTATATAGGAAAACAAATTGAAAAGAAATTAAGTTACTAGATATTGAATTGCATTATTTGCAGCAAAAGTAATGATTTAACTATACTGCTGTATGTATTTTATTATAGCATGAATATGCGAGTATCAGACTTGGATGAAGTTTTTGCTAAAAAGCTCATTTGGTCAGTACACTCGTTTTCAAATGAGTCTGTTTGTCAAAAATCAGTTTGCTACGCAAATAAATTTTTGTGGAGAATTAAATATACAAAAATTAGCTTTTAGAATTACCATGCGCTAATTTTCGGATATATAATTTATCCTGTACCTTGCAACGACTACTTAACCAAATCCATAAGGTTTTTGGCAATTTTGCCATTTTTTGCTGGGTTTTCGGTGCGCCATGATGACTTGCAGGTCAAGATAAATCCCATATTCCTTAGAGTTATGACACAAGGCGTAACTAGTATATTGGCCATGCCTTTAATATCTATAAATCTAAGTAGAGTAGTTGTCAAAAAGATGGAATATACACAGCAAGTTTTACCTCTGGTCTATAAATCTAATTATAATCCATATGATTTCGTTGTATCGCTTTGCAATTTAGAAGCGTACAATGCTGTGACACGGGATAATATTTGGCCGCATAATAGGTTAATTATAGTAGGAGAAAAAGGTAGTGGAAAAAGCCATTTAGCGAACATTTGGGGCACACGAAAAAATGCCGTGTATGTAGGTCAACAAACTAATTTACTAAGCTTAGAATATAGTAAGAACCTCATTTTCGAAAATGTGGAAACATGTAGTGACGAAAGAGCCCTACTTTACTTGATAAACTTTGCACTTGAAAATGAGATATCATTATTGATGACGACAGCCTCGCCATTACAGTGCTTAATTCCAGATCTGAAATCAAGAATAAACTCGACATATCATATTTTTATTAAAACTCCTTGTTTAGATCTGATCAAAGCGCTATTGATAAAACATTTTTCAGATAAACAGATTTCTGTCTCATTAAATGTGATAGAATATATAAGTTGTAGAATTGAAGGCAGTTTTTCCAGCATATTGGATATAGTAGAATATTTTGATAGAATTGCTCTTGAAAAAAGAAGAGAAATCACCATTGCATTTGCAAGAGATATGCTAGGTGAATATATAAATGGCAGAGAAATTACAACTTCACTTCAAAATTCTATGCAAGGAATATAATGGGTTAGCTATAGTTATTTGAGTTAGATTAGCACGCTTGAGAAGAAGCCATCTAATGTGTCGAGATGCAACAGACTTGGCGTTACCCGATTCTATGAAGCTTATTACTTTCTCTCTTAAATCTATACCATAGTGACTTGTGCGCATTTTAGCTTTCCTTATAACTTAATGCATAGGCTAATGCAACTCAAATAACTATAACGCCAATTCTGGATAAGGCTATATTTTTTGGAAGTTATATAAGGTAGGTATACAATAGATAATACCTGTGCTACATAATTTTTTTATAGAAGAAGCATGGCACAGGTATGAAGAAAGATATAACAGAATTATATTGTTTTGTAGATGATTTTTGCAAAATTTATTCTGCGCATGAGAAGAGCAAGTTATTGCCGTCTTTTGCTCAGAGGAATCGTTTATGCTCAATGAGCCTTAGTGAAATGCTGACAATTGTGATAATGTATCACACATCGCATTCAAAGAATTTTAAGTATTTTTATAAAACATATGTGGAATATCTTCATAAGAATGATTTCCCAAAAGCTGTAAGCTATAATCGCTTTATTGCGCTGATGACAAGACTTTTTATGCCATTAAATATACTCCTGCACTTATTATTCGGCGAGAAAACAGGTGTGTATTTTATGGATTCTACGCCGATTAAAGTTTGTCACGCAAAAAGACAATCTAGTAATAAAGTTTTTAAAGGCATCGCCAAATATAGCAAGTCCACCATGGGTTATTTTTATGGATTTAAATTACATTTAATTATCAATGAAAAAGGCGAATTTGTTGCTTTGCAGATCACAAAAGGAAATGTAGATGATAGAGTCCCAGTTCCCAAATTAACAAAAGATTTGCTTGGTACAGTTTACGTAGATAAAGGCTATATAAAGCAAAATCTGTTTCTCAATTTGTATGAAAGAGGTCTTAAAATGGTGCATAGCATAAGAAAAAACATGCAAAACAAATTAATGACCCTCAGAGATAAAATTTTACTCCGAAAACAAACTATAATAGAAACTGTATTCGATTATTTAAAAAATAAAATGAATATCGAGCATACAAGGCACAGATCTCCTATTAACGCATTTGTTAATATTCTTGCTGCTCTTGTTGCTTATGCCTTCAAGAAAAACAAACCATCTTTAAATTTTAACTTTCATCCCTTGTAAAATATAGCCTTATCCAGAATTGGCGTTATAGTTTCATAAAATCCATAAGGTTTTTGGCAATTTTGTCAATTTTTCTGCAGATCAAGATAAATCCTATATTCCTTAGAGTGATGATGCAAGGACTTTAAAAAGTCCTTGTTTATTATTTTATCCTTCTAAAATTGCAAGCAAAATATAAACAATTTTAAAGGTTAGTCAATAGTGACTTTGTAAGGAGTGTCAGTTACTCCAGCAATATTCACTTCTGTAGTAATAGTAAATGGATTCATATCATCTAAAAAATAATCTATTTCTAAAAATGCAGCTTGAAATCCTCTTGTTATTTTAGGTAACTCTGCTGTTATAACACATTGTGAAATGCCGTCACATTGATAATCAATATTTATAGAAGAATATTGTGCGTCACAAAGTTTCTCTGTAAACCATGAAGCAATATATTTCTTGGCGAAAAAATACCAAAGGCTAAGCTTTTGATAAGGAGAATGATTAATCTGAAGACATCTAAAATCTCTAGACTCTTCATTATAAGCTCTCCAGAGTTTTACATTTTGTGGAGCTGCAGAAGAGTGTAACACAATTTGTGAAGGGAAAAACTCCCAAGAAACTTGCGGCAATGCAACTTTATTTAATTGCAAAGATAGGTATCTCTCAACAGCATCTTGTACGACCACATCTGTTTTTAACAGTGTACCTATTTTCCCTCCAAGCAAGTAGTGAGCAGCGTTTGGAATATACCTAATATAATTTTCTTTCCCCGGTAGTATGTTAAAGTAGAAGCGCGAAGAATCAGGCGTAAAAAAATCATCTCCACTTGCATTTATTATATATTTTGCTATTCCAAGCCTATTTAAATATTTCGTATCATATTCAGGTTTAAGGTAGCTTAATGGATCTTCTATATCCATTAAATACTCGCCGTTTTTCGATTGCAGAGCCTCTATTACTCCTTCATTTATATAATCTTTAAGAGCGATAGGACATGTGCCACCATATACAGAACAAATATGGTGTATATTTTTTCTTACGTTTAGAATATCTATTACAACTGGCATCAATGCAGAAACACGTTCATCCTCAAGTGCGGCAAGCCACGCAGCCCACCCTCTTTTTGAAGCTCCAGATAATATAAAATTTTTGATTTCTATACGAAACTCTAATGATACTATGTCTTCTACAGCATCCATTCCTTTCACTATAGATTTAGCCATTGGCAGGTGACCAGCGAGATATGCATTTTGTGCAGGATCTTCCATTACTTTTCTATATGTGTACGCCAGTATTTGATCCTCACGTTTAGGAAGAGGAGAAGCTTGATCTCCGAAAAAAATATATTGGTTTGGAACATTGAGTAAATTAACAACAATTATGTTATTTCTCTTTGCAAGCCCTATAAAATCTAGCTGTTCAGGAGAATCTTGAAATGTCTCATTTCCTTTTTCATCTATGTTGTTACCACCGTTTACATACATAAAGGCAGTGTTGTGTAAAACATTATCAGGCTTGTAAATAATTAACCTATGATTCCATAAAAATGCAGGATCATTTTGATTTTCTATTGGCCAAAATTGCGATGAAAGAGTGTAGGTGTGTATTTCTACACCATCTGCGATGCTTGTGCTTATGCGTTTGAAGTTGTAAGCACCATCTTCTCTTTTTATAAAAGAGCTAAGTATGTTTTGAAATTCTGAGTTTGTACTTAACTTGTTTTTCTTTTCTGCAGAAGAGAAAAATGCGTTTTGAGATTTTGTAAAATCAGATTTTATACAACGCTCTTCTACTATGAAATTCTGATTATGTACACCAAGTTTTCCAATATCTGGCGAAGAATCTATCATGTAATTAATAATTTATTTAATTTTGTCACAAAATCTACTGGATTACTTATTGGTTCCCCTGCTATTAAACATGCCTGCCCAAAAATTATTTCCACCATTTCAGATTCTCTTTCTCCAGCTAAACCTTCCGATACACTTTTCATAATCTTTATAAGCAATGGATGCAGTGCATTTACCTCTAAAATTTTAGCAGAGCGTTTGTTTAATTGTTTTTGTTCAATTAATAAATTTTCCATCTTGATATTCATGCTTCCTTCAGAAATAGCAAGACAAGCTGGACTTTCTACAAGCTTAGTAGAAAGTCTGACATCTTTTATTCTATCGCCTAATACATTTTTGATATATGCCTTTAGTGCTTCCTGCTCAGCGTCATTATGATTGCTAGCTGTGCTTTTACTGTCTTCTGGTAATTTTTGTATTTCGTCTAAATTAATATCGGAAACCAAAATAGATTTCATAAACTTGTTTTTATATTGAGAAATAACATTTACCCAGAATTCATCTACATGATCAGTCAAAAGTAAGACTTCTATGTTACGTTTTGCAAATCCTTCAAGTTGCGGATTTTGACGAAGTACATCCAAGTTTTGTCCTGTAATATAATAAATTTCGCTCTGTTCCGAATGCATTCTATCTACATATGTACTTAGGTCAATGAACTCATCACCAGATTTAGTTGAATAAAATCTACATGCATCAAGCAAATCCTCTTTTTCTTCCAACGCAGGTTCACATAAGCCTTCTTTCATAACTTCACCAAAGCTCATCCAAAATTCCTTATATAATTCCGGATTTTCTTTTGATGCTTGCTTTAATGTGCTTAGTACTCTTTTTACAACTGATTTGCGAATTTTATGTACAGTTGCGTTTTGTTGCAAAGTTTCTCTGCTAATGTTGAGAGGTAGGTCGCTGGAATCTATGATACCTCTCAAAAACCTCATATATCTTGGGATTACATCAACGTCATCTGTGATGAAAACTTTCTTTACATAAAGTTTCACTCGTGCACTTCTATCTGGATGAAATAAATCAAATGGAGCCTGTTTTGGGATAAAAAGTAGATTAATATATTCAAGATTTCCTTCCACTTTATTATGAATTGTAAATAATGGTTCACCAGGCATATGTGCCACTTTGTGGTAGAAATTTACATACTGTTCGTCTGAAATCTCTGATTTAGGTCTAGTCCAGATTGGGGAAGAAGAATTAATTACTTCTGGCTCTCCATCATTTTCTATAAGCTCTATTGGAAAGTCTATATGATCAGAGTATGTGTTGATTATATATTTGATTCTATATGATTCTAGGAACTCGACATCTGAAGGTTTGATATGTAATTCTATAGATGTTCCATGTGGCATTTGTTCTTCTAAAGTTGTAATTTTATATCCTTCTTTGCCGTCAGATTCCCATAGATAAGTTTTTTGCTCAGAGAATTTAGTGGAATACACTTTTACTGTGTCTGCTACCATGAATATAGAATAAAACCCTACGCCGAACTGCCCTATTAAGCTGAGATCATTACCGTTTTTACCAAGTTGCTCTAAAAATCTCTGAGTGCCAGAACTTGCAATTCTGCCCAAATTTTCTATCAAATCAATCTCATTCATTCCGATGCCATTATCAGAAATGGTTAGAGTTTGTTTGGATTGATCTATTTTTATAGTGATTTTTAATACTTCTTCAGAGCCGAGTTGTGAGTTTTGTGTCATCTCATAGCGAAATTTATCACATGCATCTGAAGCATTTGATATCAATTCACGTAAGAAAATTTCTTTATTTGTATATAAAGAATGTATCATTAAGTGCAGTACTTTCCCTATCTCTGCATCAAACTTTTTATTTTGTATATGGTTGGTAGTACTCATAGAGATATTCATTGTTTATTTAATTAACTACGGTATGTATCACAATGTTCCACGTGGAACATGATAAAAGTACTTTAGAAACTCACTTGTACTTTAAAAAAATCGTGCTATTAAAATCCTCATGCGTGTGCTTTATAGGAAGTTTTATATTAGAAAGAATATTTTGATTACAAACTATTTATGTCTAAAGCTAATTTTATCAGTTGAGCATAATAAAAAGTTTGTAAAATTGACACCCTAATAAAATTGGTGCATTTAAAATGTTTTGCTCCTTATGTATTTTATATACATATACGTCTATATTATTTCTAGTTCCTGCTGAAGCCTAACTTTATATAATTAATAATAAATTGTAAAATTCAATTATGTATAATGCTTTGCAATATATGGCTAAAGCACCGTAAAAAAGTCATGCTAAATTTTTATCTTTTTGATAAATTTGAAGTCAGCTTTTTGCCTGAAATAACAGTTATATTACAGATTACAAGCAAATAAAAATTTATTCTAAATACTCGCTTGCCATCCCTATTTTATAGTGCTTTAGCTATATACGTTTAAATATCAAAAATATGTTCCACGTGGAACATATTAATGCATTACACTTTTTACAAGTTACTTTATATAATACTAAACATCGCTATATTCAAGAGGAATAGTGCTAAAATCTATTACCTAAAATTATCACGACTCATTATCCAACCACCACCTAGTAGTCTTGAATCATTATACATTACACAGGCTTGACCTGGTGCGATTGCAATATAGTCATCACATAATAACACCACACGATTTTTGCCATCATACTCTCTATAAACTCGAGCAGGACTTCCCAAATGTCCAGAGCGTATCTTGACTACACACTCAATGCCTTCATCTGGAATACTACCTTCATATAGACAATTCAAATCCTTTATAAAAAATTCTGGTGATCTTAAATCTGACCTAAACCCTACCCATATTTGCCTTTTTTCGGGCTTTATTTCTAGTACATATAGTGGTTCAGAATGACCACCTATATTCATTCCTTTCCTTTGTCCAACAGTGTAATGAAAAATTCCTTTATGAGTTCCGATAATAGTGCCATCTTTAAAAAGTATATCTCCAGGTATAAATGCGTCAGGGCGCATCCTCTGTATTAAATCTCCATAACCACCACTCGGCACAAAACATATATCCTGACTATCAGGCTTCTCTGCAATATCAAGCCCAAATTTCTTAGCAAGAGCTCTTGTCTCAGATTTATACATACCACCAATCGGAAACATTAGATAATTTAGTTGCTCTTGAGTAGTGGTAAATAGAAAATAACTTTGATCTTTTGCGCTATCTATACCTTTATGCATCTGTGCATTATCCGCACCGCTGATTTTGCGTACATAATGTCCTGTAGCCAAAGCATCAGCATCAAGATTTTTAGCAACATTGAACAAATCATTAAATTTTACTTTCTGATTACAACGCACACATGGAATAGGTGTTTCACCTCTTAAGTAACTTTCTGCAAAATCATCAATGACTCTTTGCTTAAATATGCTTTCATAATTTAATACGTAATGTGGAATGTTGATTTTTTCTGCTACCATCTGTGCATCATAGATATCAACACCTGCACAACATGCTCCCTTTTTTTGTAAAGCAACTCCATGATCATAAAGTTGTAATGTAATACCTATGACCTCATGTCCTTCATTTTTCAACATTGCAGCAACAGTAGAGCTATCAACTCCGCCGGACATTGCAACAACTATTTTCTGTTTTCTAATCATTCAACAAAAACTAATTAGTAATATACTTGTTCCACAGACTTTACCTCTGGTATATAATGTTTCAACATATTTTCAACACCACTCTTTAGCGTAAACGCAGAGCTTGGACATCCTGAGCAAGCTCCATATAACTTGAGATATACAACACCATCTATAAAGTCATGATACAAAATATCACCACCGTCTTGAGCAACAGCTGGACGCACCATAGTCTCTATAAGATCTTTTATCTTTTGTACAACTTCAGAATCAGATGAATCGCCATTAGATACAGCATGCTCATCCAAAATATATCGCTTCAAAATAACAGGATGTCCAGCAACCAAATGATCAGTAATAGCACTTACAATTAGTGTCTGCAAAGTATTCCATTCAATATCAGCTGCTTTTGTTACTGATATAAAGCTATCAGTGATAAATAAATTATTAATACCACTTAAAGAAAATAACCTCTCTGCAAGTGGCGAAATAGCTACTTCATCACCTATAGAGAAATTGAAAGTTTGGCCTGGTTCTAAAATCTCTGCATCTGGAATGAATTTCAATGTGCTAGGATTAGGTGTAGCCTCTATTTGTATAAACATAAAAATACTCAACTATAGTTATAAACACATCTATTTGTTAGCATAAGTTTTTGTAGGCATAAAAATTTAGTTTAGCTATCATAAACAAATATATCGAAATAATCAAAATTTTCTATTATTACTAAATGCAGTTGTTATCCCAACTCTCCAACTCCAAAAATAACAGAACACTGTAGCTTGATCTTTTTTGAATTTAAGCACACTCCTGATTGCTTTGCTTCTAGTATAGCTAAACTCAAATCTCAAAATATGCAGCAAATATATACTGTTACTTGGGGAATTGCTATCATTTGAAAATATTTTAGAGTACGCCGCACCAAAAGTCTCAGAAGCAGCATAAAATGATGCCCCGAGTGTCAAAATAGTGTTTTAAATCAGTAAGAAAATGTTGTAAAAGACCCAAAAAAACTTATGGATTTTATGAAAGTAGCATTTGCAGCATAGGGCCAATTAATATATCTGAAAATTAGCGCAGGGCAGATCTAAAAGCTAATTTTTGTATATTTAACTTCTCCGCAAAAATTTATTTGCGCAATAAATCAATTTTGGGTAGATAGACTTTAGAGATTCTAGATAGAACATAGAAGTTGAAGATATTAATATATTGTGAAAGCAAAATCGGCAGCGTGCTGAAGCATTTGGAATTTATGAACTCAAGGTATAACTTTAGATTTGAAATTTAAAGCTTTGTCGGCAGTGTCATATTAATCAGCGACTCTGGCTTAAGAAATTAGAAAGAGTCAATTGCATATTCTTTATAGTACATTAATGTGATTGAGGAAGTATTTAGGGATTTGTCTACGAAACTCATCTTCTAGTAGTGATAACAATTCTATACCTTGATTTTCGATAATTAATCTTTTTTCAGCAAGAGAAAGTTTCCCAGAAATATGCCTGAAGTTTTCCACGTGTACAGCAAGTTCTATTGTTCTATGATTCTTCTCATCAGAGTGATCAAGTCTAAATCTTACATCATAGACACCATAATAACTCTCGACATGTGTACTCTGTATTTCATCTTTTATCTCATTTATTGCAGCATTATCTATCACAACTTTTAATTCTCTAGAGCCGCCTACAGCTTTGAACTTCTTCCTTACCATGTCGACCAATCTAGATTGAGGCAATACATCCAACAATGCATTCTCTGAAGAATTCTGAGACATATTCACAATCTTAATTTTATCAACTTTACAAACATAGAAATTATTTATCAATTTTTGAGAGTCTATAGTTGTTTTATTTGTATCTTTGTTACATCCAAGCAGCATAAGACTTACGAGCAATAATGATACAAAAAATCTACACATAGCCATTTAAAAATATTGCATAAATAAGATATAAATAAAAAGATCGCTTAGATATATAATCAAGAAAGTTGAAAAGTGTTATAGAGTGTATATGTAGCTTGAAATTTAAAACATCAAGTTAAACTTGAGTGCCATATTTCTAATAAATCCCAACTCTTCATTTATTAGAAGTATATAACTCTCGACATAAAACTAGTGCAGCTAAATAACTAGCATAACTAAATTTCATTTAACTGCATTGTTGCAACGACTATAGCAATCAAGCTACGCAATAATAAGATAAAAGTTTAAAAACATAACAAGCAAATTATCAGATTCTAGCTTTTTATTTGTATTTTAAACAAATCCTTTAAATTGCTTCGCTCTATATGGTCTTCCTAATTTTTTCAGGGCTTTTGCTTCAATCTGTCTCACACGTTCTCTGGTAACAGAGAACTGGTGTCCAACTTCTTCCAGAGTATGATCTTGAATAGAAAGCCCTATACCAAACCTCATTCTCAGGACTCTTTCTTCTCTTGGTGTTAGAGATGCTAAGACTTTAGTGGTAACGTCACGCAAATTAGAGCGTACAGCGACATCTAGAGGCTGCAATGCATTTTTATCTTCAATGAAATCACCAAGGACACTACCTTCATCATCACCAACAGGATTTTCAAGACTCATAGGTTCTTTAGCTATCTTTAGCACCTTTCTAGATTTGTCTACATCTATATCTAATTTTACTGCTATTTCCTCAGGTGTAGGCTCTCTTCCCAAATCATGTGTCATTTGTCTTGCAGTGCGCAGTATCTTATTGATTGTTTCTATCATGTGCACAGGAATCCTAATTACCCTTGCTTGGTCGGCTATAGACCTAGTAATAGCTTGTCTAATCCACCAAGTTGCATATGTAGAAAACTTATATCCTCTGCGGTATTCAAATTTATCTACAGCTTTCATCAACCCTATATTTCCTTCTTGTATCAGATCTAAGAACTGCAAGCCGCGATTTGCATATTTTTTAGCTATAGAAATTACAAGCCTTAAGTTTGCTTCTATCATCTCTTTTTTAGATTTAGCAACCATCCTTTCAGCCTTTTGTACTTCCGCAACAAGCTCCTTAAAGCTTGCTACATCAATTGACCAAACTATTGCCATCTGCTTAATTTCATTTCTAATCTCATCAATTTTGCTTTCATTTTCAGAAATGAACTTGCTGTATTTAGGATCTTTTTTCAAGCTAGAAATCCAATTCGGATTTAGCTCTTCTTTTGTATATTTATTCAAAAAGTCTGCTCTATCTATCCCATAAGATACAGCTAATTTTAACAACTCTGTTTCAACTTGAATCAGTTTTTTATTATTTTGATAAAGCTCACTAATCAATGCTTCTATATTCATCTCATTCAATCGCATCTCAAGCATAATATCAGAAAGCTGCGATATTAAATCCTCATATGTTTTTTGTTGTTCAGCTGAGAAAGCTTTTCCAGTTAGTATTAGATCTAATTTTTCTTGTTGTAAAACCAGAAGCTTACTACCTAAATCCACAACACTATTAAACAATGCCATTATCTTTGGTCTTAGTTCAGTTTCCATGCTGAGTATAGAAGCATTCTCATGTCTCTCATTTTCATCGATATCCTCTATCTCTGAATCCATATTTTCATTCTCAGACAATTCTTCATCAAAATCGCCCTTTCCGCCTTCTATGCCAAAACTGTCTTTATGTAATTCTTGTGAATATGTAGCATCAAGATCTATCACTTCACGCAGCATTATAGTATCATTCACAAGTCCTTCATACCACCTCATAATTGCTTTGACAGCAAGTGGACTTCTACATAGATGTGCAATCCTTCTTCTCTTCCCTTCTTCTATGTTTTTTGCAACTTCAACTTCCCCATCTCTAGTTAAAAGAAGTCTGTACCCCATCTCTTTGAGATACATCCTCACCGGGTCATTGCTACTTAGAGCTTCAGCTTCATCAACATCGTTTTCTCCTTTAGTAGTAAAAGAGTTTTGTGGTTTTATAGAAACATCTAGATCTATAGTATCTATGTTTTCTTCATCTTCGCGAGCCTGAGAAAGGCTGATTCCGGCATCACTAAAGAATGACATTGTGTCATCTACTTTTTCTTGACCTGCACTTGAAGTAAGAATCTTATTTAATTCATCATAATTAGCAAACCCTATATCCTTGGTTTTTTCAATGAGTTCTTCCAAAGTTTTCTTAGTAGCAGCATTTTTATTCTGCTCTTTTTCTTTTCGCAGGTTATTACTCACAGCCAGTTCACCTCCAATGTGATAAATACTAGGTTAATCATCAAAATTTAATTGAAGCAAAGTTTAGTACTACGCAATTTTTAGCTCATTCTTATAACGCAATTCATATGACTTAAGCTGTAAAAGCCTAGACATAAGCTCATCACTCGGATTTTGCAGCAATTCCTGTTGCGTTTCTTCGATCTGAGAGCGCAATATTAGTAACGAATGTACACGAAATGCTCTAGTCAAAACAGCTCTTGCTTCATCTATAGAGCTACCTATATAAACACTTGCTTCTGCGGCTCTACTCAATATTGTACTTTTTATTCCTTTTATAGAATCAAGCTCGTTATTACAATTATTGGCAGAGCGCTGCAAAACGTAGTCCCTAATTTCGCTAAATAGACCAAAATCTTTAGCTTCAAAGTTCACAAACTCATCATATATCTCGTGTTCATTCAACAATTCAGGAAATTTCAACAATACACACAAAATGGCCATTATATGACTATTTTCTTTATTCATCAAGAATTTCATTTGACTAGCTAGTACTGCAGAATGCGCTACATTTTTAGAACTACTATTAAATTTACTGTATCGTTTTTTAAAAAATAAATCTAAAAAATATCGCCTATATTCGATGCTTAGTGCTTTATCCTTTATAGAAGCTGCAAGATTTATTAGTGTATTTTTAAACTCTACTTGAGATTCTGGAGTTGATAATTTTCTTGCGCTAGATTCGGTTGCAAAAAGAAAATCTACAAGTGATACACTTGAATTTAATACTTCTCCGAGTCTTTCCATATCACCTCCAAACTTGTTTATAACCTCGTCGATATCTTTTCCGTCTTTCAGCATCAAAAATTGTAACGATTTTTGAGGAGTAATATCTGGTAAAACCTCAAGAGCTATACGTTTTTGAGCAGTAAGACCTGCATTGTCAGAGTCAAAACATATAATAGGATTTTTAGATATATTCCAAAGCAACTCAACATGAGATTTTTTAAAACTTGTTCCAAGTGGCGCAACAGCGTTTTTAAATCCAGAGCCTGCAAGAGCGAGCACATCCATATATCCTTCAACTACAAAGATCTCCCGCGCCTTGCGCGCAGCCTTTTCTGCTTCATGAAGTCCATACAGAATATCGCCTTTATGAAATAGTGGATTTTCAGATGAATTTATATACTTTGGTCCATAATGACTACTGTTTATCAATCTACCACCAAATGCTATAACACGCTTGCTACGGTCAAATATAGGAAATATCACACGACCACGCATCAAATCTTTAAGATTGCTTAAATCTTTCCCAAATACAGAAGACAAAGCAATTTCTTCGAGGGTAAATCTTTTTTTCAAATATGAAAATATTTTGCTTGAGTCATATGGAGCAAGTCCTAATCTATATAACGCTATAATATCGGTTTTTATCTTTCTAAGGCACAGATAATCCAGCCCGGAAGTATCATTTTGCGAATATAAATGATTTTGGTAAAATTTTGTTATTTCTTCAAAAATTGCATAACATACTTCTTTAGTTTTATCTCTGCTTTGCTCATGCTTTTTTTCTAGTTCGACACCAGCCATGGCCGCCAGCTTCTCAAGTGCTGTCTTGTAATCTAGTCCTTCAAAATCCATTATAAATGAAAAGATATCTCCGTGAGCCGCACAGCCGAAGCAATAATAGAAGCCCTTAACGTCACTTACAGTAAATGATGGTGTGTTTTCTTGATGAAACGGACAGAGACCCAAAAATTCGCCACCACCTTTGGGCTTCAGCTTGACGTATTGTGAGATAAGAGACGAAGGCGCAATCCTTGCTTTTATTTTATCCGAGCAAGCCATGCATAAACCTTAAACAAATAATAGTTGAGTTAGTTAACCTATAAACTAAATGTAAAAAAGTAAAGCGTAATTGCGTGCAGATTAAGCACGGTATATCTCGTTAACTTCACGTTTATCATTTACGTATTGCAAAGTAATATTTAATTCTTACGTATAAATAGAAAACAAGATAAAAGCAAGCTGCGTCTATACACTCTAATTTACTCAGGTTTTGCTATACTTGTAGATGAGCTGTAGTTCAACATACATTCTTCATCTTCTGCAATGAGTCCTAATTTACTTCTAGCGAGTTCATCTAAAAAATCAATGTCAATACTTTCTGCATATAACATATGAACTTTGTTTTCTAAGGCGATTTGTTCGGAATTCAAAGAATCTAAAATACCTTCTTTTTCAGCGATTATATTTTCGTATCCAAAATAAGAAAATAATCCTCTATTTCCTGCAAACATATGATACGTGAAATATATCAGCATTGCGCTTAACATGAAAGAAATAACTAGAGGTTTTTTCAACATACGTTAGTCTCAAAATTACAGTATATAATATAACTTTCTATTTCTTGAGTTGTATAGCAGTGAAAGAAATTCATTGTCAAAATTAATGATTAATATAAAAGTAACATTAGCAAAAGCTATACTTGTGGCCCAAAATGCTCTACATCATAAATAGTAGGTAAGTGAAGCACTATTATATAGTGCTGGATTATATTTTGTAAATATTCTATCATCTGCACCGTTAGTATGATAAAATGGTGTAGCGTTTTTGTTTTATTTATATGCTTTTATTTGCGCGATATAGTTGTATGAGTTCTATGTTTTTAAGTAGTGTCAAACTAAATTGCTATGTTTAATGTGTGTTGCTCAGGTAGAGTATTAATATATGAAGATGTGATTGTAACAGCAGTTTAGCTTTTTATAAAAATTCCAATCTTTGATCGTTTTGTTATTAATTAGTTGACAACTTTTATGTTTAACGCTTTTTTTAGTTTATTTTCGCTGGATATGGCTATAGATCTGGGGACGGCGAACACTTTGGTTTATATCCCAGGAAAAGGGATAATGTTAGATGAGCCTTCCGTAGTTGCATTGTTAAATCATAGAGGTACGATGGTTCCATATGCATTTGGACAAGAAGCAAAGATGATGCTTGGACGTACTCCTACAGAGATTCACGCTATAAGACCATTAAAAGACGGAGTAATAGCAGATTTTAAGGCTGCTGAAGAGATGGTTAAACATTTTATCATAAAAGTTCATGATAAAAGTTTTTTTGCAAGACCAAGAGTCATTATATGCGTTCCATACGGTTCGACACCTGTTGAAAGAAGAGCGATACAAGATGCGGTGGAGAGTGCAGGAGCAAGAGAAGTATATTTAATACAAGAACCTATGGCAGCTGCTATAGGAGCAAATCTTCCAGTTACAGAGCCAACTGGTTGTATGGTTGTGGATATAGGAGGAGGAACTACTGAAGTTGGGATTATATCACTTGGCGGGGTTGTGACTGCAAAGTCTGTACGTGTCGGTGGTGATACAATGGATGAAGCAATCATCTCTTATATAAAACGATATCATAATCTGCTTATAGGTGAATCTACTGCCGAGAAAATTAAAAAAGAGATTGGCTCTGCAAATCCAACTTCTAAGATGAGTAAAGCAAACAGTATGCAGATTAAAGGCAGAGATCTACTGCATGGAATTCCAAAAGAAATAGTACTGACAGAAGAAAAAATAGCGGAAAGCTTGCATGAGCCAATTAACCAGATTATAGCGACTGTGAAGACTGTGCTTGAGTCTGCGCCGCCTGAACTTTCATCAGACATAGTGACTCGTGGAATAATGCTGACAGGAGGTGGGGCCCTGCTCAAAGGCTTAGATGTAGTAATACAATCTGCAACTGGGATTCCCGTATATATAGCGGAAGATGCGCTAACATGTGTTGTGCTTGGAACTGGAAAGGTGCTTGAAAATTTCCAACTTTTAAAACACGTTTTATTTAAACAAGATTAATTCAGATAAGAAATGAGCTTAGATTTTAAAAAGTATTATAACGATTTGTTATTTTTGCCGTTAGGCGGTGCCGGAGAGATTGGCATGAATTTAAACCTTTACTACCATAAAGGAAAATGGCTAATGGTAGATTTAGGTATAGGATTTGCAGATGGTAACTTCCCAGGAGTAGATGTAGTTGTTCCTAATGTTAGTTTTATATCAAAATATGCAGAAGATGTAGTAGGACTTGTATTAACGCATGCGCATGAAGACCATATTGGAGGAGTGCAATACTTTTGGACAGATTTCAAATGTCCAATATATACAACGAAATTCACATCAGAAGTTCTAAAAGCAAAAATGCTTGAAGCAGGGTTGGGACATGATGTTGTTATACATGAAATGTTGTCCAACAAAAAGGTTGATATAGGACCTTTTAATGTAGAGATGATTCATATTACTCACTCTATTCCTGAAATGAATGGTCTAATGATAAGAACAGATAAAGGAAACATATTTCACACAGGAGACTGGAAGCTTGACCGTGATCCACTAATTGGACAAGCAACTGATGAAGTAAAGCTCAAGTCACTTGGTGATGAAGGAGTTTTGGCTATGGTCGGGGATTCAACCAATATATTCAATCATGGTTGGTCAGGGTCTGAAGGAGCGCTACAAGAGAGCTTGCATGAGATAATAAGCGGCTTTGAGAACAAAATGATTGTTATAACAACCTTTGCTTCAAATATAGCAAGGCTTTCTGCCATAGCGACGGCAGCAGCAGAGTCTGGTAGGAGGATAATACTTGCTGGCAGATCTCTTTGGAGGCTTTATAGAGCAGCAATCGCTTCTGGATATCTCAAAGATTTGCCAGAATTTTTACCAGATTCTCAAATCAGCCAATTTAAAAGGCATGAGGTTTTAATAATTTGCACAGGTTGTCAAGGAGAGTTACTTGCAGCAACTAATAAGATAGTTGATGAGACGCATCCAAACATTAAACTGCATGAAGGAGATGTTATAATCTTTTCTTCTAAGATCATCCCAGGAAACGAGAAGAAAATATATGCGTTATTTAATAAGTTTTGTAGAAAAGGTATAGAAGTTCTAACAGAGAGGGATCATTTTGTACACGTCTCAGGTCATCCTGCTAGAGATGAAGTATCTAGGATGTATGATTTGATTAGACCTCAAATTGCTATTCCTGTGCACGGTGAAGCAATACATATTCATGAGCATGCTAAGCTTGCTAGGTCAAAGGGTTGCAAACATGCAGTGGAGATTGCAAATGGAGATGTATTCCAAATAAACTCACCAAACCCTATAAAAATAGGAGTAGTAGAGTCAGGTTATACACTTGTAGATGGATATTGTTTGATAGATTCAGATAGTACAATCATAAGAAAACGCCGTTCTATGCGCGATCATGGGTTGGTTGTAGCTAACTTACTATATAGTAAGAATGTCATGGTGAAAAAGCCGAGAATAAATGCGCCAGGCGTTTTGGAGTATTCTACTGATAGTGAACTTTTAGACATGATATCGAAAGAACTAAATTCTGCGCTTAAATCTTCGGGTCGTTTGCCAGATAAGGCAATAGAAAAAACTACAGTGAGTATAGTGCGCAGTATATTAAAACAACAAATAGGCAAAAGACCTGAGATAGTAGTAAATATAATAAGGGTTTAATATAGCAACTTTCTATTTAAAAATTTAACGCTTGATATACTTATATCAAGTGATCTTGCAATGTATTTTGCGTGAAATATGTTAAAGAATACATTGTCTATCCGCCAAAAATTTATATACGCAAACAAATCAATTTTGGTGGAGAAGTGAAATGTGCAAAAATTAGCCCAGGATTCTGTCATGTACTAATTTTTGGCGGATAGACTTTCTCATGCTGCCATAAAAAATCACAATAAATTAACACAGATATCATCAGCTGAGTAACAAAACACACAATATAAAGTTGCGCCGGCATTTCAAAAGCTAAAATGCATGCTTTTGGCGGACAGACTGACTAATTGATCCTGTGCCTAAGTAAATACTGCTTTTATAAAATCAGTAAGGTTTTTGCGTTTATTATAACATTTTTTTACGGATTTAAAGCGCTATTTTGACACTCGTGGCATCATTTCATGCTTGTTTTGAGACTTTTAAAAGCGTGCTTACTAATTAATGTATTTTTGCATATAAGCTAAACATCAAAGTAGGATGTGACTTTCTAGTCGACTGAAATAGAGTTAAATTTTCGCCATTTTGATGCAATTTGAAAGTAGCAAAGTGCTGTTTCTAATGGTGTAGAATCTTTGATTAGCTCCGATACAACATTATTTTTATCTAATTTATAGTGAGAGTACAATTTTTGTGGCTTTAATATAAAAAGCGATTTATCTGTCAAGTATCCAAGCTTTTGATAGTTTGAAATAAAGCTTCTGTTTATGTCATCTTTTAATGCATTCTTTCCATAAAATGTGCTGTTATAACTCATGTTTAACATTCCGAGTATTGTAGGTGCTATATCAATCTGACTAATTAGTTGATCAACATACATGCCAGAGTATTTTGTAATATTAGACTCCTTCTGAAACTCTATTCCAGCGGCACATTGCTTTGTCATATCCTTAACTTCAGGATGCTCATGTATTTTTTGTACACTGTGCTCCACAGCTCCATATGCTCCTTTCACTTGCTTAACTGGAACAAATTTCCGAAGAAGTCTATTTTCCTTTTTGTTTTCTAAGCAATTTAGCTTTGTTGATGAATCAATAGTTGGAATAATTTTAGGCGCATAAATAATCATGGGTATTTTATATTTGACAGGGTCTAATTCTACTTTTCCAGCACTATTTGCAGTATGATCAGCTGTTATAACAAAAATTGTATTATCAAACCAGGCTTGAGTTTTAGCATTTTCAATAAATTGTTTTATTGCATAGTCTGTATATTTAATAGCTCCTTTCCTTTTATTATTTAATGGAGTATCTATTTTGTTATCTGGATATGTAAAAGGCGTATGATTTGATATTGTCGCAATCATATTAAAGAAAGGCTTATTTCTTGAGTGCGATTTGTTGCTCTCTCTAATCACTTTATCAAATAAATCTTCATCACAAACTCCCCACGCATTTGAAAATGTTACTTCCTCCTCCGCAAAATTACTTCTATCTATAACTTCATATCCATTATTCGAAAAAAAGTAACGCATATTATCAAAGTTACTATCTCCACCTTGTATAAATTTACTTTCATATCCTTTGCTATTTAAGATATATCCTAATGAAAATAAATTCTCATTATGTAATCTTTGGATTATTGCATGGCCAGGAATTGGGGGTATTGATAAGTTTAGCGCGGAGAGACCATATGCTGTTCTTATTCCAACTGCATATAAATTAGTAAATAATATTGATTCTTTGACAAGGTCATTTAAATAAGGAGTTAGATTCTGTTTATCACCAAAAGCAGATAAAAATTCCGCGCTCAAACTCTCAACAACTATAAGCATTACATTATATCTTTTTTCAGGACCTTCTTCTTTTATCTCTCTCATAATGACATCATTAAGAAATCTGCTATTTGGAGTTATGATTTCAGCTCTTAAACGCTTTAGTAAATCCTTTTCTTCTCTTTGTAGATAAAAGTCATCATATGAAAGTTCACTTTCTTGAAGTGCAGAAAGCAGCGCATGGTACCCATTTTTTGCAATTTCATTTAGATACTGGTTATTAATATCATGTAGATACTGCTCAGAAGTAACATATAAAAAGATTGCTAAAGCGCATAGTGCAATCCAGCGATATAAAATAGTGATATTAAAACATAAAAGACTATTTATATTCTTTTTCCATAGATTCATTGATAAAAGAAATGTAGTAATCAAAGGTAATATAAGCATTGTAGAGAATATTACATATAAAGAATATGATTCTCTGATATTTGCTATCACCTCTTTTGTATAAATCAAGTAATCTATCGCAATAAAATTAAAACGATTATGAAATTCAGCCCAGAAAAAATATTCTGCTGTTGCTATAAGGTATACGAATGAAACAAGAAAAAATAATACAATTACACTATATAATCTAGAGAACGCTACTTTTTTGAATGGAATGGAGAGAAAAGCAAAAGTTATAGTAAGAAGGCATGTAAATATGCATATATCCTCTATAGTTCCACATAAAAAAACATAAAATATACAACATTGATCTTCCTTAATATTATGGTATTCGCTAATTATCAGCCATAAGCGGACACAAAACTGTATCAAAAGAAAAAAAATGAAAAAAGGCTTGATGAGTTGCAAATGGAGCAAATAGTGCCATTTTATATACATTATGTCTTTTAATCGAAGTGACCTGAGAATTTGCAAGCAATAAACCATTCTCTAAAATATTTAACAAACAATCAACATATCACAGTCCCTTATATCATCATAGTAATGTAATGCAAACAGTATTATAGATGCATAAATGAGATTTAATATACTCTTAATATATCAAAATATTTGCAATAATCGTATTGCAAATATAAAAACTCCATAAGGATTTATAATTAGCTTGAATAATACGTATCGTAAATTGTATCCTTAAAAGGATTTGTATGTAATATGATATATTCGCCTGTTATATATACTCATTATATTGTGACTTTTAGATATAATAAGGTGATTATGCTTTTTATAATTTACTTATGGTTAGATAGAGATAGATTCATGTTTAATTGATATTAAAATCGCAATATCGGCGACATATCGCTTGATAATATTAAGTTTATATAAAGTTTTATTTATAATTAATTTTATATTGATAGAGTGAGATATGAGAGAGTTAGAAAAATTAGTAACAATTAAAAGTTATGGCTGGGCAAATATACTTGTAAATCTGGTGAGTCAATACACAAGTAACGATAAATATTTTAGGTTCTTAATTGATGCAATGGAAAGAGAAGGAATTAAGCTGGAACAGATTGTATCTCTTACTCTAACACTTGCTCTGCAAACTCAATCTGGTGATGTGGTACGGAGGCTTGTATCATTTCTAGAAAATTCAGAGCATAAACAGCATATTTCACCTGAACAACTTTTTAATACACTTAAAAGTAAGTTAAGCTTTGTTAATATAATCCAGAGTCTTGCTAAAAATCCGAATATGGATCTAATAGACCTCTTGCATAACCTATTTAAAGCTCAAAGTTATAGATACCAGCAAGTAAATTAAACCTTAAACCGAATCGTTTTCTTCTGTTCCTATAACGATCAGCGATAATTTTAAATCGTTTGATCATGCCTATGACGTTTTCATTTAAAACACGTTCACTAGACAATTGACGATTTTTCTTTTTATCTTTCCTGCTTAGTGGTCGCTTTTTTGTCTTTTTCTTTGGTAACTCTGAATTATAATGCAACTTATCAATGCCTTGATAACCAGTATCTGTAAGAACTTTAATCTCAGGGTGGATGTGAACTCCGGATTCTTTAAATAACCTGAAATCATGACGCTTGCCATTAGAAAAATTAGTGCAAATGATTTCTTTTTTCCTTTTATCCACAATAAGCTGAGTTTTTAGAGTATGTCGCCTCTTTTTTCCCGAATAAAAGTGCTTCTGTTTTTTTTAGGTCGTTCTATCGGTGTTTCAGTAGCATCAATTAACACAAGTTCGTATTCAGAATCGCTTTTTAGTAATGCTTTACGTCCAGGTAGTGAAAATCGTTTATCTTTAATTAGAGTATCTTCAATCCAACGTATATTACGATAACAGGCACTTTCACTTATTCCATAACTGCGGGAAATATGAAAATATGTCCTGTATTCACGCAAGTACTCAAGCGTCATGAGTAATCGATCTTCTAAAGCCAATTTATTGGGTTTTCCACCTTGAGACTTTAAAATAGCTTCAGCTTCTTTTAATATACTTAGTATAACTTCAAACGTTCCTCGTTTAATGCCAGTAAGCCTGCGAAACTCTTCTGCGTATTCATCTTTGATGTTTTCAAACTTCATGTTATCCTTGATAAAATCAAGGATTTTAATCAATTTATATGGTTATGCAAGAGGTCTAATTAATGAGGTTGAGTTTTTAGCTTTGCGGGACGCGAAATTTAGCGGAGCTTTTAAGAAAGCAATAAAAACCGCAAATTACCATGCTATAAGAGAAGCGGTCTCTAATCCAAATCCAAAAGTCTTAGAAATGCTGCAGCCATATGCAAAGCCACAAAACAGTAAAATGAAGAAAATAGAACAAGATATTCAGAGGGTAATATTACTAGAGAGTGCTATATATGAGGATACTCAAGTGTTTCAAGAACGTTACAGAGAATTTATACAAAATGGAGATAAGGTAGATTGGGTATTTTTTATGGAAGCACTGCGTAATGAAAGTGCGGAGAACGCTATATTTCTTACAAAAGAAATGAGTGAGAGTGAACTAATCAATATCATATCTGAACATGCTTATTTCTTACTACGCTCAGCACTGCGCAATAAAAATACTGAATGTTTGAAATGGTTATTGTCTGAAGGCTTTGAAAAAGCAGATGTGGATTTGGCTTCAGTTTTATCGGATGGCTCATTTGCTATATTTGCTGTTGCAGCAAAAAATGAGAACCCAGAAATGGCAAATATCTTATTTGATATAGCTAAGAAGATACAAATGAGCGAGAAACATACATTATACAATATTGCAATAATGTGTGAAGCATATGCAATATACGTGGATGCAAGGTATACAAAGATTGCAGGTATGATATGGGAGGACACACCATTAGAATGGCGAATTTTATCAAATAAGCGTTTAAATATATCAGGTGCCAGTTCAGTAGATTCTATAAATTACGATATGGCTAAATGGCTGATACAGAGAGATATACAAGTGAATAATTAGATTATGGAGTTTGACTGGCGCATCGCACATATAGTATTGGAATACAGAAGTTTATTTAACAAACATACGATCTACAATCATACTTCAGCTCCAATTGTATCCAGCATTCAAATGCTTATTTATAAAGAGAGTCACGAAATGCGGCCTGAGGTCGGTAGCCAACTGATGCTAATGTTTATTCAGAGGCATATATTAGAGATTATGGATAGTGGCACTGATAAAGGATTTAAACTAGGTTTCATGCCACAGACAGTATACAGCACTGCCGCATCGCTTGTTATATACCTTGCAGGCAGAGATGACATAACACATGAACAAATTCATTGGACGATAAAAGAAAGCTATAAACTCTCTTTGTATGAGAAGTACATACAAGACCTAAATTTATATTCAGATGGTTACTATCATACAATTTTTACAATAAGAGAGTTATCTTTTATTCGTAGTGGCTTAAGACTTGAAGCGTTTGAAATACTAAAGGCATGTGCTGTTACAGAACAAATTTCTTCAGAAAAAGAGGTTTTGGATATAGTGAAAAGAGAAGCTATGCATTATTTATATCACGACGTCGTGTTGTTGTTGCCGAAGCTTTCTTATATTCCTAATAAAATAATAATGGAATTTTTAGTAGGAAAATTACAAGAAGAAACTTTTACACACATTATTGGTGTAACAAAGTTTCCGTTAGTTGGTGTAATACCAAGTGACTTTTCTATAGCTGGATATATCAAATATAACAATGGACGTGGTCTCAGCTTTTATCAAGATTTACATAAGATTTTTGGTGATAAAACATTTGATTTATTAACCGAAAGATATTTAAACGAACAGGAACGAGAAAATATTTATTCTTTGGCAACTAAACAGCTCTCTAAAATTATGAAGATCAACACGATTGTTGAACATTTGATGCAAGCTCCATATAAAACATCTTTTTCTAAAATAATAATGACGCTTGACCCTAAGGCTCAAGCTCAAAGCGATTACAATATGAAATATCAGCTATTAATGAGCATTAAATTCCATTTTATAATTCGTGCTATAAATGAGGCAGAAAACATTGCAAGAATGTATAACATAGATATCGATGCAACAGAAATGTTGTATGATACTCTCTTACAAAGAGAACAAAATGATGGAGAACATATTGCTATTTTACAGCCACAGCAAAATTTTAGTCAAGACAGAGGATTCAATGATAGCGGAGAACGGATCAATCCTATGCAAATTAATGTAAATGAAGAGTTATATGATCAGAATATGTTCTTTTCAGCTATGGATTACTTTAGCAACCTTTAAAAAACTAAAGTGGTTTCGTGCAAAAAGTAAGAGCATATAAATATTGCTCAACTCCTTATATTTATATAAAACTCTTAAAGAGATTTATACACTGATTTAGTCTATTCATCAAAAATGGGTTTGCTGGTACGCATGCCAAAAGCCTCAAAACAAGCATAAAATGCTGCGTGGAGTATCAAAATAGCGCTTTAAATCCGTAAGAAAATGTTATAAAAGACCCAAAAACCTTACGACTTTTGTGAAAGCAGTGGTTGCGGCAGCACATGAGCAGTCAACATACCCAAAAATTAGCACAGGGCCGAATCCTGAGCTAATTTTTGGCGGATAGACTTTTTTTAGGTTTAACCTTTGTATGTGTATAAGTACAATACTAACTCTTCATTTTTCCAGCTTGGTATACTCAAGAGAATTGACGATAAAGCTTCCTGCGGCGTCTGACAGATTCTGCCCTTTCTCTTACTCTCGCCTCAGAGGGTTTTTCATACGCTCTTTTCGTCTTCATGACTTTAAATACCCCCTCGTATTGCATCTTTTTCTTGAGAGTTTTTAATGCATAATCTATGTTATTGAATCTTACTATAATCTGTACCAAGAACCTTACGCTCCAATCCGCAAATGTTGATATTTATAAAACCAGAGTGTTACTTGCAAATACAATAACCAACTCTGAACCAAGCTATCACATTTTAAGTAATTAATAGCGATATGTCAATTGCGTAAAATGCAAAATAAAGCAATGTTTTTCAGATATAAAATCATCGTAGAGTATGACGGAACAGGTCTTTCAGGATGGCAAAAGCAAAAACATAGCAGTTCAGTACAAGAATGCATTGAAAATGCTATAAATAGTTTTACGCGAGAGAATGTCACAGTATACGGGGCTGGAAGGACGGATGCAGGAGTGCATGCTCTTGGACAAGTTGCGCATTTCGATCTCACAAAATGCTTAGAAGAAAAAGCAATAAGGAACGCAATTAACCATTTTTTAAAACCAAATAAAATATCTATTGTAGATGTTAAACACGTTGAGAATAGTTTTCATGCTAGATTTGACGCAAAACAAAAAGTGTATACATACAAAATATTAAACCGAGAAGCGCCTAGCCCAATATTAAAAAATAAAGCATGGCATGTTAAAGAATATCTAGATATAGATAAGATACAATCTGCAGCAAATTTATTAATAGGCAAATATGATTTTTCTAGTTTTAGAGGGACTTCATGCCAAGCAAAATCACCAATCCGAACTATAGATTACATTTCGGTATGCAGAGAGCGGGATATAATTAGCATATCAATTGCAGGAAGGTCATTTTTATATAATCAAGTTAGGATTATCACAGGTTGCTTGCGCAAAGTAGGAAGTGGAAAGATTAATAATGAAGACATAAAAACAATCTTACTTTCAAAAAATAGAAGTAATGCCGCAGAAACTGCACCTGCATACGGTCTATATTTGTCAAAAATATTCTATGATGCTTGAAATCTTTGACAAAACACTGTCTGGTAGTGTATCCGTCACTCTAATTTGGCATTTTTTATAATAAAGAGAAAGAACAAGGAGAGATATGAATACTACTTTACTTTCGAAAGAAAGCCATTCTACAACTCCAATGATGAAGCAATATTTCAGCATCAAAGAAGCGCATAGAGAATATATGTTGTTTTATCGTATGGGTGATTTCTATGAGCTATTTTTTGAAGATGCAGTTATAGCATCAAAGGAATTAGACATAGTACTTACTTCAAGAGGGAAGCATATAGGAAATGACATCCCAATGTGCGGTGTCCCTGCACATGCTGGCGATGGTTATTTACATAAATTATTAAAGAATGGTCACTCTATAGCAATATGTGAACAATTGGAGTCTCCTGAAGAAGCTAAAAAACGTGGATATAAAGCAGTAGTCAGAAGAGAAGTGACAAGGATTATAACACCAGGCACTCTTACAGAAGAAACTTTGCTAAGCGCAGGTAGTAATAACTATTTATGCGCAATTGCTGTGCAAGAAAATTTAGTTTCTATAGCTTGGATCGATATTTCTACTGGAGATTTTAGCGTATCAAGCGTTGAGCTTGCCTCACTTTCACCAGAGCTTGCTAGACTTGCACCAGCTGAAATCATAATTTCTGACAAATTAACTGCTGATGAAACAGTAAGCAAGATGTTGCAAGAAAGTAGTGGAACACTTACGCAGCGTCCAGCAAGTATATTTCAGTATGATCGCAGCGAAAACAGAGTAAAACATTTTTTTGGGCTTGCTAGCACAAGTGGTCTTGGCTCATTTACCAAAAATGAAATAGTAGTAACGGGTGTATTGCTTGAATATCTTGAACACACCCAGAAAGGAAATTTACCAAAGCTGACAAGACCTAAAAAGGTGCAAAATTCCGATTATATGATGATTGACCCAGTCACAAGACGGCACCTTGAAATAGATCAAAGCGCTCCAAATAGGCAAAATTCGCTGCTGCGCATTATTAATAAGACGATAACGGCTGGAGGCTCAAGACTGATGAATATATACCTTGCCTCTCCACTTGTAAATCCGGACGCTATTAATAAAAGGCTAGATAGCTTGGAATATTTTTTTAATAATTATGCAATAATGTCTGAAATTAGAGAGGAACTTAAAAAATTTCATGATATAGAGAGAGCGCTTCTTAGAATATCGACGGGCCGCGGTACTCCAAGAGAGCTTGCCGCAATAAACTTAAGCATGAGAGTGGCAATAAACATTGCAGAGCTACTGAGATTTTCAAATACAGAATTAACAGATGGTATTAATTCATTAATATCTCAAATCGGTGTTTTTGGAGATATACTTGACGCACTACAAAATGCACTTGCACCAGATGCTATATCCGGTTCCAATGACGTTTGTTTTTTGAGAAAAGGTTATTCAAGACATTTAGATCAGCTATATGCACTTCAAGATAGCACTCTGAAATCGATTGAAACGCTTAAGTCGAAATACCAAAATATATCCGGAATAAACAACTTAAAGTTGGTGCGAAATAATATAATAGGCTACTTTATAGAAGTCAGTCCAAGCAACGCACAGAAAATGCAAGATCAGATTTTTATACACAAGCAGTCACTAGGTACTGCAATTCGGTATACCACTGAAGAACTAAAAAAACTAGAAACAGATTTACTAGTGTCTTCTGAAAAGATCAAAAACTTAGAACAGGAACTGCTGCAGGAGCTATGCGCAAAAACTCTTGAGGTATCTGATGAAATTTTCTTAACAGCAGAGAGCATTGCAAATCTGGATGTTATTACGACTCTCGCGTATATTGCTAAAAAAAACAACTATAGTAGACCATGCGTAGATAACAGCCAGAATATTACAATAACAAAAGGAAGGCACCCAATAGTTGAGTCTAATACAGCAATTCAATTCATTGCAAATGACTGCTTAATAAATGAAAATAGTCATATGATTTTATTAACTGGCCCAAATATGGCTGGAAAAAGTACTTTTCTCAGGCAGAATGCCCTAATAATAATTATGGCACAAATCGGCAGTTTCGTTCCAGCGGAATCAGCAAGAATCGGCGTAGTAGACAAGTTATTTAGCAGGATAGGCTCAGGTGATAATATATCAGCTGGGCAGTCAACATTTATGACTGAGATGCTTGAGACATCCTATATTTTGAATAATGCTACAAAAAATTCGCTTCTGATATTAGACGAAGTAGGTCGCGGGACTTCCACATATGATGGTGTTGCAATCGCATGGTCAGTTCTTGAGTATATACATGATAATCTAGGTAGCAGAACCTTATTTGCAACACACTATCATGAATTAACGGAGTTAGAAGGAATTATAGATAAGCTTCTATGCTATTCTATGAATGTAAAGGAATGGAATTCGCAGGTTATATTTTTGCACGAGATAGTAATCGGAAAGGCAGACAAGTCATATGGCGTACATGTAGCAGAACTTGCAGGAATGCCACAAAAAGTAACAAAAAGAGCTGCCGCCATATTAAATGAGCTCACTTCTAAAGAGCGCAATACAATATTATCAATACAAAATAAAAAATCGGATATAGAAGCTCAAGAAATCGATAAGCTTAGACAAAAAATTGGCAATATTGATATTGACGCAATCACCCCAAAAGATGCATTATCTATACTTTATGAACTAAAAGAGTTGGTATAACCAAGGGATGCAACAATATCCAAGCACTAGACTACGCAGAAATAGAAAAGTAGAGTGGAGCAGAAAGCTTTTTAGAGAAAATACTCTTCAGACTGATGATTTAATTTTACCTATCTTTGTACAGGAAGGTAGTGGTCTAAAAACACCTATTGAATCTATGCCTGGAGTCTATAGAGTCACTCAGGACATTGCCAAAGAAATAGCGCATGATGCTAAGAATTTAGGAATTAACGCAGTTATACTTTTTCCTTATATTGATAAAAGCAAGAAATGTCCTCAAGGGAAAGAGGCATTGAACCACGATAACTTAATTTGTAGGACGATTAAAGAAATTAAGTCCTCAATTCCAGAGCTTGGTGTGATTACAGACGTTGCACTAGACCCTTATACCAGCCACGGACACGACGGCTTAATAGATGAAACAGGATATGTGTTGAATGATAAGACAATTGATGTTTTATCCGCACAAGCACTAAATTTCGCGCTAGCAGGTTGCGATGCTATTGCACCTTCCGATATGATGGATGGCAGAGTAGGAAAAATTAGAGAGACTCTGGAGATGAAGGGCTTCCATAATACACAAATCATATCTTACTCTGCAAAATACGCATCAAACTTCTATGGACCTTTTAGAGACGCTGTTGGGTCAAAAAATACGCTTTTCAAAGCAGATAAAAAAACATATCAAATGGATTTTGCAAATAGTAAAGAGGCTATGAGTGCTATAGAATTAGATATAGCACAAGGCGCAGATGCAATTATAATAAAGCCAGGACTACCATATCTTGATATTCTAAAGCTTGCGTCCGATCAATTTAATATCCCACTTGTGGCATATCAAGTAAGTGGAGAATATAGTATGCTCAAACTTGCTGCTGAACGCGGTATTTTTGATTTTCTAGGTACATGTTTTGAAACTTTAACTGCAATGAAAAGAGCCGGCACAAGCGCAATCATTACCTACGCTGCGCTCGATATAGCAAAATATTTGATGCAAAAAAGATGAAGTTGGCATGAATATTGCTAGCTATATATCTTAAAGAGTGCATTTTTAATTTAAAGATTTGCTGCTGTAGCATATATTAGTTTGTCTTAAAAATTTGCATTGCCACTCGAGGATTTGATAATTTTGTTATTGGTAGTTTAGTATGTCTAATGTAATTGCAACTTCCGCCGGTGTTCATCTAAAGCCAGAAGGCACTATAGACTCTAATGCTAAAATTAGTGGGTCTGAGCTTGGAGCTGACTTTCTTCTAGTACTTGAGGCTATGATAGAGAAGTTTAGTCAGACTTGTGAAGAAGGCTTAGAGTGTTCTAAGACTACAGATCTTATCTCAGCACCATTAATAAACTTAAAAACAGGCGATGATGAAAAAGCAGTGCAAGATGTTGTTGAGCCAATCAGCGCTAAGGAAAATAATTCTGATCTGTCGCAAAGCATGCTGACACTCACTCTCTCAATGAGAGGAGATCATTCAATTCACGATGCTATGATTATACAAGAGCCGCCTCAACAGAAAGATCTAGAAGGTGATGTTCAGCCTTCTTCTTCTAATGCAACAAATGATCTGATTACATTCTCAGCAGTACAGTATATCCCCATAAAAACTAGTGTTTCAGCACGGCACGCAGCAGTCTCAGAACAACATGATAAGAACAATGCAGAAATCGGTGAACTAAAACAATCCGATATAAGTGCTAGCAAGATCACAGAGCAAAGTTATCATTTGATAAAACATGATTCGATAGCAGAGCTGCAACAAAGCCAATTCTTAGAGACATTGAAGGTGACAGTGCCGCTGGAAAATGTGTCATTAAAATATACTGAACATACAGAGAGAGAGACCAAGGACCAACACAACGTTGTTTCACAAATAATGTTGAAGACTAAAAGCTTGGGAGCAAATAAAGGAGTTACTCATCTGAAAATGACTCCGCCACAGCTGGGGCAGCTTGATATCATCTTCACTAATGAAAATAACAATGTAAGTGTCAGTCTTGTTGCAGATAAATGGGAAGGATATAGCGCAATAGCTCAAAATATTGAGCACCTTAAGTCATGTATTGAAGCTTCAATGCCAGATTCAAAATTAATATCACTAAACTTAGATTTAAAGGAACATCAACAACAGGGCCGCAATCAAAATAGAGAAGAGTCTCAGAATGCTAAAGCAAACTTTGATCATACTGAGCTAGAAAAAGAGCTTGAGCTTGATACAGCTTATGATAGCATTTATTCTATTAATATCGCAGAATATAGAGTCAATATAGTTGTGTAGATTAGTTATTATCTGTTTTATATTTATCTGATTTTTTATAAGGTAAGATTATGTATGGAGTAAGTGGAATTCAAGATGTTGCAAACGTGCACAACTCTAAGGAAGACAGCGGTAAGAAAAACGAAGCTATACGCAAAAAGAATAGTGATGATTTTGCAAATTTGCTGAAGCTGCAAATCAAAGCACTCACACCCAATCCAATGGAAAAACAGGATCCGCAAGCAATAGCGCAGATTGCGACTAGCTTTGCAAATACCATGGGAATGCAGACGCTGGTAGAAGAATTGCAAAGCATGAAAAGTGATCTTGGAGTCGTAAAAAATGCAGTGCTTATCGGAAAGCCTGTCAAATATGAGGGAGATGGGACATTTACTATGACTGGTTCGAGCACAAGCTGCAGTTACTTCATAAATTCCGAACATGAAATAGAAACTGCGAAAATCATTATTAAGGATATGAGTGGCACACCAGTGTACGAGGAAAATATCAAGCAGCCAGCACAAGGTGAGGGTATTTTCACTTGGGATGGAAGAAACAATTTTGATGGTGAGAAGTTGCCAGATGGAGAGTATATATTTGACATCACAGCAATCGATAAAACTGGGAAAGATGTGCGTGTAACTAAGTATAATTCAGGGCAAATAGAATGGGTCGTTGCGGCTGCTGGTAATGATGCTCAATTTTATATTATAGATGGTAAGAAAATTAGCAAAGATCAAACAATTGGTATTTAACGCGATTTGTTAATTATAAAACAATTAGCAAATCGTCTAAATATGGCGCTGCCGGATGTATGCCGTAAGTAGTACGCGCGCCAAAAGTCTCGAAACAAGCATGAAATAGTGCTTGGAGCGCAAAAATAGCGCTTTTAATCCGTAAGAAAATGTTATAATAAATGCAAAAACCTTACGGATTTTGTGAAAGTAGTGTTTTTAGGCGCATGACCAATTAATATATCAAAAAATTAGCGCAGTGCCGAATTCTGTGCTAGTTTTCTTGTATTGCACTTCTCCACAAAAATTTATTGCTTCGGCAAATCAATTTTTGGCGGATAGACAGGCTAAAAGACAAATTACCTATAATAATTCGCGACATACTACTTAGAGTTTCTTGAATTTTAGCTTAAGTATTTCTGCTTCAGAAAGTTCTGTAACTTCTGAAATAAACTGTATATCAGCATTCTTGGCAAGCAAGCGCATGGCAAATGCTTCTTTCTCTTCTAGTTTACCTTTCTCAAGACCTATACTCATTCCTTTATCCAGAGCCGCGTCTAGCATAGATTGGTGATCCAAGATACGTTTTTGCTGCTCTTCATATGATAGTAACTCTTGCTCTGACCAGCCAAACTGGTCTAGTGCTTCATATGCTCTTTTGATTATTAGATCGCTTTCTATTATCTTTTGCAAATCAGACTCAGATGTTTGGTCAGCATACTTAAAGAAATAACACCACTTTTGCAAGATGTTATCTAGCTTATCTCCTGGCTTCTTCTTAAATTTTGGCAGCTCAATAAAGGTAAATGAAAAATCTTTTAAGTCATTTTCGTAAGTAACTTTATCTAAAATAATGTGATCTGATTTATAACTTTCCTTCTCTGGAAAGAGCACGCAATCTAGGATTGCTATAAAGATTATTTTCTTTAAATTGCAGTAAAGACCCATTCCGTCAGATCCTCTAGTAGCTTGACGCCCGTATGCTTTAGCTGCATAATACTGCGCTCTTTTCTCAAAACCTTTGCTTGGAGAGATCTGCATCTCTATTATGTATTGAACGCCACTTGCGTCTTTGCAAAGGACATCAACAATAGACTGCTTTTGATATGCGATTTCTGGATCCTGGACAGGACTTAAGAACTCCACAGATTGAATCTCATTTAGTCCTCTCATTTCCAAAACATCATTAATGAAATGTATCAGAATATCCTTGTGCTTTTCAGTGCCAAAGATCTTCTTAAACGCAACATCATTTTTAGGATCTAGATATTTGGAAAGTGACATTTTTTACTTTTTTATGCAATGTTTGATTATGATAAACGCATACTGCATATTCTAGCTTGAAATGCAGAAAATATCTAGGAATTGTTCTAATTTTTGCACATTTCACTTCTCCGGGCGGCATGATAGATTGTCGCACTGCAAACTAGAATGCACCGGATAGACTAATGAGTGAATTGTGCGAGAAATAGGTTTGATACATGGTGATTGTTTATTACATTGCTTTCGGATAATGCATCTTGTTCCTTGTGGGAAGAAATTATAACTATTCCGCCTTGTGAGCTTTTTGCTGCTATCATATTACACAATCTCTCTGTAGAAAGAGCGTCTAGGTTTGCAAATGGTTCATCTAGTATCCAAAAACATTTGGGAGAGACTAAAAGCTTTGTGAGTGCAACTCTTTTTCTCAGTCCTTTAGATAATTTCGCAGCAGGTATATCAAGATAATTTTGTAGTTCCATATGGCTAATAGCAGCATCAAGCGTCTCGATTGAATTGTAAATAGTTGTCCAAAATGTAATGTTTTCCAGAGTTGTTAGTTCATTATTTATCGCATCTAGATGTCCTATATAATTTACCATTGAATAATAAGTATGTATTTCAAGTCGAATATCAACTTGGTTACATATTACTTGTCCAGCGTTTGCATCTGCAAGACCTGCTATTATTCTAAGTAGTGAAGTTTTTCCCGCTCCATTTGTTCCAATGACGCGTAAAATAGCCCCAGGAAAAAGAGTTACTCCTAGTCCTTCAACTAAGTGAAAGTGATTTCGAATGATGGCAATGTCTAGGAGAGTTAAAGTGTTATATAACATCCAAAAAATCACCAATAATATTTAAAGCCACGGGCAGGGCACTTTGGGACCCCCAACCTCCATGTTCTGCTACGACAGCAATAGCATACTTAGGGTAGTCTGACGGAAAAAATCCTGCGAACCAACCATGATCTCTATGCTGTACCTTCTCGTGTTTTTCACCTTGCTTCTTTAATGCAATCACTTGAGCAGTGCCTGTCTTACCTGAAATTTTTATTCCATCTCTATACACTCTTCTCTTGGTATACGCGGCACCAAAATGTTTATTAAAAACGCCATATAAGCCGCTACGCAAAATATCAAGATGTGAATTCCTGATATTAAGCGATTTTGCTTGTTCATTTCCATTGTTGTGAAGGATTGTAGGGGCGACTGCTGTGCCGCTAGCAACTCTTGCCATCATGGTTGCTATCTGGATTGGAGTAGCAAGAACATACCCTTGTCCTATTGATGCATTCACAGTATCACCTTGTTGCCAGGTCTGCCCAAATCTTTGTCTTTTCCAATTACGATCTGGTATCACGCCAGAATTCTCAAATGGTAGCTCTATCCCGCTTACTTGCCCAAGTCCCAGCAGTCCTGCGGCTTGTGCGATAGCTCCTATTCCGACTTGCAGTCCAATTGTGTAAAGGTATACATTACAGGATCCTGCAATGGCATCTTCCATATTTACAAGGCCATGCCCTCCTTTTTTCCAACAACGAAAAACACGGCCTCCTAAACTAAATGAGCCAGAACACATAATTTTTCTATTTGGATCTAGATTATTTTGTAGCGCTGCAAGCGTTGTAACAATTTTAAAAGTTGAGCCAGGAGGATATGGTATTGATATAGCTTTATTTATTAATGGATGTTCAGGATTGTTATGTATTTCTTTCCAATCCTTTAGTGATATTCCTCCCACAAATTTATTTGGATCGTATGAGGGAGTTGAATGCATGGCAATTACCTCACCACTTCTAATATCTAGTAATACAGCACTTGCACATATTTGTGATATGTATTTTGCAACTATTTTTTGTACTTCAAGAGAGATAGACAACTTAAGTGCATTTGCAGGGATTGATTTATCAATTGATATTTCTCTCACAAATTTTCCAAGTGAGTTAACTTCTATACGTCTGCTTCCTGGTGTACCAAGCAGATCTTGGTTAAAAGTTTTTTCTACACCATTTTTCCCAACTTGAAATTCTTGATAATTTTTAATTGCTGCGTTTGACACCTCCTGAGCATTCGGTTTTGATATATAGCCTGTAATATGTGCTATATCCTCTCCTATTAAATATATTCTCTTTTGTTCTCTTATTACCTCGATTCCAGATAAATCAACAGATTCTTCTATCTTTGCTATATCAGACCATACTATGTTCTTCATTATTACAGTTTGGCCACGCTCTGAAAGGTTTCGCATTATATTCTCGATTGCTTTATCTGAGATCTGATGTTTAATTCCTAAAATTTCATATAGCTTGATAATAATTTGCTTTGCTCTCTTTTGTGGTACACTGTCAAGAACTGCTTTGTACGATAGTTTATTGCTTATAAGTTCTTTATTATTACGATCTAGAACCACTCCTCTCAGTGGCGCTGTGATTATTAATTTTATTCTGTTATTATCTGCTAGTACTTCATATTTCTTTGACTCAATTAATTGTAGATAATAATATCTTGAGCAAAGTCCTCCTAGCATCGCAGTTTTGATCGCGCCGATAATTAGAGCTCTACGTGAGAAAATTCGTGTTTTATTATGCCTGTCGCGCATCTTCAAGCTTCATACATTTTGTGAGCATAATGTGCATTGGCACATAAAGAAATATAGGGCAGAGGACAACAAATTGCCAATATTTAATACTAAATACTATCTGTCTATAGATGAAGCTTAACATTACCTCATGTAGGGTAGCTACAATAGTAATAGAAATAGTGAAAAAGATAAAGGCTGTTGTTGCACTTCTATCGTTTGTAATTTTCCGAATAGCATCCCCCATCGCAAGCAGAATTACAAATTCTATAGCAGAGCACCCGACGTTATGAACAGCTATTAAATCTTTTATAAATCCAAATATTGCAAGCTCAGTATATCCAATTGCTGATTTCCATGTTGCAAGGAAAAATATACTAATCATTAATATGCCTAGTATGCTAAAATGTAATTCTGGTGAAAGAGGTAGATATAAGACTAATATCTGCAGCATGATCAAAATGTATGCCTTACATTTTATCTTCCATCTCATGTTTGTTTTAGATGTTAAGCTAGGGACTATTGCGTACATGTTGAGTTTATTCAGAAAAATAAAAAAGCATATGACTCTTGTTAATCTTATGTTTGGGACATATATTAATTAATCAAAGAATAAAAGGCAAAGTTATTATGAATATAAAAATAGGGCATGATATGTACCCAGTATTGCCGCTGCGTGATTTGGTGATGTTTCCAAAAATGATAGTTCCTTTATTTGTAGGGAGAGACAAGTCCGTTAAGGCTCTAGAGAGAGCTGCGGTTACTGGTAGTGTATTGCTTGTTGCACAAAAAGACCCAAACAAAGATAATCCGAAGTTTAAAGAAATATATAAAGTAGGTGTCCTGGCAAAGATTTTACAACTTATGAAGTTGCAAGATTCAACAATAAAGATACTTGTAGAAGGTGTAAATAGAGTAAAAGTATTGAAGTATGAGGTTGAAGATAGTTGTTTAATAGCTGAAGTCACCTCTTTTGAGGATGTTTTTTATGATAATAGCACTAAAGAGGCGGTAGCAATTAGACGATCTTTGTTTGAGCAGTTTTTTGAGTATGTTAAAATAAATAAACGCATTAGCGAAGAAGTTGTATCAAATATCAATAAAATTGCTGATGACGCGGCATTTTGTGATGCAATTAGCTCACATTTATTGCTTCCTGTCGAGAAGAAGCAGGTTTTGCTTGAATCCAATAATGTTGGAAAAAGATTAGAGCGCTTGCTGATTTTCATAAATGCTGAAATAGAGCTGCTAAAGGCGGAAAATAGAATTAAGACCAGAGTTCGTAATCAAATAGAAAAAAATCAGAAAGATTATTACTTAAATGAGCAACTCAAAGCGATTCATAAAGAGCTTGGAGAAGAGGATTTTAAGGAAGAATTTAATGATATAGTGAAGAAGATTAAGCGCACCAAACTTTCAAAAGAAGCAAGAAAGCGTGCTGAATCTGAGTTAAAAAAACTGAGGATGATGAATCCAATCTCTTCAGAAGCAACAGTAATTAGAAACTATCTTGACTGGTTGCTTACAATTCCTTGGCAAATATTCTCACCTATCAAGAAAGATTTAGAGGCTGCTGCGGAGCTTTTGGATCAACAGCATTATGGCCTTGAAAAGGTCAAAGAGAGAATACTTGAGTATTTAGCCGTACACTTGCGTACGGATGACTTGAATAGCCCTATTTTATGTCTTGTTGGGCCGCCAGGTGTTGGTAAAACTTCACTTGCAAAATCTATTGCCGAGACCACAGGAAGAAGCTTTGTAAAGATCTCACTTGGTGGACTCAGAGATGAAGCAGAGATCAAAGGGCATAGAAGAACTTACATAGGGGCAAGACCTGGTAAACTGATTCAGGGCCTTAAGAAGGCAAAAACTAGCAATCCTCTTATGCTATTAGATGAAATAGATAAGATGGGTCATGATTTTAGAGGAGATCCTGCATCTGCGCTGCTTGATATACTAGACCCTGAACAGAACAAAACCTTCAACGATCACTATTTAGAAGAGGATTATGATCTGTCAAAAGTGATGTTTGTGGCAACTGCAAATAGTATGGATCTTCCAAGACCACTTATAGATAGATTAGAAGTCATTAGGCTTTCAGGTTATACAGAAGATGAAAAGCTTGAGATTGCAAAAAGGCACTTAATCCCAAAACAATCTAAGGCACATGGCTTGAGAGAAAATGAAATATCATGGGATGATTCTGCAATCTTAAAAATAGTTAGACATTACACGCATGAAGCCGGCGTAAGAAGCCTGGATAGGGAAATTGCGAAAGTTATCAGAAAAGTAGTAAGAAAATCTATGTCATCTGACGATAAAGCTTTCCAAGTTATAGTCGATGAAAATAATATCAAAGATTTTCTAGGGCCCATAAAGCACACTATAGGTGAAACTACTAAAGGCTCAAGGATTGGGATTACTAACGGTCTTGCATATACTGAAGCTGGTGGTGATTTGCTAGCAATTGAGGCTCTTGTCTTCCAAGGGAAGGGTGAAATGAAGATTACAGGAAAGCTAGGTGACGTTATGAAAGAGTCTATTCAAGCTGCTGTAAGTTATGTCAGATTTAATGCCGTTGAATTCGGAATTAAACCTGAAATCTTCAAAGATGTAGATGTGCACGTCCACGTTCCAGAAGGCGCAACACCAAAAGATGGACCATCTGCTGGTGTTGGTATGTGTATATCAATCGCATCTGCCCTGACTGGTATTCCAGTGCGTAACGATGTTGCTGTAACGGGCGAAATGACACTAAGCGGAAAAGTGCTTGCAATTGGCGGTTTGAAAGAAAAGCTGCTTGCTGCGTTGCGTGGTGGCATTAAGACTGTAATGATTCCAAATGAAAATGTTAGAGATCTTGAGGAAGTGCCAGAAAAAGTGAAATCTGGCATGAAGATTGTTCCTATCAGCTCACTAAAAGAAGCGCTTGATATCGCACTAACAGAGCCATTTAAACAAAACGATCCTTCAGGAGGTATGGGCCTGATCTCCGCTCAGACGCCTCATCGTATTGAAGAAGTTCGTATCTCTTCTCATTGATCTGAAAGTTGCCCATGAAATGCGCATATATAAAGGATTATGACATTTGCTTGGGCAGAGCCCCATTGCCGATTCCAGAAGCAGAAGAGATCTTAATCAAAGTTGAGGCAATCGGCCTCAACAGAGCAGATATCTTGCAAGTTCAGGGAATGTATCAAAGCAGGGAAAGTTTTTCTTCGGAATCCAAGCTTGAAATACCAGGACTTGAGGTGTCAGGTTTTTGTATGAAAACCGGCAAAAGAGTTATGGCTCTGCTAAAGAAGGGAGGACAAGCTGAATATGTGCCTGCGCACAGATCAATGGTATTTGAAATTCCAGAAGCAATTGATTTTGTTACAGCCGCTAGCATTCCAGAAGCTATTGTTACTATTTGGCTTAGTTTATACAAGCTTGGAAAGCTTGAAGTGCCATCTATAGAGAGACTGACAAGGCATCAGCAATTAAATGGCTCTGTATTAATACACGGCGGCTCAAGTGGCGTTGGGATTCTTGCCGTACAGTTCGCACTTGCATCTGGTTATAAAGTCTACACTACTGCAAGCAGCGCAGAGAAACTCAACATATTCCATGATATCTATAAAAATAGCCAACAAGAGGCATTTGTTAAGCAAAACTTGCATCTTCTTTCGTACGGAGATGATTTTCACGAAATAATAAGAAAAGATGGTGGTGTAGATCTGATTTTGGATATACTTGGCGGAGAGTATTTAGAAAAAAATTTAAAAGCTCTTAAAGAGTATGGAAAGATAGTTTCAATCGCTACCATGTCTGCTCCAAAGGCTGAGATAAGTGTGGGAAGATTATTGCTTAAGAACCTCACACTGATCGGTTCAACACTGAAGTCAAAGCCAATAGAACAAAAGATTGAGCTATTTCATGAAGCAATGAAAAATCTTCTACCACTTATTACAGAAAAAAATGTTCATGTTGTGATAGATAGTCAGTTCAAACTGGATGATATAAAGCTTGCATATGATAGGATTAAAAGTAGAAAGAATATAGGTAAAGTGGTGCTGACAGTACGTTAGGTGCAAATTATTAAATATACCGCAGGTAAATGAGGCATTGGTATGAGACTTCAAAAAGAGCTAGGAAGAATTTGGGGCCGTGTATAATTAATATATAACAAGTGGTCTTTTTTTAGGTGACAATTTTGAATGATATTAAGAGTATACCTCTTTGTATCACCGAGAAAAATCTGTTATTAACTCTGGTGAGCAGTGCTTATTAAAGGTGCAGAATTATAAAATTAATACTAGATGCATATTGAAAGGGGCCTAAGCATAGTTGAGCTGCTACAAATTTGTCGAGCAGAACTAACACTTGCTTTAAAAAAAACTATAGAAAGCGACGACTTCAATATAGCAGGCTCTGCTATTGATGCTGAGCTCATTGTAATGCAAGCATTAAACGTCCAAAGTAGGGAGGACTTGCTAAGAAGACATTGCCAGATTGCCAGTGATTATGAGGCAAGGGTATGCTATGCACTGCTAAACAGGCGGCTTCAAGGAGAGCCCATGGCTTATATAATGGGAAGAAAAGCATTCTGGGAACACGACTTTGTCGTAAGCGAAAAAGTTTTAATTCCAAGGCCAGAGTCTGAGCTTTTTATAGAAGTTGCTATGCGCTACTTTAAGAGCTGTGACAGAGATCTGAAGATTTTAGAGCTTGGAACTGGAAGCGGGTGCATCATACTTTCGCTGCTTGATATTTTCAAAAATAGCTCAGGGATAGCAACTGACATATCTATTGATGCCATAAACGTTGCAAAGATTAACTGCGGTAATCTGAAGCTTGAATCAAGAGTAACATTTGTAGAAAGTGATTGGTTTGCTAGCGTTCCGAGAATAAAATTCGATATTATACTTGCAAATCCACCTTACATAGCAATTGATGAATTTCATAAGTTATCTGAAAGTGTAAGGTGTTATGAGCCAGAAAATGCTTTAACTGACTATGGCAGTGGGCTTTTGCACTACATAAAAATTGCGCAAGAAGCATCGCAATTCTTAAAGAAAGAAGGAGTTGGAATGTTTGAATGCGGCTATAACCAAGCAGCAAAGGTTGTGAAAATCATAGAGCAGAATAATTTAAAGAATTTAGAGGTAGTAAAGGATCTTGCTGGAATAGAGCGGCTTATAGTTTTTTCGGCGAATGTATAATATTTTACAAATCACATCGCAACCAACTCAACACACTACAAACAAAAGAAAGCTTTCTTTGGAATAAAAATGGAATATAATATTAAAGAAATAAAAATACTTTAAGATTATAATCAAAATCCACCAAGATTCCAAAAGAAGATATGGTATGCTCAATGTTGTTGCTAAAATTGCTGATTTAAAGCATAGCTTTTGATATTTTTATCTAATAATCTCTTAATTAACGGTAGAAAGCTTGCATATATGCTGTTTTGCGTATAGTCTAATATTAATGCGCAAATAGTATGAGGATTATAAATATGCTTGTTCCGATTTTACTTTTTGCCACGCTAAATGGCACTTATTATGCTAGATTCACTTCATTAAATGATGCAGAAATCCTTCACTATATATCAGAAATTACCACAATTGCAGAAGATGGAAGTGCCGTAATAGTATCGGAGCAAAAATATAAAGTACTGAAAGAACAAGGAAGAGAATCGTGTACAAATTTTCACTTTACTTATAATGCCGTATACAGCGAAGTCGAAATAATAGAGGCAAAAACCATGCTAAATGGTAGTGAATATTATGTGCCTAAAGAGAATATAGAATTAAAGCCGCTTGCTAGTAATCCACGTGGGTTTGATCAGAAAATGCAAACACTAATAAGGTTCTCAAACGTTGAAATTGGCGCCGAGATATATATAAAAAAAGTTGAAAAATTAAAATCAATATTGGATGGCTACTTTAGCGCGAATATGGTGCTTGACTATCCGCTGCAGAGCTTCAGCAGTAAATTCATCTCAAAGATTCCATTACATATCAAAGTTAATGATCCAGAAAATGCCCTGAAAATCGTGAGAGATAAAATAGATTCCTTTCACGAACTGGAGATATTTTTAAAGATGTCCGTATACAGAAATTTTACTGGAGCATCAGAAAACGGCGGAATAATAAACAAGGAAAAGCTAATATTCCTTTCTCTCTCAAGTGAAAAAAATTGGGAAACGCTAAGCGATAGAATGGCACCTCATTATGAGAAAGTCTTATCACAAAAACTTCCAACAGTTTTTGAAAATATTGCAGCAAAAGTTGCAAAGTGCCAAAATAACGTAGATTTAATTAATACAGTCACATCATTGCTAAGCGGAAAAGTCGAATATATGGGAGACTGGCGCTCTATATCAGGAGAAATATTCCCAAGGGATCTTGAGGCAATAGCTTCTTCTCAAACAGGTGATTGTAAAGATATATCATCAAGTGCTGGTGCAATTTTGCGTAGCTTAGGCTTTAAAGTTAATGTTGCACTAGTTGCAAGAGGTTTAGATATACATCCAAACTATATAGGGCTACCTGCTCTTGAGGCTTTCAACCATGCTTTTCTCAAAGTAATAGCAAAGGATGGCAGTGTATATTGGATAGACCCAACTAATGATATCAGCATGGCACAAAACACATTTCGAGACATAGCTGGAAAGGTGGCGCTTGTGCTTGATATGCAAAACCCATCATATGAACGTGTTCCTTATACAAATTATGAAAGCACTGTATCTTTTACCGAACGAGATATAACATTACTTGGCGGATCAAAAGTGTTTTGTAATCTAGCACTATCATTGCAAGGAGAATCTGCATCAACATATAAAGTTGCCGCACGATTAAGTAGAGAAAGTTTGAATAAAGAAGATGTGAATTATGTAGAACTTCCAGATCTTCAGTCAAGGATAGTAAAGGACTTATCATTAAAATTATCTTTCTATGACAATAACTTTTTTACCAAAACCAATTTTGGTTTGGGAGTGCGGCTTGAGAGTTTTGATGAGCTCGATACGTTATTTCAGAGCTCGGAAGAAAGAGTCACAGATATTTTAATGACTCCAGAGAAAATAACACACAAGATATTATTAAAAGGAATTGTTGCGCATAATATTAATACCTTGAACTTCAGTGCTAGTAATGATTGGTTTGATTTGAGTAGAAAAATAAGTCACAATAGCCAAGGCATAGAAATCCTTACTGAGCTAGCTATAAAGCATGCAATAATACCAGGTGAACTTACAGAAACGGAAGAATTTCAATCATTACGAGATTATTATCTGAACAATTTTGCTGATGCTTTACTGTTCGTTGAACAGTAAAGCAGTACAGCGCATAAGTTAAGTGTGCTTGTATGTTTATTTATAGTCTTTCTGTCAAAAATCTATTTAAGCACTAAAGGCAGTTCTGAACTACGCAAATTTTGCGTAATGTTAAATGTACAAAAATTGGCCTAAAGACGGGGCCATGTGCTAATTTTCTGATATATTAATTTGTCCTATACTTAACAAATATTACTTAACAAAAGCAATAAGGTTTGTAGCAATTTTGCCATTGCTTTTAACCGAAAAATAAAGAAATAATAATAAGAATTGAGCTTTCTCTAGAGCAAAAGCAGAGTATAAAATTAAAGAAATAAAAATACTTTAAGATTATTGCCGCAATCTACCCAGGCCATATGAAGAAAATTTAATATAGATCTAATATTGTCGCCAAAATTATTAATTTAAAATGTAGCTTTGGTATATTTTGCTTAATAATCTTTTAATTGGCAATAGAAAACTTGCATATATGGTGTTTCGCATAGAGTCTAATATTAACGCATAAATAATATGAGGATTATAAATATGCTCGCTCCAATTTTACTTTTTGCCGCTTTAAATGGCGCTTATTATGCTAGATTCACTTCATTAGATGATGCAGAAACTCTGAACTCTGTATCAGAAATTACCACAATTGAAAAAGATGGAAGTGCTGTAATAGTATCAGAGCAAAAATATAAAGTCCTGAAAGAACAAGGAAGAGAATCGTGTACAAATTTTCATTTGATTTATAATTCTGAGGATAGCGAAGTCGAAATAACAGAGGCAAAAACTATACTAAATGGGAATGAATATCATGTGCCTAAAGAGAATATAGAATTTAAGCCACTTGCTAGCGCTCCGCAGGGGTTTGATCAAAAAATGCAAGCACTAATAGGGTTCCCAAATGTTGAAATTGGTGCCGAGATATACATAAAAAAAGTTGAAAAATTAAAATCAATATTTGATGGCTACTTTAATGCTAATATATTAGACCTCTTGCATAACCATATAAATTGATTAAAATCCTTGATTTTATCAAGGATAACATGAAGTTTGAAAACATCAAAGATGAATACGCAGAAGAGTTTCGCAGGCTTACTGGCATTAAACGAGGAACGTTTGAAGTTATACTAAGTATATTAAAAGAAGCTGAAGCTATTTTAAAGTCTCAAGGTGGAAAACCCAATAAATTGGCTTTAGAAGATCGATTACTCATGACGCTTGAGTACTTGCGTGAATACAGGACATATTTTCATATTTCCCGCAGTTATGGAATAAGTGAAAGTGCCTGTTATCGTAATATACGTTGGATTGAAGATACTCTAATTAAAGATAAACGATTTTCACTACCTGGACGTAAAGCATTACTAAAAAGCGATTCTGAATACGAACTTGTGTTAATTGATGCTACTGAAACACCGATAGAACGACCTAAAAAAAACAGAAGCACTTTTATTCGGGAAAAAAGAGGCGACATACTCTAAAAACTCAGCTTATTGTGGATAAAAGGAAAAAAGAAATCATTTGCACTAATTTTTCTAATGGCAAGCGTCATGATTTCAGGTTATTTAAAGAATCCGGAGTTCACATCCACCCTGAGATTAAAGTTCTTACAGATACTGGTTATCAAGGCATTGATAAGTTGCATTATAATTCAGAGTTACCAAAGAAAAAGACAAAAAAGCGACCACTAAGCAGGAAAGATAAAAAGAAAAATCGTCAATTGTCTAGTGAACGTGTTTTAAATGAAAACGTCATAGGCATGATCAAACGATTTAAAATTATCGCTGATCGTTATAGGAACAGAAGAAAACGATTCGGTTTAAGGTTTAATTTACTTGCTGGTATCTATAACTTTGAGCTTTAAATAGGTTATGCAAGAGGTCTAATAATTGGCGTAGTTAAAATACTCCTTATTTTCATGCGAGTTGCAAATTATTTTATAATTGGCAACTTGTCTAAAGATATGTTGTTATTTATGGGATTTGGTATTAGTAGCCGCCTTCCTATGCACTTTGCTAGCAGTGTCATATGTAAGGTAGCAACCAATAACTATAAAATTGAAACTCTATCTCTTTCTACTTAAGGTTTGTCATCTTTATTTATCACCATTCTATTTTCTCTAAGCTGATATTATTGTTCGTATATATACACATGGAGGCTGCTATACTGATCGCTTTTTTTGCTATCTGCTCTGCATCTAAGTCTGTATTTTCTGATAATGCTTTAGCAGCAGCCAAAGCATAATTTCCACCTGATCCTATAGCTGCGATCCTACTTTCAGGCTCTATAATATCTCCCTGACCAGATATAATAAAAGTATATTCTGAATCGGCAACTATCATCATTGCTTCCAGTCTTCTTAGATATTTATCAAGTCGCCAATCCTTTGCTAATTCAACAGCGGCTTTTTTTAATTGTGATGGATGTCCAAGTAACTTCTTTTCTAATCTATCAAAAAGTGTGAAGGCATCCGATGTTGCTCCAGCAAAACCAGCTAATACTCTATTTTTATCTAGTTTGCGTAATTTATTTGCCGTAGATTTAAAAACTGTATTGCCAAGTGTCACTTGTCCATCTCCTGCGATTGCTAAAGACCGCTCAGACCTGACACAAACAATTGTTGTAGCATGAAGTTGTAATTGTGTATTATGCATATTTTCCTCTATATTATTTAGTCGCTTGCGTCATAATTTTTGAAGCGTAGGGCCGCTTCCAAGCTACTTTTTGTACATCTAACTTTCCGCAAAAATTTATTTGCGCAAGCAAATCGATTTTTAACGGACAAACTCTTTACGAGAAGTGCGTCAGAGTCACTTTGAATTTGTTATAATCGGAACAGTCCCTTTGCTGTACGAATATCGAATAATATCTGATCTTTTAAGAGAGATAAGCTACTAAACTTTCTTTCAGGTCGCATAAAATCTAAAAATTCAACAACAACATCTGCGCCATATATGCTGCGATCAAAATCAAATATATGTACCTCTAGTATTGGCGATTGATCAAGATTAAAAGAAGGTCTAAGTCCTATATTTGCAACTCCATTATACAAGATTCCTTCTACATTAATATTCACCTGATATACTCCATACCTAGGATATATTATCCCTTCATCTAGATTTATATTTGCAGTTCTAAAACTTAGCTTAGTACCAGTTCCTCTTCCTTTCACCACTTTTCCTTTTACAGAATACCTGCGTCCTAATAGATCAGAGACTATATTAACTGCTCCACACTGCAAGAATTTGCGTATATTAGATGATGAAACTTCATGATACTGTCTATATATTTTGTTAATACACAAATATTTGAATCTCATATCGTATGAGATGTTATGTAGCATCCTAGAGTTACCTTGCTTGTTATGTCCAAAGTGAAAATTATACCCTGAAACTATGTGTGATGCATTCAAAGTTTTTACCAAGATCTCACTAATAAAATCTTTTGCACTCATTAAAGAAAATTCTGTAGTAAATGGAATAGTGAGTACACTGACATTCCCTATACTTTCAAGTAACTTCTTTTTATATGAATATTCAGTAATTAACTTTAACCCTAAATCTGGGCGTAATATACAAGATGGATGTGGTTTAAAGGTTACAACTAAGATCTCTCTACCTAAATCTCTTGAGATGCTAATGCAATTTTTAAGAATTTCTTGGTGAGCAAGATGCACACCATCAAAGTTTCCAATTGCTACTATACGCTGATTGTCTAAAGTAGTATTTAGCAGCTTTTTGTCTATTTCATGTAAATTCATAGTGCAAAATACAATAATAACTAAACATTGCCGCAATTATTATAGGGGCGATAACAGCAGCTATTACTGGAATAGAATTAGTCATTGCAATAGCAGAAAAAAAATCGACCATGAAATATATGACAAAACATATAAAGACTATAGATAGAGTCAGCAAAGAAGATCTCCTGAATCTTGGTAACACTGAGCAGAAGCCATAGCCAAGAAACATCATCGCAATACACATAAGTGGCGAAAATAAAAGATGTGCAAGATATAGCCGATATTTTACACTAGAAAAACCAGATTCATTCGCAAATGTTATAAAATCGTATAACCTAAGGATAGTCATCGTCTCTGGAAGCATCAGGTTATCGGTTATTTGTTCAAGTCTTACTCGTATTGGTACAGCAAAAGTGTCGTGATAATGTGTGCTGTAACTCGCATCTGTAATCACTGCATTATAAGCAAGCACGCTGCTATCTAACACTTCAACGTTGCTAGCGTCTAGACGCTTCAAGAATTTTCCATTTTCATCAAAGTAATATATTTCGACATCATACATTTCATTTGTAGGGACAGATACCTTTTGACTATGTACCATAACATATTCATTTGTCATTTGATATTTAAACCAAAGTCCAGACTGTGAAACTGAAACTAAGCTGTCATTATTTTTCATAAATTTTGCTTCATAGTACTGATATCTTTCGAGTAGAGAAGCGCTAAGTTGATGCAAAAATACAATATGTAATATGCTAAATAAAATCACAATGAACATAGCAGGAAGAGTGATTTGAATGCTTGTGAGTCCAGATGCTCTCATTGCGGCCATTTCACCGCGCACTCCTAGTTTTCTGTATAGTAAAATTGTCCCTACTAAAATAACAAATGGTAACACTTTCTGTACGCGACTGTAATTCTTCATTAAACACATACCGAGCACATCATAAATTGTTATGGCTGTATTATATGTAATTCTCGCAAGCTCTAGTATATCAAAAAAAAGCACTAGCCCAGCGAAGGCAAATGCTATAAACAGAACAGAAAGAAAATATTGCCTCGCAATATATTTATAAAGAATAAAATGCACAGATTAAGTTTGCAAAATACTGTTGTTTTTAGGTTACATATAGTCTTTTGATAAGCTTTGTATACTTGTCATACTTTTCAAAATTGGTGCTTCTTAAAGGCCGTTCATTATGTATTGATTATACACTGTTCCCCAAATTTTTCTTAGCTCTTTTTGATGTCTAACTTCGTAGTCACCTTGGTCATAACTCTAGGAAGCTGAGGATTTATATTGGCCTGCAAGTGTATGGTAAATATATATATCCAAAAATTAGCACGGGGCCAGGTCGGCATTGTTGCATAATGCCATTCCGCGCTGCACTAATTTTTGCACATTTGACTTCTCCACAAAAATTTATTTGCATCGCAAATCAATTTTTGGCGGATAGACTAATTATTTTATAGTTGGCAACTCACAATTTTTAAAGCATTTTGATTATTTCTTTTTCTGTAATCACAAAGTGTAACTTCGCATCATCTTCTGATGCGTCAATCAAACCTAACTCTTGCATAGAAAAAGCGCAGCCAATGCGTATTGCTAAAACATTTTCTGCTGTTTTCAATGTTCTATCGTAATAACCCATTCCATATCCAATTCTGTTGCCTCGTCGGTCGAATCCAAGAAGTGGAATCAATATTATTCCTGGTCTAATTGGATTTGAAGTATCTACTGGTTCTGGGAATCCAAATTTAGGATGCAATCTTGTAGACTCACCAAACGACCATCTTGCAAACTGCATCACATCACTAGTATCTATATATGGTAAAGCGATTTGATAGCCTTGAGATTCAGCGTAGGATAGAGCCGGTAATACATTTATTTCGCTTTTGATAGGATAGAATCCAGAAATTATTTTCCTATCGTCATAAACATACCACTCAAGAAATCGAATAAATTTATTAACAAATTTCATGCAGGCATCCTGTCTGTACCGCAGATCAGTGCCGTTGCGTAATAGTTGTAAATTTGCTCTAATTGTTTTTTTATTTTCGTATCCTCTTTGCATTTTAGCCTATAATCATAAAGAGAAAAAAGAATTTAGAAAAATTGACAAAAGCAGTTCAAAAGATATAACGCTCAGCACAGCTCATCTGAACAAACTTGAATTGATATATTTAGATCATGAACTCGAGAATTTCTTATTGAAACGCAAGAAAATCACGATCTTCATAACATTTTTGAATATACCAATATTCTTTGAGTAGTAACATAATTCTCTTCCGAACAACTTCAAGCAATGTTATGTGGACTACTGTATTAACTAATTGTTATCATACACGTATATTCATATACTCATAAAGTATTATGAATGCATATTATACACAAAAACTAATTACTTCTCAGAGGTAAATTCTGCTGCAGTAATTGTTAATAGCACTATTTATATATTTATTTAGTTGATTTTATTACAAAGATATTTAGTATCTGTTACCAAAGTTATGTGGTAGGTCTTCATCCATAGTTTTATGCCTAAGTTAAAATATGAAAAAAACATTGCTTTCACAACGTCAACTAATGGTGTGAAAGAAAGATTTATTCCAATAGATCCAAATTGTATCAAGATGTATGTGTGTGGTCCTACAGTTTATGATAGACCACATCTTGGCAATGCTAGATCATGTGTAGTATATGATGTACTATATAGAACTTTACTTCAGATATATCCAAAAGTCTTGTACGTTAGAAATATTACTGATGTTGATGACAAAATAATCAACATCGCAAAAGAAAATAACGAGAGTATTCACTCTATCACAAGTCGTGTCACAAAGTTTTTTCATGAAGATATGTTAGCTCTGAACTGCATGCTTCCAAGCGTTGAGCCAAGAGCTACAGAAAATATAGATGCTATGATAGAGATCATTGAGCGTCTCTTGAGTTTAGGTTTTGCATATACATCGGATAATCACGTTTTGTTTAATGTGGCGAAATTTCCAGATTATGGAGCATTGTCTAAGAGAAATTTGTCGGAAATGATAGAAGGAGCAAGAATAGAGGTTGCTTCTTATAAGAAAAATCCTACTGATTTTATTCTTTGGAAGCCTGCGGCTATAGAAGAGGCCTGGTGCAGTTTTGATAGTCCTTGGGGGCTTGGAAGGCCTGGGTGGCATATAGAATGTTCTGCAATGAGTATGAAGTATCTTGGTCAAAGCTTTGATATTCATGGCGGCGGTGTAGATTTAATATTCCCACATCATGAAAACGAAGTTGCACAAAGCAGATGTTATTCAAATGATGTATCATTTGCAAAATACTGGATACATAATGGCTTTTTGACTATAAATGGTGAAAAAATGAGCAAAAGCCTTGAGAATTTTAAAACTGTACGAGATGTTTTAGATGATGGAATAGATGGTACAACGCTTAGATATTTCTATCTCACGACACAATATAGAAAACCTCAAGATTTTAATGAAAAAGCTCTTTATGATTCTAAAAAAGCTTTAGAAAAATTTTTTTCTGCCGTAAGAGATATAACAAGTGAAGTGATAGAGGAAAACACTGATTTATCTATATCAAATGCGATGAGATTTCTATGTGACGACTTAAATACCCCAGCTTTGTTGTCTTATATGCATAAGATAGCAGCCAGCGCTCTTAAAGGTAATGAACAGCACAAAATAGAGTTGAAAAAGATTTGCGACATAATCGGGTTAGATTTTTCCGCAAAATTACTAGCAAAAGAATATAAGATCGAAGATGATATTCATTTAATAGCAGAAGAACGAGTAAAAGCAAAATTGGAAAAAAATTGGGTAGAAGCTGATCTGCTGAGAGCTAAAATAGAAAGATTAGGATATAGTGTGATAGATACCAGTAATGGTTATAGATTAGAAAAAAACAGAAAGTAAAATTATCTATCCGCCAAAAATTGATTTGCTGCGCAAATAAAAATGTGCAAAAATTAGCCCAGAACTGGGCCATGCGCTAATTTTCAGATATGTTAATGGCCCTATGCTGCAAATCTACATTCACAAAATCTGTAAGGTTTTTGTGTTTATTATAATATTTTCTTACGGATTTAAAATGCTATTTTGACACTCGGTGCGCTATTTTATACAGCTTCTAAGACTTTTGGCGCGGTGCATTCTAGTTTGAAGTGCGACAATCTATCGTACAGCCTGGAGAATATCTTCTCTATGCTTTCTGAAATTATATTTTTTGATGTGTATTATCAATGCGATATATTCTACTGATAATTTCCGCCATAACAACAAACACATCAGCAGGGATTGCATCTCCTATTTCCACCATTGATATTACTGCTGCGAGGCTAGAGTTTTCCTCTATAGGGATTCCATGCGATTGTGCTACCTCAACGATCTTACGTGCTATTTCTCCTTTTCCACTTGCTATTACCTCTGGAGCATCTTTTGTACCAGTTTGATATGCTATAGCAATTGCCAGCATTTCTTGCAATTTTTTATCTTTAAAAAAATGTGACATTATAACACTCTTGTTTATAGTAAAATAAATATTTTTCTTTTATTCATTTACCTTGCAGTATATAACATCTTAATTAGTCCGTCCGCCAAAAATTGACTTGCTATGCAAATAAATTTTTGTGGAGAAGTCAAATGTGCAAAAATTAGCCCAGGACTTGGCAGCATTGTTGCATAGTGCATATCTTGAGTTTATCTGCCATTGAAATACCAGCTTTGTTAGTTCCTTAGCCGATCTATTTAACGCAAGTTGCCAATTAAAATTGAGCATTTATCATGCCTTGAGGTATGATATAGCACTAAACGGTTTATTGTCTTGCAACTGATAATTGATTAAATAATTCTTCATTCCAGGTTTAGATTTGCAATTATTAATTGCGGGCAATTTGCAATATAGATCTTGCATAACATCATCGACAAAACAGTACATTTCAGTAAAATCCTTTTTCATAGGTTATTTTTATGTGTTAAAAAAATTTAAAATAACCTATAATCCCCCTAAAAATCTATCATGCAACCAATCAGTTAATTGGCAACTCGCGCTAGTTAGCTGTGAGCTATATTGATAGGCACACGCATTTAGAAATATTAGTGATAAAAAAGAGCTGCATTATGAATAAATTTAAGCATGGGCTTACCTAAGCTGCGCAAAATGTTATATTTATGCGCAGCACTTTACACTTTTGCAACAAATAAGCAAATACTTTCTAATTATTCGCAATATTCACCTCTAGAACTTTGAAATGATCGCCCATTTTATCTCTTGCTATCAGAAATTCTGCATGTTTTTTGAATTGCTTTTTTTGTTCCAAAGAAAATTTAGGATTTTTTAGAAAATATTCAAGGCGCTCTAATATTCCATGTTGAATTAGAAAATTACGCTGCGTATCCAAATTACAAATAAAAGAACTTTTGCAAAACACACTCTGCAACGCTTGAAAATTTACAAGGCTTGTAATGTCAGCCTCCCCAACATTACAGAGAAAATCATTCTTAGAATGTCCTTTTAGTGATTGTATTGTACTGAGCCCAGGCGAGTTGGTGTATCCATAATCTATTATTAAACCTGAGCCTCCGGCACTTTTTAAGACAGCTGATATCTCCCCGGCGTATAGCAAAGCTGTAGGCGAATATTCAAATACAGCCCCTTCTTTGAACTTGTTAATTCTATCAAAATTTTCAAGTACAGTCGGTGCAAGGCGCGCAAGAGATAACTTATCATCTTTAAGTGTAACAACGACTTCACTGAATCTAGATTGCCCATCATACACAAATTGTTTTATGGGCAATGCATCAAAAAATTCATTCGCAATGAGAATTGTAAAGTTACCTTGAGTCGAGTTTAAATCTGCTAATCTTAACTCCTTCATCCATTTGATGCTTAAGTTTTGATAACCTTTTAGCCTCATGCTTTGCTTATCTGCTAGCAATTCACTATTTTCTACTAGTAGCACTTGCCTTATTGATTCATGAAATCCTGGCACATGAGAGGTAGAGCGAAGCAAATCCTGCATAAGATAACCATCACCAGGCCCAAGCTCTATTAGATTCAGCGTTCTACTTCCAGAATCCAACCACTTCTTTACACACCAAATCGCGATAGTCTCCCCAAAAAGCTGAGTACTGGAAGGGGCAGTGATAAAATCACCATGCTCTCCAATTGAATTACAAAATTGGTAGTAGTGCTCTGATGCTAAATACAGAAAGTAATCAAGAGTGACATAGCCATTATACAGTATCTCATCTCTTATGATGCTATCAAGACTCCTTTTCATAAGAGAGGTCCGAAATAAAAACTATTGATCTTGAAGAATAGGCGGTATTTCTAGAGGGCTCTCTTCTACGATTCCTCGTCCTTTGCAAGCAGAGATAGATAGTAGCAGAGCCGTTAAGGAAACAGCAAATAACACGCTAGATATTTTTCTTTTTTTCATAAGTAAACAACACTAATAAGTCTATCCATAAAAAATTAAGTTGCTGCGCAAATAAATTTTTGCAGGAAAGTTAAATGTACAAACATTAGCTTAAAGACGCAGCCCTGAGTTAATTTTCGAATATAATAGCAACTCCCACAATTTAGCTTCGTCTTTTTTAAATTTCAGCGCGCATGGCCGCTATACTTCTAGGACAACTAAACTCAAATCTCATCTTAAATTTTCTAAAAAATAAGCAGCAAATATATGCTGTTATTTAGGAGAGTTGCTATAATTTGTCCTGTACTCAACAAATACTATTTAACAAAATCCATAAGGTTTTTGGCAATTTTGCCACTTTTTCCGTAGGACTTTCAGCACGCCATAACGACTTGCAGGCCAAGATAAATCCTACATTTCAAGGGTTGTGATGCAAAGCTCAAAACGCATTCTGCTCTTAGAGCCTTCTCTTTTGAACTTGCTACCTTTTAGAACCAGCAGAAAGTTACTCAGCACGTCTCGCATTATTATACTCATCAATAGCAACCTTTTGATGGTATTCCATATGATTTGGGTAACCACCAAATTCCATATTCCTTGGGCCATTTATTTCATCGACAAATTTGCCTGTGATTGGGTTATATTGACTAGCTGGAAGTGCAGATAATGGCACACTGTTCAGTGAGCGGCTCTGTTCAGAAGCAGTAAATTCATTATGACCACAAGCAGCAACAAACAGTACACAAGTTATATATGCAAATACACACAATATTCTTTTCTTCATCATATTCATATATGAAATATCTATTATTATCAAACTTCAGGCTTACTTAGAAGCCCTCCAACAAATTTAGCAAGACCAAGACGCCTTTCTTTTTTTAGCCTCTCAGCTCTAAGTATAGCATATAACTTATCAACACTATACTCTATATTTCTGTTGATGATTGTATAATCATACTCGTTCCAATGACTCATTTCGGTATCAGCCATTGCCATCCTATATTTTACCATCTCTTCACCATCATTCCTCTTATTTAGTCTTGATAGTAATTCTTCTCTAGATGGCGGTAAAATAAATACACTACTAACATCATTTCTGGCGGTTGCAATTAAAGAACGATGCCCCTGCCAGTCTACCTCAAATAACACGTCCTCTCCTCGACTCAAATAATCCTCCACAGCACTACGCGGAGTTCCATAAAGTTCTCCAAAAACTTCTGCATACTCTAAGAATTCACCAGCTTCAATCATCTTACGAAAATTATCTATATCAGTGAAGTAGTAATCCACACCATGCTGCTCACCAGCACGCATCTTCCTGGTAGTAATAGAGATAGAAAGATGCAAATGTTTATCACATTCAAGTAGCTTCTTAGCGAGAGTAGTTTTTCCAGCACCAGATGGAGCAGATAACAAAAAAATCAAGCCTCTGCGCTTAATTCTTGGCATAATATTTACAACTATATTTGTGGTTTAAATAACATTTCTAGATTCAACTATAGCTAAAACCTGTGTAAATGGGTGCGACAAATGAGTATTTTAGAATAAATTTTTATTCGTTTAGGACATGAAATATCACTATATTTCAGGCGAAAAGCTAATAAAATTTGTCTAAAAGACGAAGCTTAGTATGCTAATTTATACACGCTCTAGCTGGGCACTGCCTATAACGTAATCATTCTGCAAACGTTTCTCTATAGCATCCACCAGCAAATCCTGAACTCTAGCCCCATATATTTCATTAAACACAGTCAGTGTGGAAGGGGATGTGATGTTAACCTCTATCAAATACTCATCAATCATATCAACACACGCTAATAATATATTGTGCCGGGTAAAGGTCTCAGATAGCAGATCCGCCAACACTTGTTCACGCGCACTAATGTGTGTTACAACATTCTTTGCGCCATGAGATATATTTGTTCTAAAATCTCCGATCGCAGGGATTCTTCCCAAAGCCCCAACAAGCTTTCCATCCACAAAAATGAGTCTTTTATCTTTGCTATATACTTCTTGCAAAAAGCGCTGCGCTACCACCCAATTATGTTTGTTAAAATAAGAGTCTAATATAAATTCTAAATTGCTGTCGTCAATAGTTAATTTTATTACATCACGTCCACCATAATAGCCAAAAGGCTTTAAGATTATTTGCTTATGTTCACTTAAGAATAGCGCAGCATCATCTTTATTCTGCGTCATTAATGAGGGTGGCAGGAAATCATGGAATAAAAACGGAAAAAACTTTTCAGGATAGTTACGAATTGCGCTCGGATCATTGGAGACAATCGTACGTCCTTTTAGTAGATCCAATATATACGTATTGTTTATATAATTTATATCAAAAGGCGGATTCTGCCTAATCAAAACCGCAACAACATCTTCCAAATTCAAAGTTTCCTCTGAAACCAAGTCGAACTTCTTGCTATCATGAGTGGAAGATCTAACGAATGTTCCATACGCTATAACTTCAGTTCCCCAAAGTGAAAGATTTTTGGGTTCATAGAAAAATATGCTATATCCTCTAGATTCAAAAGCTTTCGCTATTAAGGTTGTGCTATCTGTCTCCAAGACGAAAGTAGACAGCGGATCTGCCTGCACTGCTATAATTCTTTTTTTACTCTTCTTTTTTATATCCATTATTATATCTTCCCTATAGATCGCTATTTTGATTTGAGAAAAATTTTTAATACGCGCCAAAAGTCTCGAAACAAGCATGAAATGGTGCTCTGAGTGTCAAAATAGCGCTTTAAATCCGTAAGGAAATGTTATAAAAGACCCAAAAACCTTACGGATTTTGTGCAAGTAGTGTTTGCTTAGGCACTGGACCAATTAATATATCCAAAAATTATTGCATGGCTGCTTCCTGAGCTAATTTTTGCACATTTCACTTCTCCACAAAAATTGATTTGCTATGCAAATAAATTTTTGGCGGATGGACTTTTAAGAGAAAAGCACATAGCTATATTATATACCGCAGGTAAATGAAGAGCTGGTATTTAATTATGTATAGCTAAAGTGCTATCAAATAAGTATCTAAAGCAGATTTAACACTATTGGTTTGTCATTTATTTCTATAATAATACTACCATTTTCCTCCAGAGATTTAACAAATAGCATACTATCACTTAAAGTTTGCTCTTTTATGTATTTAGACCAAGCCTCAATTGAATCGATTATATTTTGAGAGCTAGTAAAAAATTGTACAGTAATACGATCAGTAACTTTTAAATTTCTGTCTTTTCTTGCCTGCTGCACAACTCTTATAAAATCTCTAGCAATTCCCTCTTGCTCCAACTCTTTTGTTATATTGGTATCTAACAATACCAAAGCATTACTGTTTGAAAGGGCAACAACATTTTTTGTCCACTCTGGTTTTGGCTCAAGTTTAAGCTCAAACTCTTCTTGTTTTAGAATTTCACCACTGATTTCGACAAAATTATCTTTTATTCTCCATTCTGAATTTTTACTTGCTTTAATTATAGACTGAACCTTCCCTGGCAGCCTTTTCCCAATGCTTGCAAGATTCAGCTTCAATTTAAAATCTGCGTATTTAGATATTTCATCTTCTGCTAGATTTTCCCAACTTTTCACGTTTATTTCATCTAGAATTAGTTGCTTTAGTTCTTCACCAAATAGCGTACTGGAAACTCCTATAAATGTCACTTTTGCTAGAGGCTGCCTTATTCTAATTCCAAGATCATTCCTGATATGTAGGGCCGCGTTACATGCATCCCTCACTTTTTCCATATCATTAATCAGCTGATAGTCTATTTTTGATTCATCAATCATTGGAAATTTTTGTAAGTGCAGGCTAATTTTATCTTCCGCATTTAAATTGCAGTAAATCTCTTCTGTCACCATCGGTAAAAGTGGCGCTATCGCAAGACAAAAATGCGTCAAAATGGTGTATAAAGTGTTATAAGCAGATATCTTGTCATCATCCTTCTCAAATCTCCAGAACCTGGATCTTGAACGTCTTATATACCAATTATTTAGAGCTTCTAAAAATCTCTCAGCAGCAGCGCATGCGGAAACTGTGTCATATTTATCCATGGAAGATTTTATTGTAGAGAGCGTTTGCTGACATTTTGCAATGATATATCTATCCAATAAATTTTCACTAGCAATGCTTGTGGAAGCTATAATTTTATCTATGTTTGCGTATAGAACAAAGAAATTGTATGCATTCCAAAGTGGCTTTATTACCAACCTAATAACCTCTTTTATGCTTGCGGCTTCCTGATCTATTAAAAGTTCATGTCCCCTCATTACAGAGGAAGATGCCATAAACCAGCGCATTGCGTCAGCACCGAGAGTTTCAAATACATCTATTGGATCTGCATAGTTCTTGAGTCTTTTAGAGAGTTTTTGTCCGTCTCCACCTAATATTACACCGTGGCAAATACAGTGTAAAAACGGCGGTCTATCAAAAAGTGCTGTTGAAAGAACCATCAGCGTATAGAACCAGCCCCTAGTCTGCGCAACATATTCAACTATAAAATCAGCTGGTGCGTGTGTATTAAACCATTCCTGATTTTCAAACGGGTAATGCACTTGTGCAAATGGCATTGAGCCGCTTTCGAACCAACAATCTAAGACTTCTGGCACTCTTCTTAGCTTCGATTTTCCTGTTGGGTCACTTGGGTTTGCTTTAACCAAGGAGTCAATAAACGGCCTATGCAGATCTTCTATTTTTACACCAAAAGCTTCCTCAAGCTGTGCTATTGAGCCATATACCTCAATATGAGGATATTTCGGGTCATCACTCTGCCAAATTGGAATAGGACAGCCAAAATATCTGTTTCGTGAAATGGACCAATCTCTGGCATTTTCAAGCCACTTCCCAAAAAGTCCATCTTTAATATGCTCTGGAATCCAGTTAATCTTCTGATTATTTTCAATCATCTGTTCTTTAAGTGCTGTGACTTTTATATACCAAGAAGGAACAGCTTTATAAATCAATGGAGTATCTGTTCTCCAGCAATGCGGATAATTGTGAAGATATTGCTCTGTTTTTATCCATAAATTTTTCTTCTTTAGTGCAATGATTATAGGATCGTTTGCTTCAAATACTTGCATGCCCAAATAATCTATTACTGGAAATATAAATTTCCCAGCGCTGTCCACAGTGCATACTATCTCTATATGGTTTTCTTTGCAAAGCGCTTGATCATCTTCTCCAAACCCTGGTGCAACATGTACTATTCCAGTTCCATCTTCTGTTGTGACAAAGTCAGCTGCAAGCGATACAAACGCATTTGTGCGATCTTTAAAATAGTCAAAAAGCGGTTCATAATGCATTCCAATTAAGTCACTGCCTTTGCACTTTTTTACTATATTATCACCTAGTTCATTGGCATACTTAGACATCAATGCTTCTGCTATAATATAGAGCTCGCCTTCTTTTTCTAGAATTACATAATCTATATCCGCTCCAAGCGCGATTGCTAAATTTGATGGAAGAGTCCAGGGTGTGGTCGTCCAAACAACGAAGTAACAATTCTGGTCATTTTTACAAATTGCCTTAATGGCATCTTTTATCTTAAATAAAACAGTAACTGCTTTACTTTCTTTTCTTCTATAAGAATTATCCATTCTTGTCTCAAAATCAGAGACTGGCGTTTGGCATGCCCAAGAATAAGGCATTACTCGCATTGCCTGGTATATCAAGCCTTTTTCATATAGAGTTTTAAAAGCCCAAATGACACTTTCCATATAGGGCATTTCCATAGTCTTGTAGTCATTTGCGAAATCCACCCAACGCGCCTGCCGCTCCACATATGCTTCCCACTCTTTCGTATATCTCATGACAGAAGTTCTACAGTGAGCGTTGAACTGATCTATCCCGTATTCCTCTATGGCAAGCTTACCAGATATTCCAAGCTCTTTTTCTGAGGCCATTTCAGCTGGAAGGCCATGACAATCCCATCCGAACCTACGTTCTACACGCTCTCCAAGCATAGTATGATATCTTGCGAATATATCTTTGATAAAGCCTGTCAGAAGATGTCCATAGTGAGGTAGGCCGTTTGCAAAAGGTGGACCGTCATAAAAAATATATTCTTTGTCTCCCACAACAGATCTTTCAAAAGATTTTTCCTTTCGCCATTTGTCTAAAATTTTCTTTTCTATATCTGAAAAATTTGGATTTGGGTCTACTTGTTTATAAGTTGTTTGTGACATATTATTCGTTAATTGTTTATCTTCTTTGTGCAGGTTCTTTTAAGAACTGTATTTAGTCCTTCCGCCAAAAATTTATTTATGCGCAAGAAGGCATTGCCTACTACATAAATTTTGCGTAAGGCTAAATGTACAAAAGTTAGCTTAAAATTGCGGCCTTTTGCTAATTTTTGAAATACAATTTTATGATTTTGCGATGCCGGCAGTTGCAAATTATAGACTATAGTCACTGCTACTACTTGCATTTCTAAAATACGGATTCTATATATTTGTCAATTCTATATCAAGTGTATCTTGCAATATAAGCAGTCTATCCACCAAAAATTGCGTAGGAGGCGCCTTCTTGCGCCTAAATAAATTTTTGACAGATAGACTAAAATATACAAGCACACTGAACTTCTGCGCTATACTGCTTTACTGTTCAACGAACAGTAAAGCGTCCGCAAAATTGTTCAGATAATAATCTCGTAATGATTGAAATTCTTCTGTTTCTGTAAATTCACTTGGTATTATTGCATGCTTTATAGCTAGCTCAGTAAGGACTTCTATGCCTTGGCTATTGTGACTTATTTTCCTACTCAAATCAAACCAATCATTACTAGCACTGAAGTTCAAGGTATTAAGATCATGTACAACAATTCCTTTTAATAACATTTTGTGCGTTATTTTCTTCGGAGCCATTAAAATATCTGTGACTCTTTCTTCTGAATTCTGAAATAACGTGTCAAGTTCATCAAAACCTCCAAGCGGCACTTCAAAACCCAAATTGCTTTTAGAGAAAAAATTAGTGTCATAGAAAGACATTTTAAATGATAAGTCTTTTACTATCCTAGATTTAAGATCTGGAAGCACTACGTAATTAATATCCTTTTTATTTGGACTTTTTCCGCTTAATTGCGTGATCACTTGATCTTTTATTGCGTTGTTAGAGAAATATAGAGCAGCGGCTGTGTATGTTGATGCAGATTCTCCTTGCAACGACAGCTCTATATCACAAAGCACTTTTGATATGCTGAGCGGTTTTATATCTTTTTGCATCAAAATTACAGCACGATTATAGTCTCCATAAGAGACGCGTTCATAAGATGGGCTTTGTATATCAAGCACAAGCGCCACCTTTCCAGCTATGTCTCGAAATGTGTCTTGTGCCATGCTGATATCGTTAGTTGGGTCTATCCAATACACACTTCCATCTTTTGCTGTAACTTTGAGAAATGCATGGTTGAAAATATCAAGAGAAGGGAGCCCTATATAATTTGGATGTATATCTAAACCTCTGGCAACTAGCGCAGAATTAACCTTAAAGCCTAAGCTACGCAATATTGCACCAGCACTTGATGATATATCTTTACAATCACCTGTTCGAGAAGAAGCTATTGCCTCAAGATCTCTTGGAAAAACTTCTCCTGATATGGAGCGCCAGTCTCCCATGTATTTGACTTTTTCATTTAGCAATGATGTGACTGTATTCATTAAATCTATGTCATTTTGGCACTTTGCAGCTTTTGCCGCAATATCTTCAAAAACTGTTGGAAGTTTTTGTGATAAGACTTTCTCGTAATGAGGCGCCATTCTATCGCTTAACGCCTTCCAATTCTTCTCACTGGAGAGAGAAACGAATACTAGCTTCTCATTAGACCTCTTGCATAACCTATTTAAAGCTCAAAGTTATAGATACCAGCAAGTAAATTAAACCTTAAACCGAATCGTTTTCTTCTGTTCCTATAACGATCAGCGATAATTTTAAATCGTTTGATCATGCCTATGACGTTTTCATTTAAAACACGTTCACTAGACAATTGACGATTTTTCTTTTTATCTTTCCTGCTTAGTGGTCGCTTTTTTGTCTTTTTCTTTGGTAACTCTGAATTATAATGCAACTTATCAATGCCTTGATAACCAGTATCTGTAAGAACTTTAATCTCAGGGTGGATGTGAACTCCGGATTCTTTAAATAACCTGAAATCATGACGCTTGCCATTAGAAAAATTAGTGCAAATGATTTCTTTTTTCCTTTTATCCACAATAAGCTGAGTTTTTAGAGTATGTCGCCTCTTTTTTCCCGAATAAAAGTGCTTCTGTTTTTTTTAGGTCGTTCTATCGGTGTTTCAGTAGCATCAATTAACACAAGTTCGTATTCAGAATCGCTTTTTAGTAATGCTTTACGTCCAGGTAGTGAAAATCGTTTATCTTTAATTAGAGTATCTTCAATCCAACGTATATTACGATAACAGGCACTTTCACTTATTCCATAACTGCGGGAAATATGAAAATATGTCCTGTATTCACGCAAGTACTCAAGCGTCATGAGTAATCGATCTTCTAAAGCCAATTTATTGGGTTTTCCACCTTGAGACTTTAAAATAGCTTCAGCTTCTTTTAATATACTTAGTATAACTTCAAACGTTCCTCGTTTAATGCCAGTAAGCCTGCGAAACTCTTCTGCGTATTCATCTTTGATGTTTTCAAACTTCATGTTATCCTTGATAAAATCAAGGATTTTAATCAATTTATATGGTTATGCAAGAGGTCTATTGCAGTATGAGGAGTATATCTCTAAACATCTAAAATTTTTGAGAATTTTATCTTTATATACTACTTGTACCTCAGCCTTATATATGTTAGAAGGCATCTTGGGAGTTTGATCTGGAGGCAGGTCTTTTGTATTCACCGGGTCAGGTTTGAAAAAAAGCAGCCAAAATACATTAACTCTGGGTTCCGGACATACTCCCATTATGATATACACGCTTAAAAAAAGCTTAAAAAAATTTTTCTATGCAGCTATTCTTTCATTGCTATATGCTCAAATAAATTACAAAATTGATTTGTTATAACTTTTTAAAGTGAACTATTAAAGTACTGTGAGAATGAATAGAAAGACTCTGTTTATTGCCGTTATTGCGCTTTTATTATCGGCTATCGCTCAATTCCAAATTGCATTAGCAAGTGGGAATATCAACAAGATAACAAGTCAAGAGTTGAAGAATGAATTATATGCTGATGATGCACAAGTAAAAATCCTTTTTGTATTCACTTCATGGTGTGGAGTTTGCAAGAGGAGTATGCCAGATCTAATCAATCTTCATGAAAAATTTGCTGAAGGAAAAGAGGCTAAGATCATCGCTTTAAGTATAGATCATGATCTTAAGAAGTTAGAGCAATATGTAGGAAGTATTGATGCTAGAAATTTATATATATCTGCTCTCGATTTTAGTTCATCAAGAGATATCATAACTGCATTTAAAGAATTAGATGTGAACTACAATGGTTCGATCCCTTACATTGTGATAGCTTATAATGGGAAATTACTCGCAAGCGGAAATTATGACGTTAATTCGCTTTATAATGCAGTGTTGCATATACGAAGTGACTCACGGAACCATTAGAATGATATGTAACAGTTGTTAACTTGCGGTTAAACTTGTTGACTTTCAGTTCATCATAATTTCTTGAAACCAAAATTAATCCTCAGTTTCTTAGAGTTGTTACACAGACGACTAATTAAGTAGTATTTTTAAGACGCCAATTTTTAAGTATAGCGAACACACGCCATAATGGTAGAAATCTTTAGTATATATGTCTAATTTGTTATGTATTTTCTTGCGAAATAACAGTGTGATGTATTACTTCTGCGTAGCACTTTACCTAGTTTTATCATAAAGTCTAAGAAATATTTTCTAGCTTTTTGCTAAGTGCTTGCAATATCTGTGGAATTATTATATATCTTACATGCGCGCTTAGTTTCTTAGGTGGCATATAGGGCGATTAGCTCAGTTGGTAGAGCATCTCGTTTACACCGAGAGGGTCGGCAGTTCGAGCCTGTCATCGCCCACCAGTTTTTTGGCATCTGGTACCTTGAGTACTGGCCATTATTGGGGGATGTAGCTCAGTTGGTTAGAGTGCTGGCCTGTCACGCCGGAGGTCGCGGGTTCGAGCCCCGTCATCCCCGCCATGTTTTAATTATAGCGATTGTGGTGTTCTGCTATGCTGAAGGTGAATCTTATGTATTTCAGTTTGTAGAATATAGTATGTTTAGTTATTTTTACGAGGATTTATGCCTTCTTATACTGCAGGTACTTTCAATATCAAGCCTAAAGAGGTTAAGAAGAATTGGTTTATTATTGATGTTTCTGGAATGCCTTTAGGGCGTGTTGCAGCACGTGTTGCGATGATTCTGCGTGGGAAGCATAAAGCTACTTTTACACCGCATATTGATTGTGGTGATAACGTAATAGTCGTCAACGCAAAAGAAATAAAGGTTACTGGCAAAAAACTCGAGCAAAGCAAATTTTTCTGGCATACTGGATATCCAGGTGGTATCAAAGAACGTTCATTTGGCGACATATTATCTGGCAAATTTCCTGAGAGATTATTTAAAAAGGCTGTTGAGAGGATGCTTCCTAAGGATAGCCCTTTGGCACGCAAGCAGATGGGGAACCTTTATGTGTATCCTGGAGTAAGTCATCCGCATGCTGGTCAGCAACCACAGGAGCATAAGGTAAAAGTCAGTGCAAATTAACATTACGTACCCTTATTGCTGCGTTTTGTTTGCTATAAACTACAAGAGTTGTCACCAGTACTAGCTTTAGTGGCGGAGCAAGAGCTCATAGCATGTCTTTTGAATACTGTTGTCGATTTTTATAAGCTGGAGTTGCTGAATTTTGAATAGTTTGTTTGCGATAAGGCTTTTTTGTGCAGGTGTTAACTCTTGTAAATGAAGAGTTGTTATTTAACTTGTGCACATACAAAGTGAGGCTTGAAAAAGAGCGAGGAAGAACGCGAGTGTTATGATATAATTCATACAAACACGTGATCTATAGACGCAAATTTTGAAAAGTATCACGACTATAGATGGTTAGAAAGAATTTAGTTTGTGCACCAGCACTTATCTAAGTGGGTTTTATAACCGTGCTGTTGTTTACTTAGTGTTTAAAGAGAATTTATTATAAAATAAGATGCTATCATAAGTTACTTGTGGTACGCTCTTATGTTTATGTATCTTTTTAGCTGATTATTTAGTTTGTAATAGTAGATTTTGTTTAATATGGTGCTTGAAAAAAATAAAGGTAGCGAGAGGCTATATGCTACTGGTCGTAGGAAAGAATCCTCTGCCAGAGTGTGGTTAAAACGTGGGAGCGGCAGCATAGTTGTGAACAGTAAACCACTGGAAGAGTATTTTGTGAGGCCGGTTTTGCGTGTTATCATCAATCAGCCTTTTGCAATTACTAATACATCTGGACAGTATGATGTGTTCTGCACAGTTAAAGGTGGCGGCACTTCAGGACAGGCTGGCGCAATCATGCATGGAATAACAAGAGCACTTGATGTCGCAGATCCAAATTTGCACTCAACTCTTAGCTCTGCTGGTCTTTTAACTAGAGATAGTAGGACAGTTGAACGTAAGAAACCTGGTCGTAAAAAAGCAAGAAAACGCTTCCAGTTTTCTAAACGCTAGTACATTTCTCTCTTTTCTCAGCTTTTTGAGCCGTTTATTATGCTGTTTTAATGTTGTAAGTATTGCTGTGATAGTGGAGTTTTGTTAAAAGTTCTTAGTATATAGTATCATAATAGGATTTGTTGCTTCCTGTTTAGTTTAGCATAATATATATGACTCTAATAAATGAGTGGTTTGTATTTATTATGTACAAACAAATTTATACTGTAAAAAGAGCTAGGAAGAATGCTATTTATATAGCACTGTTAATAGTACTTAGAGTACTAGTTAATTTCTACGCCATGGTGTGTATATAAAATACATAGGAAACACTATGACAACGCCAATTTTGAAGCTTTGCTTGTTGACACAAGTGTTTGAAATAGCGCTATAAAGTGCGGATGAGCTAGTGCTCTAGCTTATTGATATATTGATTTTGAAACTTGTTTAAGCTTTAGTTTTGCGAAAGTACAGCAGGTTAATGTATTAGTGTTGTATATCGCTTATCAACTTTTTTGCTAACTTTAAGTATATATTATTTGTTATGGCAAGAGTTACTATAGAAGATTGTGTTAAAAAGGTGCCAAACAGATTTGAATTGGTCGTTTTAGCTGCAAGAAGAGCTAAGGAAATTGCTCTTGGCTGTGCTGCACTACTGCCAAAAGACAATGATAAACCTGCTGTTATAGCGTTAAGAGAGATAGCAGCTGGCGTTGTTTCAATTGATTCTTTGAGATCTGCGGTAGCAAAGCATTTTCAAATTGACCATACTAATAAGCAGAACGATAACAATATACCAGCGCATTCTCCATTCACTGAGAAAAGTAATTAAAAAATCACAAGGTATGACTGCCTTCATAGTATGCGCACCAAAAGTCTCAGGAGCGCATAAAATAAAGTCCCGAGTGTCAAAATAGCGCTTTAAATCCATAAGAAAATGTTATAATAAGCACAAAAAACTTACGAATTTTGTGAAAGTAGCATTTGTAGCATAGGGCCAATTATCTAGTCCATCCGCCAAAAGTATACATTGTAGCTTTTGAAATATAGCATAAGTTACTAAGGTGCTGACAATTTAATTGTATTAAAAACAGCATCATAAAAAGTATCAAATAAATCTATAGTTTTTCTAATTTCATTTTTTATCTTAAACCAGTAATGCTCTATAGGATTTAAATCAGGAGAATAAGTTGGTAAAAATAATATGTAACAACCCACAGATTCAATTAACTCTTTCACTTTAGGATTCTTATGGAAGTTAATGTTATCCATAACAACAGTTTGTCCAGGTTTTAATTTCTTTAATTAACATCTCCCTAATATAAGCTTCAAAGACCTCTTTATTGCAATTACACTCAAATATTACAGGAGCAATAAGATTACAATTACAAAGACCAGCGATCATACTTATTCTAGTTTTATGTTGATACACCTTTTCCCAATAGCACCTTTCTCCTAAAATACTCCAACCATATTCTTTACAAGCATTATCTTCTATTCCAGATTCATCAAGATATACTCTTTTATCTCTTGTGATTTTTATCTTTTCAATAAATTCATGTCTTAACTGAATATCTCTTTTCGGATGAAGATGAGTTTTTTTTATAGCTAACCAAGTTTTTTTATCGCCTGTAAGATCGTTGTAGGTGATATATTACACCACTTCTTTGCTAGTTCTTTTGATGTCATATCAATATTCAATTCAAAAAATTCTTTAAAATCTTCTAGATTTTTGATCTTATGACTGTGACCTTTTTGATAACCACTTGCTGCTTTCAAAGAACTGTGCTTATCTTGCAGAATTTTCCACTTATAGATAGTATCACGACTCACTCTAAATAGTTTACTCACTTTAGTATTCTTGCACCATTTTCTAATGCTTCTATTACTCTTACCATAAGTTCTATTGGATATGCTCTTGCCATATTTTTATGCTTTTTATTTCATACTCACTTTTTATATCTTGATTCCTAACTTTTGTCAGTACCTTTATCACTTATGCGATACATAGCATTGCAAAGCTCAACTATGGCAAATTAAGTTGAAATTTGCGTATTAAAGAATTGAACCAAAGCATACATATGTTATTACTTTTTTCCAAAAATCTTCGCTATATGAGGATGGCATTTTTCCTTTGAGTGTAACACACATCTATATATACGCAAACTTCAACTTAATTTACTATATCTAAAACCGAGCCTTTTCCATTAGATGACAATCATGTGGATGTTTTATATGCTTTGGCTGAACTGTCGTGTCAATAATCACGGCTGCCAAATCTTTTTTTAAGTGTGCCAATCCTACAGCCTATTCTGACCAGCTCCCTTAATATCTCACGACAACCAGATTCTCACAGATCTTGACGAAATCTTCTTATGCAACTTTCAGATACAATTATGTCATTTTTGAAATCGTCATATCCACAAAAATACTGCCAATATGCATTTTCCTGAAGTCCACTCCTCGGTATAACAATCAGAAGCATTTGAAATGGCTTTGCAGCATAAACAACCCAAGCATAACACGACGGTCTTTACGGCTTCTACCATATCGTTTCGCAGAAACTTTACCAAAAATTCGCTCCTAAAAGACCACGCCAATCAACTTTCGATCTTAATTTATATAACTTATGTTGTGGATTCAAACTATCAGATAATCTCTCCTCAAATATGCTACTTTGAGTATCATTAATTTTCACTTCTTCTCCTGGCATATAATACAAATCCGTAAGGTTTTTGGGTCTTTTATAACATTTTCTTACGGATTTAAAATACTATTTTGACACTTGGGGCACCATTTTATACAGCTTCTGAGACTTTTGGCGCGCGTACTGTTTAGCAAATACTACTTAACAAAATCCATAAGATTGTTGGCAGTTTTGTCACTTTTTCTGCTGTACTTTCGGAGCAGCAGAATTGTCTAAATAAGTGTAAATAAGAAGTGTAAGTACTTCACTGGGTAAAATATTTAGCAAACTCGCTATCTGACGATAGTATAAACTTTGTATTCGCATCTAGGAACGCATTTTTATAAGCTTCAAGTGACCTAGAGAAACCAAAGAATTCAGGATCCTGCCCAAAGGAATTGGAAAATATGCGAATCGCTTCTGCTTCACCTTGACCTTTCAAAATCTCAGCAGATTTATTAGCCTCTGCAAGAATTACAGTTCTATCTCTATCTGCTCCTGCTTTTATAACCTGAGCTTCCTCAGCCCCTTGCGCTCTGATCTCAGCAGCTTCTTTTTGACGTTCTGTTCTCATACGCTCATAAACAGCATTCTTAGCCTTATCCGGAAGATTCACTCGGACTATTCGAACATCTATAATCTCAACGCCGAAATTTACAGCATGACTATTCACAAGCTCAGTCACTTTTTTGGTAATATCATTCCTATGAGTACCAAGTACATCTATAAACAAAAAAGTACCTATAACTTCTCTTATGCTAGATTCCATTATTGCACCAATCCTCATCTTGAATCTCTGCTCATTTTGAGTAGATTGGTAAAATTTTAGCGGGTCAACTATCCTATACTTAGCAAAGGCGTCAAGCTTCATAGTTTTTTGATCAAGAGCCATAACCTCACTAGACTCACCAGGACTAAAAGTTAAATGTTGAATTCTATTATCAAAGAACACTACATTTTGTATCAAAGGTATCTTTATCTTGAGTCCCGGCTCTTTCTCCTCGCTGACTACATCACCAAATTGTAAGACTAATGCATACTCACGCTGATCCAGTACATAGAGTGAACTAGATAGAACCATAATTACCGCAACAACTATAAATCCAGCAAAATAAAGTTTTTTCATAAAAACATATATACAATCGTTTCTTTCTTACAACACACTTCTAATATGAGAAGCCTTTAGTTCTTATTCACTTCAAATAAGTCCTTCATGGGAATCACTGGGATTGTACCATTTCCTGTGATTCTCTTATCTATAATTACTTTCTCTTTGTTCTTGAGAACCTGTTCCATTGTATTTATATACATGTTTTTCCTCGTCACATCTTTTGCTTTCTGATATTGAGCAACCACGGCTGAAAATCTTTCTGCCTCTCCTTGTGCTCTTGCGACAACACTATCTTTATATGCCATCGCTTCCTGTATTATAGCTTGAGCGCCACCTCTAGCACGCGGAATAATATCATTCTTATAAGCCTGCGCTTGATTTATCTCGCGCTCTTTATCAGCCTTAGCAGATTGAATATCTCTATATGCATCTCTAACTTCTGGAGCTACATAGCTATATAATATACCTAAGCTCACAACCTCTATTCCAGAATTATAACTATCCAACATATCTTGCAGTACAGCCTTAGCCTTATGCTCTATCCCTTGCCTCTGTTCTGAAAGAGCTTCAGATATTTTTGCAAGCCCAACAACCTGGCGCATAGCACTTTCAGACGCAACTCTTATAGTATTCTCTCCGATATCATCTCTTATATTAAACAGGTAACGACTTGGATCTTTTATATACCACTGCACAGAAAAGTGAAGATCCATTATATTTTCATCGCCAGTCAACATTTGACTTTCTTTTGGTATACTTATTGAATCATCAGCACCTTCTTGAGCCGGAGCTCTTTGGTTTTGAGAAGCTTTAAAACCTATTACCTCTTTATTAATTCTGGTCACACTCACTTTCTCCACAGTTTCCACAGGAGAAGGAAGTTTCCAATTTAAACCAGGAGTGGAAATTCTGTTATATCTACCAAACCTCATTACCACACCTTGCTCATCGGTATCTATGGTATAAAACCCTGTAGAAAGCCATGCTAATAAAGCAAACAATATGATGATGAAGAAGAACCAGCCCCAACTTTTGCCTGCTGCTCCAGGTTTGCTGCCGTATTGAAACCCACAAGAGTCATTTTTTGAAGACAAAAAATCCATTATTTTTGTCCTGCCTTTTTTTAGCATCTCTTCTAGCTCTTTACTAGGATCTTCTTGAGATGCGCCCTTTTGTGGATTGGATTTCTTGGGACCACCTTCCCAAGGATTCTCAAATTGATATGCGGTAGTGAAGTTTTTCATAGCGTGTTTCATATTAAATGCTATAGTCATATATATATTTTTTATGTCGCCATGTCCAGGCCAATAATTGCGTTATGATCAAAAATCCAGCACAAATAGAGCAATTAGACAAAAAGCCGCATTTGTTGCAAGCAAAACACTACCTTCTTGCTGGATTCGTTTTCTTCTTTATAATTTTATCATTTATGGAATTTTTGCTTGTGTATACAGCTAAAGTTTCAGACACTGGTGTCGTCATAGAGGGCTCAAAACGTGAACAAATGCAGTATAACAGCAAGTTGATTGCAGCAAGAAAAAAACAAGAATTACTAGGATGGCAGGGTAATATAGATGTGCAACAGAATGCATCTTTCATCAGCGTCATTTTTACTCTAAAAGATAGCGAAGGAAAGGATGTTATATGTAATAATGCTAAAGCAATACTAATGAGACCTGTCACTGCTAAATATGATAAAACTATAGTACTTGATCTTAAGAATCAACAGTATGTAGGAGGTTTCAAGCTCCCTTTACCTGGACAATGGGATATCCATGTAGATGCTATTTGTAATTATGAGGTTGAATTTTCCTCTGATAAGCGTATTATCGCACAATTTAACAGATAAAATCTGTTTTCATAATTTCTAGTTATAATTTTTTATTAATATATGTTAAACATCGATATAATAGAGAGCACCTTTTTAGATAAATTGAAAAGCGCAACTACAGAGCAAGACATAATATCTTTAAAAGCCGAATTTCTAGGTAGAAGTGGTCTACTGACCACGGAAATGAAATCACTTTCTCTTATTACGCAGGAGGAACGAAAGAGCGTTGGGCAACGTATAAATAAGCTTAAAGATTTCATTTTAGATCAATTGCAACAAAAACACGCAGCAATTGAAGAAGCCGCACTCGATTTAGAGCTTTTTGCACAAAGTATAGATATTACACTACCGACACGTAATTTCAGCTATGGAACGGAGCATCCAATTAGTAAAGTAATTAGCGATATTACTGAGATATTGAGGCTTATGGGGTTCGTATGTATTTCAGGGCCAGAGATTGAAGACGATTGGCATAACTTTACTGCGCTGAATATCCCAGAATCCCACCCTGCTAGACAATCTCATGATACATTCTACATCAAGGATAGATCACTGCTTCTCAGAACACATACCTCCTCCGTTGAAATAAGGCATATGCAAAATAATAAACCGCCTATCAAAATATTATCAATTGGTAAGGTTTACAGAGCAGATTATGATGCAACACATACGCCAATGTTCCATCAAGCTGAGGGACTTTATATAGCAAAGGATGTAGAAATAGGACATCTCAAATGGTGTTTAACCAACTTACTCCAATCATTTTTCGGCTTCAGTGACGAAAATGCTATACGTTTTAGAAGTAGTTACTTTCCATTCACATCACCATCTTTTGAAGTAGATATCAGATGCGATAGAAGTGCAAGAGGTGCACTGAAGATAGGAAAAGGTGATGATTGGTTAGAGGTATTAGGATGCGGAATGACGCATCCTAAAGTATTACAAAACGTAGGTATTGATAGCAGAGAATATAGAGGATTTGCTTTTGGAGCAGGAATAGAAAGACTTGCAATGCTGAAATATCAGATTGCGGATTTAAGAAAATTTTTTGATTGCGATATGAGATGGTTGAGTTGTTTTAAAGCCCTTTAAACAGGTCTATTTACTATTTCTACAAGTCCGCAGCTTGAATTCTAAAAAGCCTAAGATTTGTCATATACTCTGTGGGTTTATAGCATGATCCACTTAGCATATATCTTTGATAAGATTTGGTACTTACTTATATACATGTGAAATTAGACTTCAAAAAGAGTTAGGAGGAATGAGTGCGCATGTGTATAAAAATACATAGAGAGTATTCTAAATGCCCCAATTTTGCAGTATAACGAGTGTATATATTTGCTTTTAGGTACTGCCGTCATAAGTTACGCGCGCTGGGATTTTAAGTGCATGATCTTTTAGAGTAGTAGTTAATTTCTGAATCAAATATATATTTGCGAAGAAATTAATGAGGTAATGCTTTAAAAATCAGGCCAAAGGAGTCTGCGAAAGTGACTTTTTTTGAGCAGTGTCGTAGCATTTATTTTATGAATCTTTGTTTTTAGAACTGTGCGGCAATAAATAAATCTTGGGTAAACAAATGCGTTTAATGATAATAGGAGGATTGGAAGGGCAACTTATAGAAGCGAGTAAAATTGCTTCTAAACAAGGAGCTAAAGTATTCCATACACCATCAATCGACGTTGCTCTTCATTCAATGAGATCAGGCAAAGGAGCAGATCTCATAATGGCAGATGTATCTATCGATATAGAGCTACTTTGCAAGAGTCTTGTAGCAGAGCGTATATGTACAGCAGTTGTAGCATGTGGAATAAACTGCAGCCCTGAAGTTGCGGCAAAAGCAATCAAATCTGGAGCAGTAGAATATATACCTCTTCCCCCGCAAGAGGAATTAATAGCAGCAGTTTTCGCTGCTGTTGCAACACCTAAGAATCATGAAATAGTTTATAAATCTGAAAGTTTTATGCATGTTATGGATGTTGTCTCAAGAATTGCAGATTCAAGCGCAACAGTTCTTATTACCGGAAATTCCGGCACTGGAAAAGAATTAATTGCAAGATTCATACATCAAAATAGCAATAGAAAAGAAAATAGTCTTATCGCATTGAATTGCGCAGCAATTCCTGAGCATTTACTGGAATCCGAATTATTTGGCCATGATAAAGGTGCATTTACTGGCGCGCTTGAGAAAAGAGTGGGCAAGTTTGAAGAAGCAAATCATAGTACCATCCTGTTAGATGAGATAAGTGAGATGGATCTTCGCCTGCAAGCAAAGCTTCTAAGAGTATTGCAAGAAAGAGAAATATCTCGCATCGGAAGCAATAAGGTTATGAAGCTAGATGTAAGAGTTATATCTACTTCAAATAGGAATCTGCTTGAAGAAGTGAAAGCTGGAAGATTTAGAGAAGATCTATTTTATAGATTGAACGTTATCAACGTGGTACTGCCAGATCTTCGAGATAGAATTGAAGATATTCCAATACTTGCAGATCACTTTATGGCTAAATATGCAAAGATAAATGGAATTACGCCTAAGAAATTTTCAAATAGTGCATATGATAAGTTATCCAACTACGAATGGCCTGGTAATATAAGAGAACTTGAGAATATAGTACACAGAGCCCTTCTTATAACAAGAGCAGATTTAATCGATGCAAGTGACATTGAGCTAACGCCTGTCAAACGAAAGAAACACACTACGCTTGATGGCACCCTTGAGGAAATAGAAAAGCGTGCTATATCAAATGCCCTCAAGTTTTACGAAAAAGATCATAATGCAGCAGCAAGCGTACTTGGAATTTCTATTGCTACACTACGCAAAAAAATCAAACAATATAGCAACCTGTAGTCCATGATTCGTACCGTAACAACGTTTCAATATACCTTCTTCTTAAAACTCGATTGCAGTTTAGGCAGTTTATCCGTCAAAAATTGATTTTGCCTCTTGCAAATAAATTTTTGCGGAAAGTTAAATTATAGTATTTTTCCTTATCGATGAATAGAGAATATAATGTGAAAAAAGTATATTATTCAGCACAAGACGTTGTTATTCTATAGATTATTTGTCAGATATTTGCCAATAGTATCTAATAAAATCCATAAGGTTTTTGGTAACTTTGCTACTTTTCTTGCTGGACTTTCGGTGCGCCATAATTACTTGTAACCAATATAAACCTTGCGTTTCAAGCGTTATGATGCAGGCGACTTCATAATACATACCCAGTTAGAATTTTCAAAATTGGAGCCTTACAGTTTGCTCATTATGTATTGATTTATACACACTGCTTAGCACTCTTCCTAGCTCTTTTTGAAGTATAACTTCGTATGCATGCAAGTTAAATACAAACTCTTTATCTGCCCGAGGTATATGTGGCTGAAAGTAAGTAAAGCTGGAAAGTAGTAAGTATTAGCTATGAAAACGGTGGCTAAAATTATAGATCCCAAGCATGCCATCCACATTCTAATTCGCATTCAATATATCTCTCCATGCAGAATTCACTATTGCCTAGTCTAGCTCTACAAAAATTCAAACTTGACTTACAATAGATGTCACATCCAGGGAGAATGGAGTTGTTTACCACAGGTAAAATAAATGGAGGTATTGATACGGCAGCATCCACATAAGAGAGAAAATGCTTAATATGATCGAAAGATTGTGATATAAATCCGCCACTTTCGTCGAAAGTTTTTGTATAGCTCATGGTATTTGACCGAAAAATTTATTGATTGCTAGTCTTGTAAAGCTTTTTTTGGCAAATCTCAAGATAATAAATTAAATCTAGGAAAAATTCATAAATTCTAAATAGGCGGGCTTGTTATATTCGAGAATATGCGCAAAGATTTAAAAAATTGAGAGTTTTCACAATTAGATAGAGATATGATATGATCACTGTTTTAAGAACTAAATGGTGGTTTTATGGTTTGTTGTAAGGGATGTGGTTCCGATAGCTTTATAAAAAACGGCATTGTGAGGGGTGTACAGCGTTATAAGTGCAGATCATGCCTTCTAAATTTTGTTGAGGGCGATCTGCGCAAAAAGCCTCAAACAGCCGTTAAGAAAGCACTATGTGTTATGCTATATAGCCTTGGCAAGGCCTCTTTTTCTATGTTAGGCAGGATATTAGGACACTCACCGTCCATAATTTATCGCTGGTTAGTAGAGGCGATGAACAAGACTCAGGAGCCAATCATCTCTTCGGATATTATGGAGATGGAATTTGACGAGATGTGGCATTTTATTGGTTCAAAAAAAACAAGCTTTGGATCATCAAGGCGGTTGATCGTAGCACAAGGAGAACTGTTGCATGGGTTACAGGCAATCGTGATACTGCAACATTCCAAAAGCTCTACGACAAAGTGAGTCATCTGAAAGAATGTCATTTTTATACGGATGATTGGAATGCTTTTTCTAAAGTTTTACCAAAAAAGCGTCATACGATTGGCAAGTCTGGCACAGTATCTATCGAGAGAGATAATAGTAACACGCGACATCATTTAGGCAGAATGACACGGCGTACTAAGATCGTTTCAAAGAAGGAGTCAATGGTCTACGGATCCATCAAGCTTTGGTGCGCTCTTACAACACCACAAATATTTACACAATATCAAGAACAAACCTTATCTATCTTTATGTGAAAACTCTCAAAAAATTTATGTGAATTCGCAAAATGTGATGATACATGGATATTTATGCGCATAGAAAGCGTTTTGATGAATGCGGGCGCTAAAATTCTTGCTTTGCATTATAATCAACACACTCTACCTTAATCGAGCTTGAATATAAATTTCATTAATATTACAGTCATACTGTGTGTGTCTTTATAGACCAGAAAGTTATCTATTAAATTTATACAATACAAATATAGAATTGATTGGTAGTTGTCGGAGCATTGTGACTGCTCGAATTTTTGCCATCTCAAGCTTGTGCTGTATATACCACAGGTAAATGAAGGTTGGTATTTTATAACTTGCACACATATGAAGTTAGACTTCAAAAAGAGCCAGGAAGAACTAAGGGATGCATGTCGTATAATCAATATATAACGAGCGGTCTTACAAGAGGCGCCAATTTTGAAAAGTATGACAAGTATATATAAACATGCACTAACTTTGAAATTGCTTTCTGTTTGTAAAACTTAATGTTGGAGTTTTGAAGATGCCTGGTACAGTAAAAGCTGATTTACTATTCTTAGGTCTTACAAGACCTCCTATGTTGTTTGGAGTAAGCTATACGTTTGCTATACTGAACTCTATGATATGTATGATCGCATATATTATATCTTCAGACTTTAGATTTTTAGCTTCTCTTTTTCCAATTCATGCAGTTGGTTACTATATATGTGCAAAAGAACCGCTATTTATAGAATTATTCAAAGTTAAAGGTGAGAAATGCTCAAGAAGGATGAACACTCACTACCATGGAGCAAACTCATACGATACTTACTAAGATGTATAAAAAATTGCGCGCTTATGACAACTTATAGCTTACTAAGTTGCCAAGCTAAGAGATTATTGTGTAGCCTGCAATGCAGGATACATTTTTTGCCAAAGCTCCAAATTTGTATAGGAGTATTGGCTTATGCTTGTTATCAAGTGTTTTTAATCGATTTACAGCAGTTCTATGCTTAAGATATTCAAGACATGTACACCAAAACAGCAAATAGCAGAGCGAGAATATTCTGTAAAAAATTTCATTCCATATCTATGTCACTGGAATAAGAACACGGTAATCACAAAGACTCAGCAATTAATACAGGTAGTAAAAATAGGTGGCTTTTCCTTCGAGACAGCAGATGATGAGGATTTGGATGTCAAAAAGAGCATTAGAAACCTGTTGTTTAAAGGAATGAGCAGCGGCAGCTTAGGACTTTATTTCCATATCATTAGACGAAAACAAGCACCATATGCTGAGCAACAGAAGAACGTTGATATCCCAGAAGGCTTTGCAAGCTTTCTTGATCATCAATGGACTCAAAAACATATTCACAGTAAAGCTTTCAGCAATGAACTATATATTTCAATAGTACAAGAAGCTAGAGGTGGTGCTGGTCTTGGCAGCATAAGCATAGTAGAAAATTTAGTTAAGAAATTGATGTATGGAGCAGATGAGGAGGCTTGGGGTAAATCACTATCTGAAGCTTATGAAAATCTAGAAGAGGCGACTGGGAGGGTTGTAAATACACTCAGAGAGTATAACCCTAAGCTTCTTGGCATTGAAACTATAGGATCTTCATCATATTCAGAAATCGCAGAATTCTTTAGTAAGATAGTAAATTGCGGAGATTCAGGTAAAATATTATGTTCACCGCAGAATTTAGACTCTTATATTAATAATCACCGTTTGTACTTCGGAAATAAGGCAATTGAGATCAAGGGACTGGATGGAAGAAGTAGATTTGCAGGGATAGTCAGTATTAAAGAATACGGCCCTAAAACTTGGCCTGGGATACTGGATTCGTTCTTGCGCATGCCGTTTGAGTTTGTCATATCACAATCCTTCCAATTTATTAATAGGCAGGTAGCTATTAATAAAATGCAATTGCAACAAAATAGGATGATACAATCTGGAGATAAAGCTGTATCTCAAGTAATAGAAATAAGCTCAGCACTTGATAGTGCTATGAGCGGAGAAATAGGCTTTGGGACACATCACCTGACAGTACTTTGCGTAGCAGATGACCTAAAGGAACTAGATTATATACTTTCGCTTTCTGCAGTAGAGCTAACTAATTCAGGTGGTATAGGTGTAAGAGAAAAAGTAAACATGGAGCCTGCATTTTGGGCTCAGCTACCTGGTAATTTTGATTATATAGTAAGAAAAGCGACAATTAACACACTGAACCTAGCCGCATTTAACTCTATGCATAACTATCCAATAGGGAAGGCAAAAAACAATCATTGGGGCAATGCCGTTACTATACTTGATACTACTTCAGGCACCCCTTATTTCTTCAACTTTCACTTGCGCGACGTTGGGCATACAACAATTATAGGACCAACTGGGTCGGGAAAGACGGTACTGATGAATTTTTTATGTGCAAAAGCACAAAAATTTAAATGTAGACTGTTTTTTTTCGACAAAGATAGAGGTGCCGAGATCTTTATAAGAGCAATGCAAGGGAAGTATTCAATAATAGATCCAAGTGCAGCCTGTGGCTTCAACCCATTGCAACTACCAGATAACTGGGAGAATAGAACATTTTTGATAGAATGGCTAAGACAACTAGCATCTACAAACAACGAGCAAATAACTGCTGAGGATATGGCGCTTATCACAGCTGCGGTAAATGGTAATTATAAGCTAAAGACAAAAGATAGAAAATTGCGCAATATAGCGCCATTTTTAGGACTAGAGGGTCCTGGTACTTTAGCTGGGAGAATCGCAATGTGGCATACAAACGGCTCTCACGCAAGAATATTTGATAATGATGAAGATGTAATAAATTTTGATAAAACTAATATATTTGGATTTGAAATGGCAGAGCTGCTTAAAGATAAAGTCAGCCTCGGCCCTGTACTTCTGTATTTATTCCATAGAATCAATATAGCTTTGGATGGCTCGCCAACCATGATAGTACTAGATGAAGCGTGGGCTTTAATAGATAACCCTGTGTTCGCTCCAAGAATTAAAGATTGGTTGAAAGTATTAAGAAAATTGAATGCATTTGTAGTATTTGCGACACAAAGCGTTGAGGATGCAAGCAATAGTGTCATAAGTGATACCTTGATACAACAAACCGCAACACAAATATTTCTACCAAATCTGAAAGCGACATCAGCTTATAGAACCACATTTATGCTAAGCGAAAGAGAATTTCAGCTAATTAAAACCACAGATCCAGGAAGTCGCTACTTCTTAATTAAGCAAGGAAGTGACGCTGTAGTTGCAAGAATTGATCTTTCTGGTATGTCAGATATTATAAATGTCTTGTCTGGAAGAGCTGATACTGTTTTAATCTTAGATGATGTGCGTAAAAAATTTGGTGAAGATCCTAAAGATTGGTTGCCAGAATTTACAAAACGCTTGAAGGAGATTAAGGACTAGGTATGCAACTTATACGTTATATATTCCAACAACTTCAGTGGGGCAACATTATTATGTTGTGTTCTCAGTGTATGGCACGATCTGTCAAACTTTTTATTCTGATATTTGATCATGGAGTGTGCCATGTTATATAATAAAGTTTATGTCCCACTAAGCTCGTTGTTTCACAATCTATGTAATCTAATTGCGACAAAGCTCTGTAAAGTAGTATGTCTTGCTGTGCTCTCGTTCTGCACATATTGCAACCACTCTTTCGGACATGACACAATGTTGGAATTTGAAAGCAGTGCAGTTAGTGGCGGTTGGTTCTCATATCTTGGCAGCTTGGATAACTGTTTTACTTCTGGCAAAGCGATTTATCCATGGGAATATGCTGCGTTTAATAATACATGCCTTCCTACTATACTTGGCAAAAATAATAATGAATGTAATAACACAAGTACAGGAACATGGTCCTTGCTTTCAACTATTGGACGCGGCGCTGTATATATCGGCATGCTTACACAATTTCCAATTGGTTCGATCATTGCATTGCTGGCACTTGGCGCAGAATATGTAATAATGGTGGATCTTTGTACCAATGCATACATAGTTGCACCGCACGAGCAAATAAACCTTGAGCTCGGATTAATGGATTGCCAACCACAGAATGGACAGATAGTGAATGTCGCAAAGGGCGCCTTAACTCCAACAGACGTTCCGTTTTACTATCACTGTGATCCAAACTATGACCCGGTTAGTGGACAAACTCTGCAGCCAGGCAATAATGATGATGCAAAATTAATAGGAAGAACTTGGGGATATATGGGCGCAGCATCGCCTTACTGCGTTGGAGACGCTGCCAATTACGCAAGAGGCAAGATGGTAGGCAAAGTTGTTGTGCATTACATATCTGGTTGGAGTCGTTTTTGGAGCGGGCTTGGAGATAGATGTCAAAAAGGAGGGTCAGGTTCCCCAACCAGAAATCAAGTTATACTTGATACAAAGGAAGATCAATACTTGTTCCCAGCTCATTACCATGCGTACTATAGGTTTAATGATGAAATTGGAAAATTGCAAATGTGTGTGGTTGCACCATGGACACTCCTTCCAATTAGAGTAGGGTGTTCTTACGTCCCACCACCAAACGATGAAAATGAGATTGATGAATTTATACAAGAATACTTGCGTGATACAAGATGTTATTATTTCTTAACAGGACGTCAAGATTTGAACTCACTTGGCAAGGCTCTTGCTAAGCTTGATGAGGGCGGACATTCTGGCACTCCAGTTAAGGGGTTCCTAAGTAGTGATCTTCATGTTGTAAGTACTGTAGTTGGGTGTATACAAGATCTTTTAATCAAGATATTTATAAATCCACAATCTTCTGCCATTGCAGGAGGAAAACCTTTCTTCCAGATGGTGCAAGATAATATGCGGCAAATAGTTTTTGCAGCGCTTGTGCTGTATGTTTCGTTAATAGGCATAAAGCTGATGACGTTGCCACAGGTTCCTCAGAGGTCTGAGATTATTATGTATGTAGTAAAATTTGGCCTAGTACTTTACTTTTCATTAGGAAGTGTTTGGTATAAACCTGTGACATCTGAAAATACTGCTACAGGATTATACCCAGCACTACTTAATTCCGCGACACAAATAGCCCAATTTTTCATGTCAGCACAGAATGACAATGATCCTATAGGTCTATGCAGATACAGAATTGATGGAGGTGAATTGTTAAGTGAGAGAAAAATCAATGTTGCTGCGCTTGGCGGCGCTGTCAAACCAACGATTGGAAAAGGCTCCGTAGTTCAAATGACGCTTTGGGATCTTGTAGATTGCAAAGTGGTGAACTACCTCAACTTTGGCTCATGTAAATATACTATATCTGGGATGGTAGGCGTTTGGATTATAGCAGCAGCTTTCTTTGTTGGACTGAAAGGATTCCTGCTTTCTATAGTCTCATTCCTGTACTGCTTCATGCTACTGATGATAATATTCAAATTTGTGCACATATTCATTTTGTCTATGTTCACAATTACAATATTAGTATTGCTCTCTCCAGTATTCGTTGCATTTGCACTGTTTGAATTTACAAGTTCGATGTTTCAAAAGTGGATGTCAATGTTACTAGGTTATGTAATATATCCAGGTTTATTCTTTGCTTTTATCGCACTGATGTTAATGACATTCGATTCAGTATTCTTTGGAGATCTTGATATCAAAGGTGGAGCGGTAACTGTTAAAGAAGCTTGTAGAAAAGTTACATCGCTTTATTGCTCTACATATTCTGCGGTCGATTCTGATCCTTGTGCTGCAAATGCTGGCACTATAGGTGGTAAATTAACAAAAAGGTTGGATTTAGGACCGTTAGGCAAATTCACAATACTTAATGACATATTCCTAGATATGTACCTAGAAGCCACTCTTAAGCTCATGTTGTTTGCCTTTTTGTTTTATATGTTTATGGGCTCCATATCTGAGTTTTTAGCAATGCTTACTGGAGTGCAGGATCTTGGCAGCCTCGCTAAAGGCAGTATTAATATAGCTAAGCTTGCAAAAGAGATAGGCACGGCTGTTGCAACAAAAGGCATGAGTCTTGCGCAGAAAGCAGCATCAAGCGCCAAAGATGCTGCTTCTGATGCTGGGAAGCCTCCAGAAGGAGACGGTAGCAGCGGTGGTGGTGGCGGTGGAAAATCTGCGCCGAGAGGTAATATTGGTGGAGGCAAGGACACAGCTGAGATTGCTAGCAAAATTGGCGGCGCTGGAGGTGCCGGAGGAGCTTCTTAAGCAAGTTAAATAAAAATATAGCTATAAAAAATTATGAGCAAACAGTTCAAATATAGATTAGGTGCAACGAAAGAACGCAGGCTAACATGCCTTGTGCGCAGCACAGTCTTTCTTTGCCTTAATGTGAAACGTTTGCTCAGCACGCTATACGTTTACGCTAAGTTTACTTTTAAGCGCTCTTCAACTCCTTCTAATGCAATGCTAAGTATTGCTCGCTCTACTTTATCGATTCGTGCAGCTCAGTTACTTAGCACAATTACTTATACTTTCTGTTTACTAACGCTATTAAACTGTACGCATGCTCAAGGTTCATCATTATATTATGATTGTGTACATGCTTGGGATTTTGGTGAAACTGATACTAGAATTATTTCGGTTAAACCAATCGGAGATATATGTTATAAACGCTGCCAAAACGAATGCAACGCTTTTGCTAGAAGCGTAAATAGCCCAGGACCAACCGAGGAAGATTTTAAACAAACCTCGGCAAATAATCTCTCTCAATTAGAATTAAATAGAGATATTATTGAGCAGTGCACGCTTGCTTGCCAAAAAGGAGAAATCTTTACTAGTAAATATAGAGAGGTAAATCCCGAAACTAAAAGTGCCGAGCGCTTTATTTGGAAAGATGCAGTTAGCACAAAGACATATTGCGGTGTCCAGAAATCTTCAATAGACTCAGCAGACTATGCATTCTTCCCATCAGGGCTTTCAATAGATGCGGGCGAAAAAATTAGAGTTATAATGGTCAACCCTGGATCTGCCGGTGTGAACACTGTTTATCTTTGTGGTTATAATTCAGTGAAATTATTTCCTTCTTTCAGGTCATATTCGAAGACAGATTGGGATAATAACAAAACTAAATGGATACCTGATTCTTCTGCATCGCGTTGGAACGCAAGAAACTATATCTGGACTGACACCAAGATTGATGTCAAAGATGGTGATTATCTGATGATTCGCTATAGCGGTAATTTCTTCACTGGCGCTAGTGTTTCTGGTAATGTATTGAACTTTCCTATTAATCATAAGCTGCAAATCAGAGGTCCTGGGCCTGGTGATTGGTTAACAGGCGGTGACACATTGGGACTTCCTGGAGATAAGCTGCAGACGCTTGGGATGTCTGTTCCGCCTGGTTGCTCAGACGAAAATTATGAAAAGTGTAATATAAAGTATGATGGAGATCCGCAAAGTATAAAACAAAATAACGATCAGCAAATATGGCGCGGACTGATGCCGCAGGTTACTGAGGAAACCAGGCCTATGCTTGCTGTGCCTAAGCAAGTCGATCCTAAAATTCTGCCTTTCATACGAGATAGTCAAAATAAAGATCTTGAAAGATACCGTGTGCATATCTTCGCTGGCAACCTTTCTGAATTTTCTAAGCAATATACAAGGCTTGGGGTAAGGCATTACATACTTGAGCCTCGCCTAAATCTAGAATATGGACTTGGTGGTTTTGATGTAGATATTGCATGGCGCGGCTGCCCATATTCAGATGGAGCGATGTTGCAATATGCTGTTATAGCTCCAGATACAAAGGGTGGAAACGACTATTTCCCTGAGGCAGACAGTGTAGAATGGTATGATGTTCCTGAAGATGCTATAAAAAATGGAACAGCATTCAAATCAGAAGGAAAGAATAACGGACAAATATTCTTTAGAATAAAAAAACTTAGCGACACATTTACAACTGATAATGGTCTCAGGCCAATCTGCTCGCCAACGGATCCTATATGTTTGGCAAGTCTAATGAATACAGGTAGTAATAAGTATAAGCGCGCAAATACAATGGGGCAATATTTTGTTTCTGTATCAAGGGCTGAGACTAAAGGAGTTGTAGAAGGTATCATTAGTCAGCTTGTCAAAACCATTGATGGTCAGCTATTTGGCACTGCAGACAAACCTGGAATGGTGCCGAAAATTTTCAAACAATTTGTTAGTGATTCAGGATTCGTCCGGGCAATTAGAGCGCTGATGGTTCTATACATAATGTATACAGGAATCAGCTTCATGATAGGAATTGCACAGATTAATCAAAAAGAAGCTATGATTAGAATTGCAAAACTTGCTGTAGTGACGCTGCTAATTTCACAAAATAGCTGGGATTTCTTTTCTACACATCTGTTCAATGTTTTCACGCACGGAGCAACTACTCTGATTGCGAAGATTGCAGCTCCAATGTATGGCAACTTAAATCAGGCGGCGTTAGATCAAGACCCTGTACTGGTCTTTTCTATATTTGACAGGCCATTTCAACAGCTTTTCAGTCCACAAGTATGGATGAAAATTGCAGCGATCTTATTCTCAAATTTTCTAGGACTTATTATAGCAATCGTTGTGATTTTTGCATGCATAGTCTATGTAATCTGCATAGCACGTGCAATGATGATATATCTAACGGCACTACTTGGAATCGCTATTTTATTGTTGCTAGCCCCAGTATTTATCTCTTTTATCTTATTCAAATATACGCGTAGTATGTTTGATACATGGGTTAAGACTCTGATTTCTTTTGTGATGCAACCTGTATTCGTTTTTACTTCCATTGCAATGTTTAATGTGCTGCTGTTAGCTTGCCTCTATACAACACTATCTTTTACAGCATGCAAATCTTGTTTCCTGGGTTTTCACCTTGAGCCTATTATAGATATATGTATAATACCAGGTTTTGTGACTTTAGCAGTGTCACATACTCCACCAAGTGATCCATTTGGCTCTCCAATTTGGACTGTGTCTGCTGCGCTTGCCTTCCTTGTGATCAGTCAAGGCATGTATGCGTTTTGTGCATTTTGTTCGAATCTTGCTAGAACTCTGGTAACTGGTAGCTTGGTTGGTATAGATCTAGTGTCTGTGGCAGATGCTGCAAATCCTATCAGAAATATTGCAAGTATAGTAGGCCATGCAACTGGTCTTGATAGCGAAGCAAGACAGAGTAGACAAGGAATTAAAGATAGTCTATCTTCGCTGAAAAATTTTGTTGGCGGCGGTAAAAAAACAGACGGCGGCAATATGTCAGGTGATAATAGTAAATCTGCTCAAGGTTCTGGAGGAGGAAGCGGCGGTAGTGGAGCTGGGTTACAAGGTGACAGCTCTATTAAGAACGCATCAGATGCCGTCAGTAGAGCTGATTCATCATGGATAAAGCCACCATCTGCACCACCGCCTTCACCGCCACCACCATATTCTTCAAGTCCGTCTGTTGAAACACAAGACTCGGGGCTATATGGAAGTGAGAATGCTGGATCTGGCTCAAAGCTCGACGCTGGAGCGCAAACTAGACAAGACACTGGTCCTTCCACTTCACCAGGATCTTTTGCGGATCCTGGGCAACAATCCGCAGGGCCTACTTATGGTCAGCAAGGAGAAACTTCAGGACTTGGCAGTCAGCCATCTCAAGCTCCAGAACATGGACAGCCTAGCACTATGTCTCATGAAGAAGTCCAACCAAAATCTCTTGACCAAAGCAAAAATCCATATGATAAACCTCCTATGGATACAGGCTCTTCCCCAGGACAGCCTGACGCCAGCACACCATCCAAAACAGATGCTGGAAATATAAAGAGAGAGTGATACTATGTCATTGTCAATAATGCTTGCGATTTTAATTACTTATTTAATTGCTGGAATTCCATTCGGCTTATTGTTTGCAAAGCTCTTAGGACATAAAGATCTAAGGGCACATGGCTCTGGTAATATAGGAGCAACCAATGCAATGAGAGTGGGAGGGAAGAAGCTTGGTATTCTTACCCTTATTGCAGATGCAACTAAAGGCGCTATTCCAGTCCTGATTGCAAAACAATATGACTATAATCTTGCAATCTGCGTCGGACTTTCTGCAATTTTAGGGCACATATTCTCCATATGGCTTAGATTTAAAGGCGGCAAGGGCATTGCTACAAGCATTGCAGTTATACTATCGCTGGATATATATGTTGGTGTTTTTACTTGTATTTTCTGGTTGATTACTTTTCTAATATTTCAGACATCCGCCATTGCATCTCTTATATCAATGATTGCAATGCTTTTGGGAACTATTTTTATCATACAAAGTAAGTATGATATTCTGTTTGGACTTATTGTATGTCTTTTAGTATTTTATAGACATAAGGAGAATATCAAAAATATACTGTGGAGCTAATAAATAGTGCAGTTCTTCAGGTTAAATCAAACAAAAGTCGCATGTATCACATCAAAAAGTTTAGTGCCATATCAGGAAGCACTAGATTTTATGAGTAAGCGTGTAGATATGATTATAAATGGAACAGCAAATCCTTTGATTTGGCTTTTGGAGCATGTCCCAATATATACAGCTGGTGCTATGACTCTTTCTGAAGATTTGATATCACCAAAGATACCGGTAATTAGTACTAATAGAGGAGGACGGTGCACGTATCACGGACCAGGCCAGCGTGTGCTTTACATAATGCTGGATTTAGGCGATATGTACCATGAAAAACCTGATATAAAAGACTTTATATTAAGAATCTCACAACTACTGATTAATATACTGAAAAATATAGGTGTAATTGCATTCTGCTCAGCACAAGGCACCGGGGTATGGATAAGAAATAAAAACGTTGAAGAAAAGATTTGTTCGATTGGAGTAAAGGTGAAAAAGTGGGTCACATCACATGGAGTCGCAGTGAATATCTCGCCAGACTTAACTAAGTTTGATGATATAATTCCATGCGGCATACAGAACTGCAGAATGACATCACTTGAAAAATTAGGCAAAAATATTACTATAAGCGAATTTGATTCTATAATAATCAAAGAATTTAAAAATCTGTTTAATTGTGAGTGCTATTATGAAGAAAGTTTTATCTAAAGCAGTTCCAATAGTATTGATATGTATATTTTTTGTAATGTTGATTATAGTATCAAACAAGAAAGGTGATAATCATATAATAGAAGAAGAAGAGTCATTTTATGTTCAGGTTCCAGAAGCTCAGCGATTCTTTTCTACTGATAGTAGTTTTTCTCTTTTGCCGTCTCATAATGAAAAATATAAGGTTATATACGTTTTTGCTTCGTGGTGTCCTTCTTGTTCAAAGCATATAGGATTAATACAGGAAGTGAAAGGAGAGTATGAGATGAGCGTGATAGGTCTCAGTTGGGATGAAAATCAAGAAAATTTAAAAGAATGGCTTGCTAAGAATAGTAATCCCTTCGAAGAGATAGGTGCACTTTCTTCAGATCTGGTGATGGAGCTTGGAGTATCTGTTCTCCCTGCTGTCTTTATCATAGATCAAACATCAAAAATCGTGTATCATGATGAAGGTGACATAGATGAAACACAATTTAAAAACGTACTGGATAAAATCGATGCCGTATATTAATCGATCTTACAGTGATTTTCTAAAACAAGCATGCGTTCTGCAGGATATATATAATCTGGATGAGATGCCAAGGGATTGTTCCACAAGGCAGTATACAAGAATAATAGAGCAACGCTCTGACAAAACGGATAGCAGTCTGGAGATTGATTCATGTGTGTCATTCTCTAAAGTAGGGCGATTTTTAATAGAAAACCAGTTTAAAGTTCCTAAGATATATCACGAATGTCATAATTCTGGATTGATGTTGCTTGAAGATTTTGGAAATTTAACAGTATCACAAGCTCTTGAACGTGATAATAGTATCGAAAGTTTGATCTATATCAATGCAACAAATAACCTGATTCAACTTGCTAAATCTGCTTGTAGCTTAGATTTGCCGCATTGTGATTCAAATATTCTAAATAAAGAGCTACAGGTTTTCTTGGATTGGACGCTAAAGTTTATCATCCCAGAAGAGGGTAAATTTAAATCTGCAAGTAATGATTTCCTTGGTATCTTTACATCGCTTTATAAGATTATTGAGGATATGCCACGCATCATGATGCTCAGAGATTATCATGCTGACAATTTGATGCTACTTCCCACACAAAAGCAGGCGGAATGTCAAATAGGAATTTTAGATTTTCAAGATGCGTTACTTGGCAGTCACTGTTATGACCTTGTCTCATTACTGGAAGATGCAAGAAGAGATGTAAGTCCAGAGGTAGTCAATGTCACAAAAGAACACTACTTTGATCACTTTAAAGATGAAGTTCCTAAAGAAAAGTTGGAGGCAGCATATACTATACTAGGCGCTCAACGGAATCTAAAGATTATAGGGATCTTTCGCAGACTATATATGAAATATGGGAAGGGGCATAGACTATCCTCACTACCACGAGTTACCCGCTATATATTTGATAGTTTGAATAGCCCGCAGCTGTTTGAGCTAAAGAATTGGTTTGAAGAATATATAACGCAAGGCAAAGATCAAGATTCACATATTTTCCTTAGAGATTGTGTTTGATGACTCATTCTGCATTATATAATGAGTTCTGCAGTTCGCTTAAATCTGAACAAATTTTTAGAATGCTGGGACAGGTCGCAAGTCACAGTAAATCTTTGATAGATTTTACTAGTAATGATTATCTTTCTCTAAGTAGACATCCGGTTATTGTAGATGCATTTTGCAAGTATGCTAAGGAATTTGGTGTTGGAGCTACAGGCTCTAGACTGCTTTCTGGCAACTTACAAATTTTTCATGATCTTGAAAAACAAGTCGCTGCAATGAAGCATACTGAAGCTGCACTTATATTCAGCTCTGGCTACCAAGCAAATTCTACAGCACTAAGTAGCATACTCGACACTAAGGTTTTGCAAAATCAAGCACTAGTATTTTTTGACAAGTTAAATCATGCTAGTTTATACCATGGGTGCATGCTTGCCGGTGCTAAGATGGTTAGATACAAGCACTGTAATATTAAGCACCTGCGTATCCTCATAGAGCAATATAAAGATGATGTTCGTCCAAAATTTATCGTTTCGGAAACTCTGTTTGGAATGGATGGCGATATAGTAGATATTGCAGAGCTTATCACAATTTCAAGAGAATTTGGTGCATTTCTATATCTGGATGAAGCACATTCAACTGGTATGTTTGGACAACATGGCCACGGACTCTCATCAAATCATGATTTTGAAGGTATTGATTATGCAATTATGGGGACATTCAGCAAGGCAATAGGCGCAAGCGGAGGCTACATAGCATGCTCCAATATACTTAGGAACTATTTAATAAATAGATGTGGTGGCTTTATATATTCAACAGCAATGCCGCCGGCTTTAGCGGCAGCAATTCTAGCTGCAATAGCTCTTCTACCAAGCCTTGATGAGCAAAGAGACCATATTATGCGACTTGCAAATGCATTAAAACAACAACTTACTAGCAGAGGATATGATATAGGGACGAGCGCAGCACATAACTCACACATAGTGCCAATAATACTGGATTCTAGTAAAGATGTGGTTCTTTATAAAGACGCTTTAATGGAATCTAAAATTGCGGTATCTGCAATTCGTCCGCCGACATCTCCAACGCCAAGATTGAGAATAGCCTTAATGGCAAAACATAGTGAATCTGATATAGAGCGTCTCATTAGTAGTATAGTGAAGAATATACAGCCGAAATCTTCTTAAAAATACTAATTTCTAAGGCGACATAACATGACAGCTCTGATATCATCTTCGCTGTTAAAGCAATAAATCTTTGCATCTCAGCCTATATTTTCTATGAAATTAGGCAAAATACTACAAGGAATAATAAACTTATGATTCCAGATCTTGGCGTTTTACTACTTTACCTGGCGCTTATCGCATCTCTTGCTCCTATTACTTTATATGTCGTGCAAAGACTTTTTTGCTACTTCAGCGCAAAGCGTGCAAAACAAACATCATTGATTGAAGTACGGGCAAAATTGAAAAGCATCAACATATCAGTAGAAAAATATTTGAGGATCTTATCTATAGGCCAATTCTTACTTATCAGCGCTTCTTTTTTATGCTTATTGTTCTCCTATGTTAATTCTGATTTTTCTGTATTGAACGTATTATATCACTCGAATAAAATACAGCCATTCTTATATAAAATAGCTGCAAGTTGGTCCAATCACGAAGGATCTATGCTTCTCTGGACACTAGTATTTAGTTTTTTCAGCTGTGCATTTGGAGTCATTCATAGAGGAAAGCTAGTTATCTCATTTCACATAATCAATGGCATATTTAGCGCTGCATTTTTATCGTTTGTAATATTATTCTCAAATCCATTTGAGAGAATATTTGCGCCAATCACAAGTGTTTTTGGACTCAATCCATTATTGCAAGATGTTGGAGTAGTGATGCATCCTCCTGCACTATACCTTGGTTACATAGGATTTTCAGTTGCGTATTCTGCAACACTTGGAGCACTTCTCACAAATAATATAGGAAGGTCTTGGGCTGTAATGATCAGGCCATGGGTTGTGATTTCATGGTCTATACTTACCATTGGCATCGCACTTGGCAGCTGGTGGGCATATAGAGAGCTCGGATGGGGCGGTTTCTGGTTCTGGGATCCTGTAGAAAACGCATCAATAATTCCTTGGATTCTTGGCACAGCTCTTTTGCATAGCCTTTTGCTATATATAAAAACAGAAAATGGTCGCAGTGCCTGCGTTATCCTTTCTATCCTTACATTTACTTTCAGTATGTTTGGCACATTTTTAGTGCGTTCAGGGCTCATTACTTCAGTGCACTCATTTGCAAGTGATCCATATCGCGGAATAATAATATTGACCTTCGTTGCATTATCAACAATAGCATCTTTTACAATATATGTACTGAAGTCTCAGGAGGAAAATAAACTAAAATCTCAACCTGAACTATTATCTCTTAGCGCTACTTTTGCCGTGCAAACTATTTTGCTGAGTGTAGCTGCATTTACCGTTATCCTTGGCACTCTATATCCACCTATCCTTGAAGCGATCATTGGGCGGAAGATTTCAGTAGGCGCTCCATATTTTAATATCATTTTTAATCCTCTGATTATTGCACTTATATATCTATGCTGCTTTTCTGTTTATGTAGGATGGCAAAATAATTCGATACGACTTTTAATGCAAAAACATTGGCCTTGTGCAAGCATTGCCATAGTTCTCTGCGCCGTAATGATGCTTGCGTTTAAAATCTCAAGTCCTTTAGTAATTGCAGCAATACTGGGCGGACTTTGGTTGATATTGACCATGCTAAAATTAGTGCTCTCAAGTATTTTATATAATACCAGAGATTCTAAGAGGTATAGCTCACCTGCGATGATATTAGCACACCTTGGAGCTGGAATAGTAGTGCTCTCTATTGCTCTTAACTCTTGGCTTCAAGAGGAAAAACAGGTAATGCTCAAAATGTATGAGCACATAGAGGTGAAAGGTTTTAAGGTAGTATTGAATGAGTTATCTTATAAAGAGCATAAGAATTATATTTCGAAAGCGGCAAGCTTTAATGTTTATGATAAATGGGATCATTTTATAGGCCAAGCCAATCCTGAAGTACGTATTTTCCCGATAGAGAAACAGCAAACCACTGAAGCTTCTATCATACATGGAATTTTTGCAGATATATATGTTACGATAGGAGATTTTATAGAGTTAAAACAAGCGCTCATTGTACAAGTTTATTATAGACCTATGATGGGCTGGATATGGTTTGGTAGTTTTTTGATGTTTTTAGGTGGAATTTATAGTGTCATCTCACAAATTGGAAAACACAGAGTTAGAAGACAAAATACTGCTGGCAAGTAATCTGCAGCGGAAGGGCAGCGATCCAAACGTCTCAGTTTATATATCGGCATCTGCAGGTACCGGCAAAACAAAAGTTTTGGTAGATCGAATATTGCGATTGCTTATGAGCGGCACTCACCCAAATAATTTGCTTTGTCTAACATTTACAAATGCTGCAGCAGATGAGCTTATTTCGAGACTTAAAAATAAACTTGCTCTATGGATGTCTTTAAATGATCTAGCAATCAAAGCAGAGTTACAAAATCTTACAGGACTAAAAAATATTGAGAATACAGATATATCATTTGCAAGACAGCTTTATGGCATATTTTTGGATAATATAGAGAATATCAAAATACAAACACTACATGCATTTTGCAATAAAGTGCTAACACTATGCCAAGTGCTCACTGATAATACAAACATACGAACCAGCTTAATTGATTCATTTCGAAAAAAGCAGCTGATCGAACAAGCTTACTTGAATGTGCTACAAAATGCGACAGCAGATTTTGCGCTGCAAATCAAAAAACTAGCCAACATTAGGGATCATGAGACACTTCTAAACTATGCATTAGAAGCAATTAATAAAATGGAGGTAGAGCATAATTCAAATAATGCTGGGTTTGATATATTCACTTTTTTTCATGCAGATAAAAGCAAGACATATGATGCGCTGCTGAAAAGTGAGGTTATAAGGCTCGCAGAGACAGGAAATATTCCAGCTGTCACGTTAAACACTTTATGTCATGTCGTAAAAAATAAAACAGATAAAAATCTAGTTGAAACACTGGAAATATGGCAACAAAGCGATTTAAAAGATAAAATCTCTATCTTTGATCAGTATATAAATGCTTTTTTAACATCTGAGAGAGTTCCAAGAAAAAAATTACTATCAAAAGAAGTAGGTGATAAATACCCTGAGATATTAGATGCCTTAACAAACGAACAAAGTCTTTTGTATCAAGTTTCTCAAAAACTTGAAAATCAAAAAGCAGCAGAGATCTCGTATGCAATGCAGTGTTTTACCATGGCTTTGAAAACTGAGATAGAGAAGCTAAAGACAAAACACGGTTATGCGGAATATGATGACTTACTCATTCAGACTTTTAATATACTGAGCGATAGCCTAGATAAACAGCATCTTCTTTATAAACTTGATTCTATGATAGATCATGTGCTAGTTGATGAAGCGCAAGACTTAAGCCCATTACAGTGGGATCTTATTAAATTACTCACAGAAGACTTTTTCTCAGGAGATGGAGCAAAAAGTACGAATCGTACAGTATTCATAGTTGGCGACTTCAAACAATCTATATTTGGCTTTCAAGGTGCTTCTCCAGAGATCTTTTGTGATATCAAAAAATTCTATAGAAAAAGCGCGCGCTTTGCACAAAAAAAATGGCTAGAGCTTGATATGAATATATCATTCCGCTCATCTAAAAAAGTCTTAAATTTAGTTGATAATTTCTTTAACGATTCTGGGCATAAAACCTCACTGGGCGCAAGCCGTGAAGAAAACATTATGCACTTGCCAAGTAGAGACGAAATCGGTGCTGTATATATGCTTCCGCTTCTTGAAGCTGTAGAAACTACAAAAAACGATAATGAGCACGAATGGGAAATACCAGATATTGAGCAGGAAGGCTTACAAAACAAGGAGGCTGTAGCCGCAAGAGCGCTTGCATCGCATATAAAAAATATTCTTAGCTACGATTCAACAAACCTAAAAGCTTCAGATATAATGGTTTTAGTCAGAAAACGTAGCGCATTAGAAGATCATCTCATTGCAGAACTAAAACGCCTTGGCATTTCATGTATAAGCAAGAGCATAAGAGCAAGAAATAGTTTAATAATTCAGGATCTACTATCTCTAGCAAAATTTATTGCTATGCCACATGATGATTTAAATCTTGCTTGCTTGCTGAAGAGCCCATTCTTCAGCATCTCAGAAGAAGATTTATTCAGCATCGCATATGCAAGAGGTGACAATAGTCTGCTTGATTCTATACGCCTTAGAAAACAGAACTTAGAAAGTTTATTAGATTATTTTTTTGATTCAATAAAAGATCGCTCTTTTTATGAATTCTACTCTCATATTTTATATGGATATAAATACTTAGAAAAATTTGTCTCAAGGTTTGGAGATCATGCCGCATCACCTATAGAAAAATTTTTAGATAAGGTCATGGAATATGAAGTCAGTGCAAGTGGTATAGGTATTGAACACTTTGTAGACTGGATGGTTCATACTTTTCAAGATTCTACTATATCTAACGACTCAGCCTTTGATACAAACTCAATAAGAATAATGACAATCCACGGAGCAAAAGGATTGCAGGCAAAAATTGTAATTCTAGCGGATGCAGCGCACTCTGAAAATGCTCCAAATGACTCACTTGCTTTATATAAAAACCATGTAATATATGGTCTTGCAGAGACTCAAAGTACTATATCAGATGCGATAAAACTAAAAAACAGGCTACTTAGAAATGAAGAGAATATGAGACTACTTTACGTTGCTCTAACAAGAGCTGAAGATAAGCTTTATATATTCGGCTTTAATAACAAAAATATTCAAGCAAGTTGGTATTCGTTGCTACATAATTATGCTCCTGCCCTTGAGAATACTATCACTTGTTCTGATATGATAGATGTGCGAAAAAATCTCAACATAAATGATGTAAAACACAGGAAAGTTGACGCAAAATTATACAATCATCAAACTGTGTTGCATAAGTTAGAGTATGACAACGCTGCAATTGTTCAAAATACACAATCACAAGCTTATATTTGGCAAATGCCAAAGCGACAAGAATTGACAAACACAGCAATTGAGCATAACAATCAATATAATGACGAAGCGTTACGCGGTATTGTTATACACAAAATACTTCAAAACCTTGAAAAAATAGAATCTGATAAATGGCAAAAGTATACAGAGCAATATATTAAAGGTTGTTATCAAATACATCACTTCTCTGCTGAACAAAAAAATGCAACTATAGCAATCATACTCAAAACCATAAAAAATTTTCATGAAATTATATCGTCATCAAATACTTTTGCAGAAATTTCCATTCTTGACTCATTTTCCGCCTCCAAGAAACTTATAAGAATTGATAAAATTATCGCTAAAGATAACGTTATTGAGATAGTAGAATTCAAGACTAATAATGTCCAACCCATAGAAGAACTGGGCCTTAGGTATTACTCTCAACTAGAAGGATATAAATCAATGATTCAGAAATATTTTAAAGAATATAGTATAAAACTTAGCATTCTATCATTATATTCGCAACAAATGATCGAGATCAATATTTTTAACATGCCTAACAAATAGTACTATCATATTTAAAAATATAATGTTATATCCTAATATTATGGCCTTTCGGTCTTTGTGATAAATTTTATATTTTTTAGGTACAGAAAAAATGATGAAAAACGTTCTGAGCGCTTTGGTTGTTGGTGCAGTAGCTCTTTCCTCTACGGCTTTTGCTGCTGACGCGAATCCTGCTGTTAATAAGGATTCTGACATGATGGCAAAGTGCCAAAAAACTGAGTATAAGAATACTAAAGAGTGCCAAGACTTCATGCAACAGCAAGGCAAGCCAGCTGATAAAGAAACAACAGATGCTGTGAAAAACTAACACTAGGCACTTCAGTTAGTTTAAACCGTTACAATGAAGAGCCTAGGATTATTTGGTCTAGGCTCTTTTGCCGTCTCTGATTCAAATAAACTGTTGCCTTATGCAGCTATGTTCGATTTCTTGATCAATAAACGCAAATGATAAATAATTAATGCTTTAATCAATTCGCTCAGACGAAACATATAGCAAAAACGATCTGCCTTATAAATAGCATTATTATGATATGATCTTGAATTATTCGTTTAAATTTGCTATACAACGGCTTCTTGCTAACTTTGTCACATTTTAAATGTTCGTAACCCATGAGCATTGTACCATACCTATTTTATAAAGGACTTTTCAGCTTTTAAGGAAATGTTAATGCGTTGTTTAGGATTTCTTCTCTCTTTTTTACTTTTATTTCTTAATTGTTTTAGCCACGGATACTGCGCTAATAGGCAGCGCGTTGTAGCAATTGTCAACGACGAGATAATCACCAGCCTTGATCTAGAAAGACGAGTCTATGCTATTATAAAAGTTGGTAATTTGCCGAATGATGATGAGTTCATACGTAATCTGTCAAAACAGATATTGAATTCGATGATTGAAGAGAAGTTAATAGAAGAAGATGCAAAGCGACTTGGAATTACAATATCTCAATCTGATATCGACAAAGCTATAGACCGACTTGCCCTTCAAATGAATGTTCCAAGGCTAAAGTTGCCAGAAATATTTAAATCTGAAGGAATTAATTTTCAAGCATATAAAGATAATATTAAGATACAGCTAATCTGGCACAATATACAAAGTCAACTTGCGGCACATGTTAGTGTCTCGGAAGAGGAAGTGAAAGGCGCAAGGCTTGCTTATGAGCGTATTAAAGCGCAAGCTGCTTCCTTTGCAAATACAAAAGTAAAATTAGCTGAAATTGTCATATATGTGCATGATAATGAAAAAACAGCTGAAAACGCGTTCAATATACTTAGTGAAATATCACAACAGAAGGATTCATCTAAAAATTTTGCAAACCTAGCAAGGTCTATTTCTCAAAGCAGCAGTAGTAGAGAAGATGGAGTGATCGGCTGGATAAGGATTGGGGACCTTGCGCCTGAGATACGCTCTGCAATCCAATATATTGAGCCTGGACAAATATCCTCGCCAATTATCTTAGAGGAAAGTATCATGATATTAAAGGTAATAGACAAACAAGCACCTCGCAATGTCCCAGCATCACAGATAGATAATACAAAAATTGATTCTGAAATTCGGGACATGCTAATGAATCGTAAGGCAGAACTGTATACTAGGAATTATATAAGCAAATTAAAGCAAAAAGCATTAATAGAAATTAAACAATAGTGTTAAATCCACTTTGCTTAGCCTTAGAACTACAAAAGAAGCCATAGGTTTTACAAAGTCTATCTAGCAAAATTGATTTGCTGCGCAAATAAATTTTTGCGGAAAATAAGTGTATAAAAGTACAAAAATTAGCATAAAGACGCGGCCTTGCGCTAGTTTTCGGATATATAATTTGTCCTGTATCTATCAAATACTACTTAACAAAATCCATAAGATTTTTGGTAATTTTGCCATTTTTTTCTCCAGGACTTTAGGTGCATCATAATTGCTTGCAGGCCAAGATAAATCATATGTTCCTTAGAGTTATGACGCAGGCGGCTATAAAAAAAGCAGAACTTCAAGTTTGTTCTTATCATATTTGATATATACCACAGATAAATGAAGAGTTGGTATTTAACTTATAAACATTACGAAGTTAGACTGCAAAAGAGCTAGGGAGAGTGCTGGGTGCATGTGTCTAAATACATAACGAGCGCTCCTTCAGGCGCTAGTTTTGAAAAGTATGATGAGTATATCTCTGATAAATAAAGCGCAAGGTAAAGTGCATTGCTTAATGGACGCAAAGTTAAAACATTTGCTTGCACGCGCTTTTAAAACGAGATCTATAGGAATTCGTTTTGCTATAGTATGTAAGGTGAGCTCCTAAATAATTTACATTTAATAGTCAGCTGAAAACGTATGACACAAGATGATTTAGTGACAATATATTGCGATGGCGCATGTTCTGGGAATCCTGGTCCTGGAGGTTGGGGAGTTGTTCTTTTGTTTGGCAAGCATAAAAAAGAGCTGTATGGTTACGAACAAAGTTCAACAAACAACAGAATGGAATTAACGGCCGCAATTATGGGCATTGCAGCCGTAAAGAAGCCTATGAAAATTGCAGTATATACAGATAGCATGTACTTAAGGCGTGGCATTACTGAATGGATCAAAAAGTGGAAGCATAATAATTGGAATAACGGTAAAGTGAAGAACAAAGATTTATGGGAACGTCTCGATTCACTTTGCTTAATGCATAAAATTACATGGCACTGGGTAGCAGGACATAGCGGAGATTACTATAATGAACTAGCAGACAGCCTCGCAAGGAGAGCTATACTACTGCAAAAGTAATACTAGAAAAGCAAACTTATAAAGCAAACACCTTAAATGTAGGCTTATATTTTTATTGACATGTTGCAATAATTTTTATAGGTTCACCTTTGGTGGTTTGGAGTATACCTCTAATAAATGGAGAGTTAGTATTTAACTTGCAACACATTGCGAAGTTAGACTTTAAAAAGAGCTAGGAAGAGCGCGAGCATGTGTATAAGGATACATAACGAGCGATTTGACTACGCCAATTTTGAAAAGTATGGCTAAGTGTATACGCTGTTTGATCATATCTACTTCATATGTGAAGTGAGTGCGGTTTATATTAACCTTACTCTATGCGAATCTTTCGCAAGAGCTTTTCCTGTTCACCTTGTTCCTCGGTAGCTCAGTGGCAGAGCAAGCGACTGTTAATCGCTTGGTCGCTGGTTCGAATCCAGCCCGGGGAGCCACTTTTAATCCTTGAGAATGCTATAGTGCAATCTCAAGAAAAACTAATTGTCAGAAGATTTTTCATACTAATATGGCTGTACCAAAAAGAAAAACGTCAAAAGGCAAGAGAAACCAGAGAAGGTCTCACCATGCTCTAAAGAAGATGAACATAGCATTTGATGCTACAACCGGAGAACCAAAGCTTTCTCATCATATTTCGTTGAAGGATGGGTACTATAATGGCAAGGTAATGCTAAAAAAAGCTAGCAAGACTAACACTAGCGCCGATGAAACTGACGCTGCTGTATAAATAAAGCATGTCGGCTTGACGCCGGTAACTTTTGTATTTAGACGTTCTTAAGTTTTTAGTTTTGTTGATTTTACTTTTACTTGTTTAGTATATTGTTTAATGTGTATAGTTGTTCAACACATTTGTCGTGGTAGTAATCATGAAATTTGGCTATCCTTTAATACAATAAAAATTTTAAAGTGTTTTCATGCTACTTGCAAAATTTTATTCAAGTACTTTGCTTTTGTTCTGCGTGAATGTCACAAGTGTTGCTGTGGTGTTTAAAACCAAATAGACTAAGAGAAGGTTGTTAGTTTTTACAGAAAGTTTTGGTTATATGTTTTAGCAGCATTCAATAGTCTGTCCGTCAAAAATTGATTTGCTTGCGCCAATAAATTTTTGTGGAAAGTTAAAGTTAAATGTACAAAAATTAGCTTTTAGGGGCGTCCCTGTGCTAATTTTTGGATGTATAATTTGTACGGTACCTAGCAAATACTACTTTCACAAAATCCATAAGGTTTGTAGCAATTCTACTATTTTTGCTGCGGGGCTTTCGGTGCATCGTAATTACTTGTAGTCAAGATAAATCTTGCGCTTCAAAGGTTATGATGCAATAACTAAATAAGTAAGCTAAAATCTCAACACTAGGTTGAAAAGAAAAACGAAAGAGAGTGGCATTTTTTATAGCTACCTGATTAGTGTATTGAAGGTTTTTATAATTTAATGCATAGTGAATATCCCTCTTTACCATAATTATTAGATGGAAAAAAACATTACCATTAGCGTTGATTTAATGGGCGGCGCTGGCGCTCCTAGAGTTGTACTTGAAGCAATCGCACTTACCTATTTTAAGCGTAGTGACCTACGCTTTATGCTATTTGGAGATGAGGTTGTAGTAAAACCCTTAATCGATGAACTAGGACTCCCACAAGATATTTTTTCGTTACATCATACCAACGGAGTGGTTTTGGACAACGATAAGCCTATTTATGCTCTAAAATATGGAAAAAATTCCAGTATGAGGATGTCTATTGAGGCGGTCAAGAGTGGAGAAGCATCAGCTTGTGTGTCTTGTGGCAATACAGGAGCGCTTATGGTAATGGCTAAGTCTGTACTTGGCACTCTGCAAGGTGTAAGGAGACCAGCTATAGCAGGCCTTTTCCCTCATCTATATGGCCGCTCAGTTATGCTGGATATGGGAGCAAATAATGAGTGCAATGAAGTTGTGCTATTTCAATTTGCTGTAATGGGTCTATGTTTCGCCAAGGTTCTCTTAAATGACTCTCCTTCCATAGCAATTTTAAACATTGGAAAAGAAGAAGTGAAAGGACGCGATCTAGAACAAAAAACTTCCGAATTGCTCAGAGAATCTGGCTTGAATTTTATAGGTTATATCGAGGGTGATGATATAACAAAAGGCAAAGCAGATGTAATAGTTACAGATGGTTTTTCAGGGAATTTAGTTTTAAAAGCATCAGAAGGCGCAGCACATATATTTCTTAACCTCATAAAACAAGCTTGTCACTCTGGCCTAACAGCAAAGCTTGGCGCTCTACTGTTAAAGAAATCTCTGAAAAAAAGCCTATCTTACCTAGACCCTAATATGAATAACGGTGCTATGTTTATAGGATTAAATGGTATAGTAATAAAAAGTCATGGCTCTGCAAATATTGAAGGTGTTTTGAACGCCATACTTACAGCATCAGAACTTGCAAAACGAAACATAAACGAAGCAATCTCTGCAGAACTAAATATATTGGAAGAGAATGGAATAGGGTTGAATTTTGTAGATAAAATTAAACATACGTCAGCTAAGATTTTAGGTCTCTAGTTCAAGATGAACTAAATATGTTATTTTTTAAAATCTTAACTTTAGTCCCAATCTTTAGAGACGGTTTGGCATACATGTTGAAACACTACATAATATTTAAGTAGTAATATTTCTCTATATCTACGGTTTTTAGTCTGTCCGTCAAAAATTGATTTGCTGCGCTAATTTTCGGATATATAATTTGTCCTGTTCCTAGCAAATACTACTTTCACAAAATCCATAAGATTTTTGGTAATTTTGCCACTTTTGCTGCTGGACTTTAGGTACATCATAATTGCTTGCAAGCCAAGATAAATCCTACGCTTCTTAGAGTTATGACGCAGGCGACTACTTAACTTAGCTGAAATATAAGAATGACTGCTTACATACAAAGAATACCATATTTCAAGACCACTTTGCTTCTATTTTTATTGTTTATGATAGCTCAGAACATAGCGCGCGCTAGCATGCTGTTTCAGTCTATTCATGATATTAATATCGAATTTTCTACTCTTCCTCATCTACTTGCTGTAAGCTTCATTTACGACTTAATTGCATTTTCATTCCTGCTTCCTATTATAGTAATATTTTTCTTCCTAACAAAACTTGGTAGCTATTCTATATGTAGGATTTTATTTTTCTTTATATATATATATATATTGCTGTTTACTACCATTGCAGAGTATTTATTCTGGGAAGAATTTGGCACTCGATTTAATTTTATAGCTGTTGATTATCTTGTTTATACACATGAGGTTATAGGCAACATATTAGAGTCTTATCCAGTTACAATGATTTTATCTGTAATTGGAATAATATGTGCTCTATTTGCTCTCCTCATTGAAAAGATATTCAAAATTATTACTAGACAAGAAAGTCAGCAATTAACTCATAGGAGTTGGTATACTCGCTCATCTATTGTGTTTTTCAGCTTCGCTTTGCCTGTAATTTGTTTCTTATTATCAAACAATAAGCTTTCAGATATTACTCAAAATAGATATATTAATGAGCTCTCTAAAAACGGATACTTTGAGCTCTTTTCAGCATTTAGAAATAATGATCTTCCTTATGAAGAATTCTACTTAACTGAGCAAGACGAGTATTTATTTCCTATTTTAAAAAATGAATTAATCACTAAGAATTCTGAATTTGCAGGAGATGGAATAAAAAGGACTGTAAAATCTATAGATGATGCAAGACTCTATAATGTTATATTAATAACAGTTGAAAGTTTAAGTGCAGAGTTTCTTAGTGGTTTTGGTAACACTAAAAATCTCACACCGAATCTTGATCTACTTACACATAAGTCGCTGTTTTTTAGTAATTTACATGCAACAGGAACCAGAACTGTATATGGACTTTCAGCAATAACCCTATCTATTCCACCATCACCTGGCAATTCTATAATTAGAAGACCAGGAAACGAAAATTTGATATCACTTGGCTCAATTTTGAACAGCAATGGCTATGAAAGCAGTTTTATATATGGTGGTTATGGTTATTTTGATAACATGAACTATTTTTTTGGGACAAATGGCTATAAAGTGGTAGACAGAGCGAATCTTAGTAGTAGTGAAATCACCTTTGCTAATATATGGGGTGTTTGTGACGAAGACTTATTTAATAAAGTAATAAAGGAAAGCAATAATTCTTATGCACGCTCTAAGCCTTTCTTTAATATGGTCATGACGACCTCGAATCATAGACCATTTACCTATCCAGATGGTAAGATAGATATTCCATCTGGATTTGGTAGAGAAGGCGGAGTAAAATACACTGATTATGCTATTGGGAAATTTCTATTAGATGCAAAAAAAGAGCCTTGGTTCGATAATACAATATTTGTGATAGTCGCAGACCATACAGCAAGTAGTGCAGGAAAAATGGAGCTGCAAAAAGAAAAATATCATATTCCTATGTGGATCTTTGCTCCAAAGATAGTTATGCAAGGTGAAATTACACAATTAATGAGTCAAATAGACATAGCGCCAACTATACTTGGAATACTAAACATTAGCTATACAGCTCCGTTTTACGGAAAGAATGCAATGAATGATAAAATAGAGCGTGCATTTATATCAAATTACCAAAAGTTAGGATATCTAACTAATAACTCATTATTGATACTAAAACCAGTAAAAGACCTTTCATTTTATAATCTGACAGAGTCTCATCATGAACCCGTCACCCCAGATTCCTCCACTTTAGATCTAGCAATTTCTTACTTTCAGTTAGCATCTAAATGGCAATATTTGCAGCGGTAAAATTGCTTCGCTTTCTATATATGAACTTTTTTATAATCTTTTGTGAAAATTATGTAAACTGGGCGGTAATGCACTCTTTAAAGTAAGCATAACATGCTAATAATTTAAAAATAAAATCTATTATTGCTCTGTTTAATAAAAATACAGTTATAAAAGTTTGGGAAAAAAATACTCGACTAAATAATCGCAAATTTTTCTTAGATTTATAGTTGCAATCTAAAGTTTGCTATGAGAGTATCAAGGGTAGTGAAATTTATTAATATATCTACATTATGGCAATCAATGACGTCTCCAGCATAAAACCAAAAGGCGATAGGTCTGCAATGGATGGTATGGAAGAACAGCTCACTGACAGAGAACACTCAAAGATCTCTGTTAAATTGGATAAAATGAAGCTTTTTATAGCTCTTTGCGTTATTTTGTTGATATCTGCTATTGCGGCCTATTTTTTTTATCAAAAGCGAAAAGCTAAGCTCGAAGAAATTGCAAAACAACAAGAAGTTGAAGCTGCAGCTCAAAATACTCCTATTTTTACAGACCTTGATGAGATGATAGTGAATCTTGACACTAGAGGCAAGGGTATTAATTTCTTAAAGTTAAAAATAACTCTAGAAGTACAAGACCAGCAAAGTCTTGCTGTCTTGAATAAGCTAATGCCTAAAGTCAAGGATGCATTTCAACTCTACCTGCGAGAACTAAGACCAAACGATTTGTATGGCTCTATCAGTCTTTATAGGCTCAGGGATGAGCTTCTTATACGAATAAACAAAATTTTATATCCCGCAAAAATCAACGATATTCTGTTTAAAGACGTATTAGTTCAATAAAAAATAGCGCTGATTTACGAAAATTCCCCTAAGTTTGTGATTTCAAGGATTTTATCGATATGGAACAAGCAAAGCATGATACACAAGAATCTTACGTGAAGCAAAAATCTGCTAAGGAAGATTCAGGTTACAGAGGAATAAAAGCACTACTCGATAAAAATAACAGATCGCTTGTGCGTCTACCAATGCTTGAAGCTGTGTATGAAAAGTTTGTGAAACTTGCAACTGCTTCATTGCGTTCATATATAGCTGGTGACCTTCACATAGAACATGAGAAAATGCGTGCTGTGAAGTTCGCAGATTACATACAAGAGATACCAACTCAGTCTGTTTTTGCAATATTTAAAATGGTTGAATTTGGTGATTTCGGTTTGATTTCCATCCACGGCGGACTGCTTTATCACATATTTGATATGCTACTTGGAGGACGGAAGTTAGATCCCTCTCCACCTGCAGATGGCAGAAGGCTCACTGCTATTGAATGTGATATGTCTAAACAAGTGTTAGCGATTCTCTTGGATTCTTTGAGTCTATCGTTTGAAATCGTGGCACCTCTTAAGTTTCAGCTTGAGCAGGTAGAAACTGACGCTAAGTTTGCAAGAATCATCAAACCAAGTGATATGGGCATCACTTTTAGCTTGCATTTCTATATACCACCCAGAGACGGCAGACTTGATATCCTGTTACCATACTCTGCACTTGAGCCAATACATAAATTGCTGACGCAACCATTTATTCATGAAAGAGTCTGGCATGATCCAGTATGGTTTAAGCACTTAGAGAAAAGTATTTGCAACGTTACAACTACACTACGTGTTGAACTGAAAAACTCTGACTCTAAAATGCAAGATCTTCTTAATATGCAAGTTGGTCATACTTTAATATTAGATAAATTTGCAGATGAAGAAGTAGATATCACCATCAATGGAATAAAAGTTACTAATGGTAAAATTGGTAAAGTTGGTGATAAGATAGCAGTGCAACTTGTAGATGATTTTGACATAAATAAGTTTAACAATATTGTATAGATAAAAATAAATATATGTTGCTCGATATAGTTGTAATACTGATGCTTTCTATGACAGTCGTTTTCTGTTGGCGGCTTAATAGAAAAATTGTTGAATTGAAGGATAGCAGAAAAGATCTGAAAAATCTTGTTCAAGCGCTCGATAACTCGATCATACAAACACATAAAAGCCTCGCATCGCTTAAAGAAGCTTCTTCTACAGCAGCATCTCAACTGGATGCACATACAAAGCTTTCCAAAGAATTGCTTAATGATTTATCATTTATGAATGGATCAGCATCAAAATTAGCAGATAGGCTAGAAAGCGCGATTTCAAGAGCAAAGATTGTTATTCAAGAAGATATCTTAGCTGAGGAGGAGCAAGCAGGACAGAAAATATCATCTACTTCTGGGAAGGTTAGTAATAAGGTGAGTACTAAAGAAGCAAAGAATGCTGAGAAACCCAAAAAAGCTACAAGCACTTCAAGAACAAAACGTACTGGAATAGCAAAAAAGGTTGCAGTAACACCTGGAACTGTTGTCTTACAACAAGAATTTGGGGAATAAGGACTTATGTTGAGGTTATTACCATATGTGATAGTGTCGCTTGTGTTATTTCTAGGCTCTAAACTGCTAGATGCTTTTGAATATACAGATGCACATGCCAATATTGTCCTACCTGCAGCTGTAACAGATGAACAGTCTAATAAAAAAGATAATGCTGAATTTCTGGATAAGAGTAATGAAGTCTCTTTAGCAGCTATAGATAATAATTTTTCTGATGTGCAAAAAATTGTTGAGGATATTGCTGTATCCTCAGAAACAACAGATAAGTCATCTACTGGTGAAAAAGCAGACAGCGCAAAAGATATAGTACAATCTAATGATAGCACTGCTGTTCTAAATGCTTCACAGCAAAAAGAGATATGTACTAGATTTACTGACTTCTCTCCCATAACTCTGGATATATTACAGGAATTAAAACAAAGAAGAGAAGAGCTTGAAAGTAGAGAGCAAGAATTTTTGCTTAGGTTAAATGCTCTCAATGTACTGAAGCAGGAATTAGAAACTAAAATTGTCACATTGACAAAACTAAAAACAAATCTTGAATCATCTCTACAGCAGTATGCTAATCATGAGAGAGAAAAGAATGCTAAGCTGGTTAAGATATATGAAAATATGAAACCATCTGATGCTGCGAAAATCTTTGATGATATGCAAACTGCTGTGCTTCTTGATGTTGTAGAACAAATGAAGGAAACCAGAATTGCCCCAATATTGGCATCTATGGATCCAGAAAAAGCTAAAGAATTAACTATCGGTTTAATTAATCGTAAAAAAATAGCAGTTAATTAGTACGTGCGCCAAAAAGTCTCGGAACAGCCATGAAATGGGGCTTGGAGTGCAAAAATAGCGCTTTTAATCCGTAAGAAAATGTTATAATAAATGCAAAAACTTTACGGATTTTATGAAAGCGGTGTTTGCGCGCGGCACAGGACCAATTAATATATCCAAAAATTAGCGCAATGCCATTCCGACCAATTGTGTATCTTGAGTTTATCTGCCATTGAAATACCAGCTTTGTTAGTTTATTTAGCTGATCTATTTAGCAGATAAACTCAAGGATATGCACTACGCATTACGCATTATGCAACAATGCCGTGCCGAGGCTTTGAGGCTAATTTTTGACGGACAGACTTAAAATGTAAGCACTAATAAAAGGCCGTGCCTACACAAAAAGTGCAATATCAACTCTTCATTTCGCTGATGTATATAGATCTGTAATATGTGATAACATTTTCAGCGCTTCATTCCTTGGTCTTTGAAAAGTATTTCTTCCTATTATAGAGCCATGACCTCCGCCACTGCAAATAGCATTTATATCATTGTATAGATCTTCAAGGCTTTTATGTACTCCACCTGAAAACACAACTATTCTCTTTCCTTGAAATGCACATTGCATTACATGTGCTACTCTCGCGTTTAGTGAATCAATTGTAATGCCATAGTCTTTATACGGAGAACTTATATCCATGCTAGAAAGCGTCGCAGCTGGTAATTTCACTTTGATTATATGAGCTCCAATAAGAGCTGCTATATGAGCTGCATATGCAACAACATCAACTGCAGTTTCGGAATTTTTTGAGATATCTTCTCCTCTTGGATATGACCAAATGACGGTTGGCAGACCATAATCTTTTGCGTTTGCCACCACTTTTGCTGCATCCTCCATCATTTTGTCTGCGTTTGCAGATCCAGGATATATAGTGAGGCCAACTGCAGCACATCCAAGACGCAATGCATCATGCACAGATGCTGTATAAGCTTGATCTGGAGCTAGAGACTTTGGAGTTAAAAGATTAGAACTATTTAATTTTAGGATCAGAGGAATTTTGTGAGCATAATTACTTGCAATAATCTCCATCATCCCAATTGGCGCTGCAAATGCGTTCAAATTTGCTGCAACAGCGAGCTCTACATGATAATAAGGATCATATGCCGCAGGATTCACAGCAAAACTCTTCGCAGGACCATGTTCAAAACCTTGATCTACTGGCAAGATTACAAGCTTGCCGCTTCCTGCAAGCTTTCCAGAAAACATAATACGCGCTAGATTCGCTTTAGTTCCTGGATTATCAGAAGTATAATTAGATAATACTCTATCTGCTAATGCACTCATATAAATAACTACCAACCAAAAAATAACGCTAATTTCTTAAATACTTGAATTGCATAATATACATGTTTCGTCAATCGATTTTGATGTTTAGAACTTTTTTAAACAGACATACTTGTCATACTTTTCAAGATTAGCATCGTCAAAATGCTCTAATTCAATATTTTTCTTCTCATTTGAAGCATCAATATAACTATCAAGCCTGTAACAAACTTCAGGTCAGATGGTTCGAGCCCAAGGATCAAGACAATTACCTGAATTTGTTGGTATATTAAACCGCCAATGACTGGAGCAATTATTATACTTAACACTCCATTTTGCTTTATAATACTTTGCCCTATCATCATTGCAGCCAAGGCATTTATTATAATGCCAACCCCCATACCTATATCGGCATAGCCTTGTAGTTGCACAGCTAATGCGCCAGCAAGTGCAATAAGTAAATTGGCAATGAAGAAACAAAGTGCAATATAGCGCTCCATTATAATTCCTTGTAATGCAGCAAGAGTTTGATTTAAGCCCACTGCACGCATTCTGATACCATATTCTGTAAAGAGGAAGCGGTATAAGATAAGTGCAGCTGCAAAACAAATAACGAATATTATTGCGTTCTGACTCCATATGTTATGGAATGCACCATTGAACATATTACTAACATTAAACACTCCTATATTAGGTTTGCTCATTAGTCTTAAGTTGATGCTATATGTCATTGTACTTACTATAATGCCAGCTAGCAGACTATTTAGCTGTAGTCTAGAATATAGAAGCGAAGTACATATACCAAGGGTTCCACCAGCCATTGTTCCTAAGAGAGTTGCAGAGAAAAAATTAGCTCCATTAAGTAGCATGATTCCACATAAGACAGCACCAATGGTATATGAACCTTCTGCTGTAAGATCTGGCAAATTTAAAATTTTAAATGGCAGCATTACGCCAAGCGCAATTATCCCAAGCAGCATCCCTTGTTGAATGCCAACTGTAGCTAAATCTATAAAACCAGAAAAACTTATCATTGTACCATGCCACTAGAATCAAATGTAAATTCCATATCTTTCCATATATCATACTGATCTTTATATAGACCTGGGAAAGGAGAGGCGTCACGCACTGCACGCATTGCACTTTCTAAAAATGCTTGGTAATTCTTGTTTCTTGTTCCGGCATCTGCAAATGTCTTCACAGTAATTACCTCTCCTTTTGCATTCAGTGAAACGATGACTCTAACTCTCATAACATCATTTGCTCCAGCGCCGCCACTAAATGGTGCAACATACCAAAATTTTTGCACATGCGATCTGATTGCTGCTTCTTGACTTGCAGTCATAGGGCGTTGCTTGTCGTATTTCTTTTGTGAATATGACTTAATAGCTTGATTGACTTCTTCTATGTCATCATAGATATTTTTTGGTTTCTTTTTAGTAGTAGAAGATTTTAAAGACTTAAGAACACTATTAGACCATTCATCCTCAGATTTCTTTTTTTCGTTCTTTTTATCTACCTTTGATATAGGTTTTGTAGGGCTTTTTTGTTCTACAGGTTTTGGTTCTTTAGGTTTCTGTTCTGCGGGCGTTTGCTCTATAGGTTTTGGCTCAACTTTTTTTTCTGTGTTAGGCATGTTCTCCTTTGGCAAGTCTATTTCTTTAGGCGTTTGCTCAATATCTTTTGTTTTTTCTTGCTTAGTGGGATCAATATTTTTATCTTTGGTAGGTTGTTTTAGCTCTTCAATAGGTTCTTTTGAGTTGCTAGTAGTCCTATTCACAGTATCTTGCTTAGCTTCAATAGTCTCTGGTTGTTCGGGTTGCTCCTGCTCTTTGGGTTCTTTTGGTTGTTCTGTTTTTACCTGTTGAGGTTTATTTGGAAGATTTAAGTCTCGACTCGCATCTAGAATATCTAGTATAATCGCTTTCTCTTGTGGCAATTCCTCAGGAGAGCTTGGGAAATGCATCAACATAAAAAGCCCAAGACACAAGTGTAGTACGATTGAGTAAACAAAACTAGTGCTCATTTGTGTTGCTTGGAATTATTGCTATTTTTATTTTTTGAGTTATTTGTAGAAACCGTACTAACTAAAACAACATTCTGAATTCCTGCTGACCGCAAGTTGTGAAAAACCTCAACTATCTTGCCATAGGTTGCGTCACAATCGCCACGTATGAAAATCCTTATATCGTTTTTTTCTCCAGTTATAGCCTTAATTTTGACTGCCAAATCGGAAACAGACACGGCGCTCTCCTGTAGATATACTACTCCTTTCTTATCAACAGTAACGGCTAGCGGCTCATCTTGTCCTGAAACAGGATTTGCGCTATGTGAAGGTAAATTAACATCTACACCTGAAACCAACATGGGTGATGTTACCATAAACACTATAAGTAGAACTAACATTACATCAACAAACGGAGTGATATTTATCTCACTACTGAGCCCATATTTTCTACTAGAATTTCTTCTATTCAAGATGCGAGGAGTAATAGCCATCAGTGCTTATCTAGATCTCTAAATATTATATTACTTAACTCTATCATGAAATTCTCAGCTCTGCCGCTTAAACTTCCTATTTCTTGTGAAAACTTATTGTAAAAAATCGCAGCGGGTATTGCTACAATAAATCCGCAAGCTGTAGCAAGTAGTGCTTCTGCAATACCAGGTGCTACAACAGCAAGAGTAGTATTCTTAGAAGCAGCTATAGATTGGAAGCTATGCATAATACCCCAAACTGTTCCAAATAGTCCTATAAACGGGCTGCTACTAGCGGCAGTTGCTAAAAATCCTATATTAGATTCTCTCTCTGCAATTGCCTTATTACAAGCAACCTGCATTGCATTGTTTATTCTAATATAAATCGATTCCTTATTTTTTATGGGGAAGTTATTTATGCCCTCTGTTGCATTTAACTCCTGCATTGCAGCTATTAAAATGCGCGAAAATGGGTTAGAATCACGCTTTGAAATTAGATTTTTAAATAACATATCTAGAGATTTCCCGGACCAAAACTCCTTTTCAAACGCTTTCATTGCCACTTTCATCCTGAAAAATTCTACATTCTTGTCAATGATAATTGCCCAGCTACAAACGGACGCAATCAAAAGCAATATCATTACCGCCTTCACCACAATATCAGCTTGCATGAATAGCTCAAAGAATGAAACGGCATCATACTTTTCAACCAAAGGTGCAACATTCTGCACAATATCATTCATAGAGGAGGCTCCAAATACACCAAAAATTAATAGTATTAACAGAAAAATAACACAAATTATCAGCGTATTTTGCGTATGTTACAATTCAGTTATAAGCAAGATTTCTATCAGCATTTTTTAGAAGAAGCAATAATCTTTACGTATAGAAAGATTCCCCGCAGCCACAGCGTCCCTTTTCATTAGGATTAATAAAAACGAAACCAGATCTTGTTTTTTCGTCTTTGTAATCCAACTGTGTGCCAAGAAGATATAAAACAGCCTTTGGTTCTATAAAAACAGTCACGTCATTTTCTGTTACTTCTTCAGCAAGGGCCGGTTTAACGTCGGCATATTCGAAAGTATATGCAAGACCTGAGCAGCCACCTGATTTGACTCCTACTTTAATCCCAAGGGCAGGAGACTTTCGCTTTTCCATTAGGTACTTAATCCTAGAAACAGCAGCTTCAGTCAATGTTATTATCGCTTTTTTAGAATCAGTTCTCATATGATGTAAATCTAAACTATATGTTTGCAACATCTTTTTGTTTTTCATAATCTGCTATAGCAGACCTAATTGCTTCTTCTGCAAGTACAGAGCAGTGAATCTTCACAGGTGGAAGTGACAGCTCTTCAACAATTGCTGTATTCTTTATTTTTCTTGCTTCTTCAAGTGTTTTGCCTTTAATCCATTCAGTAGCTACCGAGCTAGACGCTATAGCAGAAACACACCCAAATGTCTTAAACACTGCATCCTCTATTATATTAGTCGTTGGATTGACTTTAATTTGTAGCTTCATCACATCTCCGCATGAAGGTGCGCCAACAAGACCAGTTCCCACATTTTTCTCCCCTTTTGGAAAAGAACCAACGTTTTTAGGATCTTCATATATGTCTATAACTTTTTTGCTGTAAGCCATTTGAAAATCTCCATTATTTCCTAAAATTTTTTCTATTCACTATTGTATCACTTTAAACTCAAATAGCACTATATGTATGTTTAATTATGCAAAAACTAATGAATCGCCCAATTAATTTGGTTTATATCTATTCCTTCTTGCAACATATCCCAAAGAGGGCTAAGTGCTCTTAAGCGCTCTACTGCTTTTGCGATTAATGAGATGGCATAATCCACTTCCTCTTCCTTTGTAAATCTTCCTATTCCAAATCTTAAGGAAGTGTGCGCGAGATCATCTCCCACTCCTAAAGAACGTAAAACATAAGACGGTTCAAGCGATGATGAAGTACAGGCAGAGCCTGAAGAAACTGCTATGTCTTTAATAGCTGCAATCATTGATTCTCCCTCTATGGCAGCAAAGCTAATATTGATGCAGCCTGGGTATCTATTTAATCTATCGCCATTCAAATAAGTCTCTGGGATTTTGAGTATTGCATCTATGAATTTATCGCTTAAACGTTTAATTCTTATACGCTCCTCTTCCATATCTGCCTTAGCGTACCTTGCCGCAGCGCCAAGTCCAACAACTAAGGGTGTAGGTAGGGTTCCTGATCGCATTCCTCTTTCTTGTCCACCGCCACTTATTAATGCAGATAGCCTAACTCTTGGTCTCCTGCTAACATAGAGCGCGCCAATACCTTTTGGACCATATATTTTGTGTCCAGATATACTAAGAAGATCTATCTTCATTTCTTGCACATCTATTGGGATTTTCCCAAATGCTTGTGCAGCATCTGTGTGAAAAAATATACCATGTTTCCTACAAATTTCCCCTATCTCTTTAAGGGGTTGAATTACACCAATCTCATTGTTGACAGACATGACGGAAACTAAAATTGTCTTATCTGTTATTGCATCTTCCAAGTTCTTAAGATCTAGTACGCCATTTCTTTTGACATGCAGATAAGTTACCCTAAAACCCTCTTGTTCTAGATAACGACACGTATCAAGTACGCATTTATGTTCTGTTACAACAGTAATTATATGATTTTTAGATTCTTTATAAAAATGTGCAACTCCTTTTAATGCAAGGTTATTTGCTTCAGTTGCTCCTGAGGTAAACACTATACTTTTTGAATCGGTTCCAATTAATTCAGCAACACTGTTTCTAGCCTCTTCAACAGCGGATTCTGCTTCCCATCCAAATTTGTGAGTCCTGGAATGTGGATTGCCAAATTTTTCACTAAAATAGGGCAGCATCTCATCCAGCACTCTCTTGTCAACAGGAGTAGTTGCTTGGTAATCCATGTAAACAGGCAATCTAACGCTATACATACCAATCTCTCAAAAATTATTTACTGATTTATATAAATCAGCCCAAATTTTAACAAATTTATCAATCTCTGCTTTGTTATTTCTATGACCTAGGCTAACCCGAATTGCACTATTTGCGATAGATTCGCTGTAGCCCATAGCAAGTAAAATCCTTGATAAATCCACTTTTCCGGAAGAGCATGCGGAGCCTGCGCTTACCATGATTCCGTTCGTGTCAAAATGAATAACCTGAGTTGCAGCAGGAACCCCAGGCATAGAAATCATGGATGTATTCGGCAGTCTTTTTACATTTTTTCCAAAAATAATAGCATCTGGAGCTAAGCGCAAGATCGAGTCCTCTAGGTAATTTCTCAAATCTTCAATTCTAGAATCAAAACCTCGTTGCCTCACTATGTCACATGCAATGCCAAGTCCATATATGGCAGGAACGTTATGAGTGCCGGGTCTTATTCTATACTCTTGCCCACCACCGAAATAGCTAGGCATAATCCCTACATCTTCTTTATAAATTAAAGCTCCAACGCCGATTGGAGCGCCAAATTTATGTCCAGATATAGTTGCAATATCAATATCCATATATGCGAAATCTAACGGAATTTTTCCTATAGCTTGTGTCGCATCAGTATGGAAAATACCGCCATGCTTATGTGCCAATGCTGCAATTTCGGCTATAGGCTGTACAACGCCTGTTTCATTATTTGCCATCATTACAGAAACCAAAAATTTAGCACCAGAACTTTTTAGTACAAAATCTTCGATAAGCTTTTCGGCACTAACTATATCTATAATACCATCTGAATTCACAGGTATTGATCCAACGCCAACATTATGCAGTACGGAATCATGCTCTATTGCAGAAGTAATTTTTGAGATATCTCGCATCCCTAAAATTGCTAAGCTATTCGCTTCAGTGGCAGAACTAGTAAAAACTATTCTGTATTCACGCCCTAAATTTAACAATGCTCTGAGTTTAGTGCGTGCATCTTCTACCAAGCACTTTGCGCGCCTACCTATGGTATGCGCAGAGGATGCATTCAGTGGAATCCGCATCACTTCAGATACAGCAAGCTCAACATCTTTTAACATAGGTGCAGTTGAGTTGTGATCAAAATACACTAGATCTACTAACATTTTAGATACTCTAGCATTATCGCTCCCTACTACCATATAACAACTTATAACAATGTATAAATAAACAACATCCGTTTCACTACAAGAAATAGAAAGTTAAGGAATCAAAAACATATGAGTTTTTCTATAGCCATGTTAACCAAGTTATTATGCAAGACTTTTTGACTAAATTTTCCATATTACTTAGTTAATTTCTTTGCAAATATGTAAAAATATTATGTGCAAGAAGTTCATTAGTACTCTAAAAAATCATGCCTTTACAATCCTCGCGCGTGCGCTTATATAGGCAGTGCAATATAACTCGTCATACTTTTTGAAATTGGCGCCATTAAAATACGTTTTATGACATATGTATGTTGCCTGTATTTCTCATGGCTTTTTTAAAGTATAATTTCTTATGTACGCAAGTTAAATACAAACTCTTTATTTATCTCAGAGTTATAACGCAACAACCAGACACGACATGGGATCATCCTCTACTCTTAAACTCATTTCGAAATCAAACTCATAAAGCAACGCCGCTACATGCATCAGCAAGAGTAATGCTTCTGAGATAAGTTCTGATATTCTTCTCAAATGCTACCCAAAGATTATGAGATGCGCATCGCATTCCGTCAGAGCGGCAAGCGCCACTACCATCACACTTTGTCATCTTTACACTTTCGCCAACTGCCTCTACTATTTCCTCAAGACATATAAGAGTACTTGGTTTATTTAACATATACCCGCCGCCAGGGCCTTTAATACTCACTACCAGTCCACCTTTTTTCAGCTTCACAAAAATCTGCTCAAGATATCCGAGATCTATTTGCTGTCTAGACGAGATGTCGCAAAGCCGAACAGGAGATGTATTACCATACATCACAATATCTAACATTGCAGTCACAGCATATCTCCCTTTTGTTGTCAAAAGCATAAGCAAATACAAAATCATATAAGATAGAATTGTCTCATATCAAACTCCTTTCTTGCTATGCACTTCAAAGCTAGAGCTTGAAATGTCTGGCAAAAGTAAGCTGCAAAAACTAGATAATAAAAACATAAAACAAGCATAATTAATAAATGTAATCAGCTTTCCATTTATATACAAAATACGTTATATTTAGCTTGATTCAAATGCTCCTGTTATTTAGTATCGTATACGCTCTTTGCGCAGCCATCTGCTTGGCAGTGTATAATAACCTAGTAAATAAATCAACTATAAAACAATCTAATATGCGAGAATTAATTTTAAATGGTGCGGCTGGAAAAATAGAAGCTAAATATTGTCATTCTTCACAGCAAAATGCGCCAGCTGCAATAGTTCTTCAGCCTCATCCACTTTACGGCGGAACAATGAATAATAAAGTTGTGTATAACACATTTCATACTTTTGCTAAGCGCAATTTTTCAGTTTTACGGTTTAATTTTCGCGGAGTTGGGAAATCTGATGGAACTTTTGATCATGGCGTTGGTGAACTTTTAGATGCTGCAATTGCTTTAGATTGGCTTGGAACACAAAATCCTTCTGCATCTAGTTATTGGATTGCTGGTTTCTCATTTGGAGCATGGATTGCTATGCAACTTTTGATGAGGCGTCCAGAGCTAAGTGGCTTTGTTGCTATCTCACCGCCAGCTCATTCCTATGATTTCTCGTTTTTATCACCATGTCCTGCGCCTGGAATTATCATCCAAGGAACATCAGACACAACAGTGCCTGAGTCTGCGGTATTTAGTCTATATGAAAAGTTGGAAAAGCAAAGAAATTCAGATGTGGAATATTTCCCTATCACAGGTGCAAATCACTTCTTTGACGATCATATTGACCAACTGATTAGCGCTATAGATTCATATCTAGAGCCAAGGGTTAATATGCAAACGGTTCCTAAAAAGGTGAAAAAAGACAGAAGAAGAAGACAACAAGGAATTATCAATGAATAACACAGCTTCTTTGCCAGAGGTTCGCGGTAGATATAGGTTTAATGCAGATCTTGACAAAATGTGTTGGTTTGGAGTTGGAGGACGTGCATTTGTTGTTTTTTTTCCAGCTGATATAGATGATTTAGTATGTTTTTTGCGCAGGAAAGATCCAGCATTGTATGTTTATGTAATGGGTGTTGGCTCTAATTTGCTGATTCCAGATGATGGATTTCAAGGGGTTGTAATCAGGTTAGGGCGAGGGTTTAATTATATTCATCACAGCGATCTTTTCGTTACTGCAGGGGCTGCAGCAATGGATCTCAACGTCGCGCTTTATGCAGCGCAGCACGCTATATCTGGACTTGAATTCCTCTCCGGAATTCCTGGCACTATTGGAGGAGCTCTTGCAATGAATGCAGGGGCATATGGGCATGATATAAAGTCTATACTTTTGGAAGCAACTGCTGTTGATCTACATGGTAATGTTAAGGTTTTTAGTGCAGATGAGATTGGCTATTCATACCGCTCTAAAACGCTAAATGATAATTGGATATTTACTGAAGCAAAGTTTCTTGGAAAACCAGGATGTGAAGAAGAAATATTCATTAATATAAAGAGAATACAAGAAGAGAGGCTAAAAACTCAACCTATTAAGTCAAAAACTTGCGGCTCTACTTTCAAAAATCCACAAGGATTTAAGGCGTGGGAATTAATTAAGAACTCGGGCTTATCTGGAGCTAGTGTAGGAGGTGCTTCAATCTCAACTATGCATTGCAACTTCATAATCAATACAGGCTGTGCAACAGCCAGTGATATAGAAAATTTGATAAAATATGTCAAAAAAACGGTGTATGAAAATACCGGAATTATGCTAGAAGAAGAAGTTAAGAGGATGAAAATATAATACCAACTTCCACAAATAACATAACACTTTAGCTTTGTCCTTTTAGAAAGTACACATGCCAAAAGTCTCGAAACAAGTATGAAATGCTGCCAGAAGCGTCAAAATAGCGCTTTAAATCCGCAGGAAAATGTTATAATAAACGCAAAAACCTTAAGGATTTTGTGAAAGCAGTGTTTGTGCTGTACAGGACCAATTAATGTATCCAAAAATTAGCACAGGGTTGAATCCTGGGCTAATTTTTGATGTATAAACTATATACCTTGCGGCATACATGAGGTGATTTTATTGTATGTACCAACGTTTGGGCCAAAAACCATTGTGTTAAATACAAGATATTGTGTTTCAAAATTTTTTACTAATTTTACACCTTTTAATATATTGCCGCTTGTCACACCTGTCATCGCTACTACTGCGCCAGACTTCACCATATCGCCAATCTCCAAGACATCACCTTTGTGGCTTTCTGCTTCATTATCCACAAGCAGCCTACCTTGCATTTTTCCACCAATACATCTCAAAGCCGCAGCTGCGATTACACCTTCTGGTGCGCCGCCGATTCCTATATACATATCTGGTGCGTTATTATCACTACTAAGCAGTCTGGTTGATATCACTGCCGCAACATCTCCATCAGATATGAGTAATACCTTTGCGCCTGCCAGACTTATATTCTCAATTAATTTAGTGTGTCTTGGTCTTTTTAGCACTGCAATAGAAATATCTGATACATGACAACCTTTAGCCTTTGCCAGTATCTTAATATTTTCCTCAACAGGATTCCTAAGATCGACTTGACACGGAATGCCAACGGCAATCTTTTCCATATAAACATCTGGAGCTTCGAGAAGACTTCCTACTTGCCCCATAACTATCACAGAAAGAGCACCGTTTCCTCCCTCAGCACAAATTGTTGTTCCCTCAAGTGGATCCACTGCGATATCAACTTCTATATTTCCAGTACCTAGAGCTTCACCACAATAAAGCATAGGCGCTTTATCCCTCTCACCTTCTCCTATAACAACTCTTCCAAGTATTGCAGAGTGATTCAAGTATCTTCTCATAGCATCTACAGCTGCTCTATCTGCAGCAGTCTCATCTAGCCTGCCAATGTGTTTAAAACAGGCTTCGGCAGCTCTCTGAGTTGATGCTACTGCAATATCCCTAATTAAAGATTCGTTTTCTAAAAAACTATTTAGTGCCATGAAACTGCTTCATCCTATCTTCAATTACGCCTCTAAAATTCTTGATGAGACCTTGAATTGGCCAAGCTGCAGCATCACCAAGTGCACATATAGTATGCCCTTCAATTTGCTTAGTAAGATCTAGCAGTTGATCTATTTCTGCGAACTCAGCATCGCCTTCAACAAATCTCGACATCATTCTATATAGCCATCCAGTGCCTTCACGGCAAGGTGTGCACTGACCACAAGATTCGTGCATATAAAATTTTGAGAGTCTTGCTATTGCTTCTATTATATCTGTAGATTTATTCATTACTATAACACCAGCTGTTCCAAGACCTGATCCAGCGGCCTTTAAGCTATCAAAATCCATTATAACTGTATCGCAAACATTTTTAGGTAAAAGCGGAACAGAGGATCCACCAGGGATGACCGCAAGCAAATTATCCCATCCGCCAATTACACCTCCTGCGTGTTCTTCTATTAACTCCTTCAGCGGGATGGACATGGCCTCTTCAACATTACATGGCTTATTTACATGTCCTGAAATGCAAAAAATCTTAGTACCTGAGTTATTTTTTGCTCCTATCGAAGCAAACCAGTCTGCTCCACGTCTCATTATTGTTGGAACGACTGCTATAGTCTCCACATTATTGACGGTAGTTGGAGCTCCATAAAGACCAACGGCAGCAGGGAAGGCTGGTGGTTTTAGCCTTGGCATGCCCTTTCTTCCCTCAAGGCTATTTAGGAGTGCAGTCTCTTCACCACATATATAAGCTCCTGCTCCTCTATGAAGATAGACATCGAAATTATATCCAGATCCACATGCATTATCTCCGATTAAGCCATTTTTATATGCTTCATCTATTGCTTTCTGTAGAATAACAGCTTCATTATAAAATTCACCACGTATGTATATGTAAGCTGCAACTGCACGCATTGCATATCCTGCTATCAGTGCACCCTCTATGATTTTATGCGGTTCAAATCGTATTATATCGCGATCTTTACAGGTTCCCGGTTCACTCTCGTCTGCATTAATTACAAGGTATGATGGTAATTTAGAGTCTTTAGGCATAAAAGACCATTTTGTACCTGTAGAAAATCCTGCTCCTCCTCTACCTCTAAGGCCTGATTTTTTCACTTCTTCTATAATTTCATCATGGGTACGCTTTAGTATGGAAGCGGTGCCAGCCCAATCACCCCGCTCTTTGGCTGCACTTAAATCAAATCCCAGATTTCCCGCAAGGTTGTGAAAGATTCTGTCGGTATTTTTTAGCATGGCTGCCTACTTCTTATGGATAGATGGACTTTATTTTTGTATCAACATAATGATAGCCCATTATAAAGACGCAAATCAAGTTTTTCAACTTTTTCAGCAGGTCTATATTATCTATAGTTCAGCTGCAGAAGTATAAAAAGGTAAAATGCAAATTTTATGAGCAGCAAAAATATTATAAATTCTAAACTTGTTATAGCACAATAATTATATACATATTTCATCGCTATTTATTCTACTTAAAGCTTCATATTATGTAACTTTGCAACAAAACTTAAAGGTATAGATTTGTCAAGTATTCTCAGAAGATAAACCCATTCTTTCTAATACACTATTTGCTGTGATCGAGTTAGTATTATTATGAATGCTTTTATCTTCATCAGATTGTAACCATATTTTTAGCTTATAAGTTTTTTCTGTCTCGACTAAGTATTTTATTATAGATTTGATGTCAGCAACCGTTTTACTATCTAATTTATTTATTGATTTATGCAGCTTACCATCTGAGAGCATACCGTTTTGCACAAGTATTTTTTCTAATCTATGGTTTTGACTCCATTCTGAAATGCTTACTGCTCCAAATGGTGCAAATGCAGCAATAATAAGTTGCACTACAATACTTATAAAAATAAGCTTTATAACCTTATTTTCTGCAGAAAAAAAGTGAAAGAAAGTGCATAAAATAAACCATATAAGAAGCAAAAAGATAAAATATCTACTCTCTGTGACTCCAAATTCATAAATGCGTGTACATATCGCGCTACCAAGCAATATAGTTATAACAGGAAGAACTCTAAAGAAATTGTCGCAAAAAAGCTTAAAAATGCCGGATATTTTGCGAAAAGAGTAACAGGCTACGTATGTCACAATTCCTGATACACCAAAAATAGAGAATAAATATGCTAAATTCCCAATTGGCAATTGCCACGATATCAAAATTTTTGCTGTGTATATATACAAAACCGTGCAGTAAACTAGTAATGCAGGAATAACCAGGTAACTCAGTGTTAAACGTATAAAATTTGGATAATCAGTGGAGGTGAATGTATAACTCGTAGGAATACCAGACATTGCGATAACTGGCGCAAGGAAGGTGGCTATTATAGGCAACATATAGCTAATTGTTAAATTATCTGGAAGTTTAAAGTCAAATAACAGCTCAAAACTATATATAACAAAGCAAACAAAAATGAATAAAAGTATCGATATCATTGTTGTAAAACAAATCTGTATGAAGAGACGATATTGAAACCACCATATTTCTGCACTCTTTACTGCTTTTCCAATAAATGGCGCAATAAACATAAGAATAAATAATCCAGCACCTAAGAATGGAAAAGCATATAAGGCTGTATTAAACGCATAGAAATACCACGCAATAAAAGCCGATATAGGAAGGCTCATCAGATAATATTCTCCAACAGACCAGCGCCTGCTCTCCGCGTATAACTGTACAGATATCAGCCAAAAACACTCACTGAATAGGATCACAAAGTGTGTTTTATCACAGCTAAAAAATGATGCATGTAGAATGATTAAGATGCAAAACAATAAGCTACAAATCACAGGGAGAGGAAACCTCTTTATAGTTTCTGCGATTTGTTTGACACTTTGATGCATAGCCATTTTATTTGATACCCCAAGTTTTGCCAAATTTACAATCTGCAACAAGCGGCACATTTAGCTTTGTTGCATTTTCCATTATATCTTTGATTATTGCTGAGTATTCTGTAGCTTCATTTTCTGGTACTTCAAATAATAGCTCATCATGCACTTGGAGTACCATATACTTATTTATATGACTTGGCAGCTCTACCATTGCTTTTTTTATTATGTCAGATGCTGTTCCTTGCAGTGGAGCATTGATAGCTGCTCTTTCAGAAAATTGCCTAATATTGTGATTTTTATCATTTATTCCATCTATATAACACCTCCTGCCGAATAGAGTTTCGACAAAACCGCTTCTTCTTGTAAAGTTGATGGTTTTCTCCATATACTGCTGAATTCCAGGATACTGCTTAAAATATTTTGTTATATATGTATCAGCTTCAGTTTTAGTTATATCTAAATTCCTTGCAAGGCCAAAGGCACTAATACCATAAATGATGCCAAAATTTACTGCTTTTGCTTTTCTTCTTAATCCTTGAGTGACATCTTCTAGCTGTACGCCAAAAATTTGGCTCGCAGTAATTGCATGCACGTCTTTACCATCTAAAAATGCCGATTTCAAAGCAGCGACATCTGCAATATGCGCAAGGAGTCTCAGCTCTATTTGTGAATAATCAGCGCAGAGTAAAACACATCCTTCTTTAGCTATGAATACTTCTCTGATGCTTGCGCCATCTTTAGTTTTTATTGGAATATTTTGTAGATTTGGGTTTTTGGAAGATAATCTCCCAGTTGCCGTTGCTGTAAGCTCAAACGTTGTATGTAATCTTTTAGTAATAGGGTTTATTGAATGTTGCAGGCCATCTGTATATGTAGTAACTAGCTTAAAAATTTGCCGCCACTTTAAAATTATTGGCGCAATCTTATTTCCCGAATCCGACAGTTCTTCAAGCGCATTGCTATCAACTACATAATTTCCGGTCTTTCTAGATTTTTTTGCTTTGCTTCGTTTGTTGTTTGCAAAACCTGGCAAACTCAGACTGCTACTATTTTCTGAATCAAATAAGACTTCCCCTACTTGCTTTGGCGAAGCTATATTAAAACTTCTCCCAGCAAGCTTATATATCTCCTCTTCAAGATCACTGAGTCTCGACTTAAAACCAAGTGAGAGACGTTTTAGAGATTCTTGATCTACTAGAATTCCTATCTTCTCCATGTGACAAACTAATTCCACAAGACACCTATCTATTGTTTCATATAGCCACAACTTTTTCTCATCAAAGAGTCTTTGTTTTAGTTTCTTGTATAATAAAAACAACACACCTGCATCAATATTACAATGATAATCTAAATATTCACTACAAAGACTTTCTATGTCATATTTGTATTTTCCCATTTTTACAGTATATGCTATGACGCTTAGGTCCTCTATATCAGATGATTTGATTGCAAGATCCATACATCTGTGTATGAGATCTTTTGCATTTGCTGCCACTTTTTGGACACAATCATCTTCTATTACCGATTTCATTGTGAGTAATATCGAATTAATTGAGTCTGAATCCTTAGAGTTTGTTACTTTATAAACTTTATTACATGAAAAAAATGTGAAGCTTTCTATTGATATAAAAAAGGTGATGAGGCCGTATTTCACTATTTCTGGTAGCAGCGCTGTGATATCACTAAATTCTATAAATTGGTTATCAAATAAAGTACTAAGCTTTGAGCCGTCTTCTTCTTCTCTAAAAAGAGTTGGCTCTGGTTGTGCAATGCCAAATTTATGAAAAAATGATTTGAATCCATATTTTGATAAAAATTCTGTTAGCATAGCTATGTCAAATTTTTTTACCGCAAGCTGGTCAATACCGCTCAACAAATGAACATTACAATCCAATGTCACCAATCGTTTTGATAAAAATGCGCTCTCTCTTCCCTCTATCAGTAGGTTTTGAATTCTACTTGGAGTGACAGAATCGATATGATCATATATTTCTTCTAGTGATCCAAATGTATTTAACAAGGTAGCAGCAGTTTTATTGCCTATGCCTTTAACACCTTTGATATTATCAGAAGCATCACCAATGAGAGAGAGCCCATCTACTATCTTCTCAGGGCCAACTCCGAACTTTTTTTCTACATCATCTTTGCTAATCACTCTGTTCTTTACCGGGTCATATAAGATAACACCGCTATCTGCCATTAAGCACATTAAGTCTTTATCAGCTGATATTACTGTGACTTTATAATTGTTACTCCTTGCATTTCTGGTGTAAGATGCAATTAAATCATCTGCTTCAAAGCCGTTTTGTTCTATAACGCTAATATTCAGCGCTTCTATTGCTTCTCTTATTATTGGAAATTGCACTTTTAAGTCTTCAGGCGCTTCTGGTCTATTAGCTTTATACTCCGGCGATATATCATGCCTGAAATTTTTCTTCCCACTATCTAATACAATTCCTATATGATCATATTGATGCTCTTTTAATATTTTTACGATCATGTTTAGGAATCCGTATACTGCAGACACTGGCAAATTATCAGGCGATAAAAGTGGCGGTAGTGAGTGATATGCACGGAATACAAACCCATATCCATCGATTAAGCAGAGATTTTTCATTAGCTTTTGTATATACTGATAGTGATGTTTTTAACTTGTGTATAGACATTCAAATTGTGATTGAATAGTGCGCGCGGAAGAACTTTGCCAAAATTTGATGTCTATTTGTATTATTCCAGTAGTGGTATCATATCACTTATAAAAAATAAAATCCCACATGGATATAGTATTTCAATTCATAAATGATTTTATGTTGTATTCATATATGATGCTGCCGGTAAAGTCACCTGTGTTGACATTTTTGGCCTGATTTTCAAGTATTACTTCGTTAATTCCTACGCAAAATATATAAGTATATAATTTAGAGATTATTATTTGTGCAGCAAATCGATTGTAGCGGGCAGACTTTATATAATGGGCCTGTTGAAATCGAATCATTTGACATGATTTTAGGTTTTAGATATTTTGCTTGTTACTTATACCATAAAATCTACAATACATATGATTCTTGGGAGCTAATTGCTCCAAACTATAGTAAGGGAAGTTAAAGATGTCATAAACTGATATATGGTTTTAAATATCTTAAAGCTAAAATTAGCTCTTTAATTCATCATTTCTATGCTCTCTAGTCCACTGTAGGTTTTACTTTTATATCTTCAACTTCCTTTGCTATATATAATTTGTACTGTAACTAGCAAATATTACTTAAAAAAGCCATAAGGTTTTTGGCAATTTTGCCACTTTTCCTGCTGGACTTTCAGCGCCTCATAATTGCTTGCAGGCCAACATAAATCCTCAGCTTCTTAGAGCTATGACGATATAGCTTTTATATGCTGCTACTAATAATCTATTTCTAACTTATTTGCAACAGATCCATAAGTTGATTAAGTTTGGATGAATTTTCATCAGATATACAGAGAAAGCTGCAAACTTAAATTCTGAGATTAGTATTTGCGCTTCAGTATCAATGAATATTGGATTTCAAGGCTTGCTTTATCAAAGATTCAAGCGTGAAGTCCTTGTTATTTGTGTCTATGCCAGCAATTCTCTTCATTGCGTCTGATTTACTGAAACCGAGTCCTACTAATGCTTCTATTGCATCATCTAGAGCTTGCTTTTGATGAATATCGCAATCAACTCTATTGAGTTGTGCATTCACGATATTGAGTTCTTTTATAGTTTTTATTTTATTTTTTAATTCATTGATTATTCTAGTTGCTATCTTCCCACCTACTCCGCTGATGGATTGAAATTTTAATTTATCTTCTGTAATTATTGCATTTTGTAAATCATTTGTCCTGAATGCACCAAGTATTGCAATAGCAAGTTTGGCTCCCACACCTTGGACCGATATTAGATTTTTAAACCATTCTTTTTCATCCTCTGTATTAAAACCAAATAGGCTGATATCTTGTTCTTTTACCAGAGTTTCTATATATAGAGAGGCCATGTCGCCTGTTGAAAACTGGTTTAAAACATAGTGGTGTGTATGAACTAAATAACCAACTCCACCAACGTCCAAAATAATACATTCTTGTTTGATTGAGTCCACAATTCCTGTAAGTTTGCCTATCATAGTATGTAAAAAGTTATTAACGTGAGTTGTCAATTATCAAATCGCTTGTGTCATAATGCCAAGTGCTAAATTTAATTTAGCTAATAGTTTATGTGATATATTTGCTTTAGTGTTTTTTATATCACAATTTCTAATAAGCTCGCATACTACCTTCTCCAATATATCCATTATTGTTATGGAAATAGCATACTATATATCGCAAAACTATGCTCTAAAATTTGTTAAGCTAATTTTAGTACTTGGTATAACTCTAAAAAGCGGGGGAATTATCTCGGCTTGCAAGCAATGATGATGCGCTTAAATTCTGCGCTTCGAGAATTTAAGTGTAAAGACTATAAATTCTAGCAATTCAATGAAATCTCAAATGAAATCTTTTTCTTCTGTTTCTATAATGACCGGCAATCAATTGCAAAAAAAGTGGAAGAAATTCTCAAATGGTTATGCAAGAAGTTTAATAGACCTCTTTCGAAACTAGCTTCTGGCAAAAAAGTGGTAGAAGATTTAGATACGGCAAGACAAGAGTATATTTGGTATACATGAGGAGCCGCAAGCACAAAATCGACGTACAAATTTTTGTCATAAATAGAGTTTCGAAAGAGGTCTAATGAATACAAACTATTCATTTATCATGAGGTATATCGAAAATAAACTAATGTGCAATATTCTTTGTCTTTAAAAACCTTCTTTTTAAAAAACGTATTTAAATCCTAAAGCTATTACATAGCTGCTAAGTCTCGTACTTGTTAGGAGATCATCATTAATTCTTCTATGTACCTCTCCCGATGCTGTAATTGTTCCTTTATCACTGGTTGATGCAACTCCAAGATCAACATATCTAAATGACAAGTCAATATTCAAGTTATTGTTGACCTTTGTAAGTAGTCCTACTCCTACATCCCATGCAAATGACTCTCGTGTCTTGCCAAAAGCAGTAATGTTGACATCTCTCGATTCTATTAGGTGGTTATAGCTTATAGAATTTCTTGCAATGCCAGCGCTAGCAGTTATATATGGCTTGAAATTGCTTGCAGCGCCACCATATTCATAGCATGTGCTTATTCCTGCGCTAATGCTCTTTGTTGGCATGTTGATAAATGTATAAGTTCCAGGAATGATCTCTCCGTCATTATTGACACCTTGTGGCATAGCATTAAACTCGCGTTTGCTATAACTAAGGTAAACACCAAACGATAAGTTTTTTGTTGTTTGTCCTCCAAGTTCAACCCTTGGCATAACTGTATTAGACGCTTTTGCGTTTTCTACATACATACTTCCTATTCCTGGCACTGCTTTAAAGTCGCTGTGAAATGCATATCCCATACTCATTTTAAAATATGGTCTGCTCATTGGTTCTGATCGCTTCATTACATATTTTTTTTGAGCGTTTACTGCATTTTTTCTTGCCGCAAGTCTAGCTTTTTCTATTCTAGCTTGTTCCATTCTGGCTTTTTCGAGACTCTCATCTTTATATTTGTCTTTTAATGCATCTAGTAGGTGATCATATTTTTGTAGCTTTATAGGACATCGTGCTGGCGCAACTTTTGTATTGCGTTGTTTGTCTTGTGTAGGAAGTTGACATTGAATATTCATTGATGTCACTTCCTGTTTTTGATTCTTATAGGTCTCAATTTTTTTGGCACGCACACTATATTAGTACAGTACGCCAATTGTGCTTCAGCAATAAAAAACAAAGTGCAGATTAATGCCAATTTTTGGCTATAACTCATCGTGTTGCGCATTATTATATAAACCTATGTCTTGAAACAATTGGTACGTAAAATCTATGTAATTTTGACTGCATATAAAATCAATGTCTGGGTAATATACAGCAAATTTCAATTTGCATTCCTCAGAAAAAGATTTTTTAAGCTCACCATTTTGCACTGTAACGAATTCTTTTGCATCAGGATTTTGTATGCTTGACGTGTAAGGTTTGATTCTTGCATTTGTTAATAAAGTCGTAGAAAAACTATTCAAGTCTATAAGACTTTGCGGCGGTTGGTTATTTGTGATTAAGCTGAGAAGTGCTTCTTCTTGTGTCCCGCTTGGATTTTGATTCAGCAGTGCTATTAGTGCAGAGAGTATTCCATTAGACAGGGATGAGGAAGCCTTTGCAACATCAATTCCTTGATTAGTTTGTAAAGATTTGAAGAGCGTTATAAGTTCACTATTATTCCTTATAGTTCCATATAACATAGAAAAACTGTATAGATAATCAAAAACAAATTCATTGGATTCTGTGTTATGCTTGGCTGTTTTGACGCAGTTCATTAACAAAGAATACATGGCCTTATAATGTTCAAGAGCATCCTTGAGCGACTCTTCTTTTGTTTTTTTTCCGTACTTCTTTTGAATATATTGCATTGTATAATTTGGCATAAATGAGACTGATTCCATTTTATAGTTTATAGTATGTGCGTCAGAAATTGATTTGCTGTGCTAATTTTTGGACATAAAATTTGTCCTGTATCTAGCAAATACCACTTAACAAAATCCATTTTTCTGCATGATTTTCTGCGGATCATCATTGCTTGCAGGCAAAGATAAATCCTTGGCTTTGAGAGTTATGAAGCAACAATTTTATAACTAAAGTTGTGGTTTATTTGTGTGGCATAAAATCATATCATGCTAATTGTTAAAGTCAGGCATTATAGCGCAGCATTTTATTTCTATCTTATTGTTTTATTTTATGTATAAAACATTTCAAAATAGGATGACTTTAAGTGCTGCTTAGTACTTATTTGCCAAATATTTGCATCATTCATACATTACTTTAATACGTTTTGTTTTCTCTCAAATGTTGAGCTTATCACGCTTAAAGATTGTGCACGAGCAAATTATTCAGGTATGCACTAGTCAGTCTATCTGCAAAGCATGTTTTGCTGCGCAAATAAATTGTTGCGCAGCAGTTAAATGTACAAAAATACTCACCAAACCATTTAATGCCAGTGCTTATGAATAAAGCCCTATGCTGTCAAAGAGATTGAAAACAGAAGAACATAGGGTTTATCCCATTGATTGTGTAAATTTTTTAGAGCCATTAAAATCTCCCATCAAATTTGATTATAAAATGAGCCATAGCTTCATTCCAGTTAGAGATAGGCATGGTCCATTTTTTGGTAATATAATCAATCGTTAGGTATAAAACCTTGAATACCGAATCATCATTTGGGAAAACACGCTTATTTCTTGTAACTTTTCTCAACTGACTATTCAGCGATTCTATAGCATTTGTAGTGTAAATTATCTTACGGATACTCTCTGGATATTGCAGAAATATTACAAGATTCTCCCAATTATTATACCAGGATTTTGCTATATGTGGATATCGTTTACTCCATTTCTTATCAAAAGATTCTAGGGCAAGATGCGCTTCATCTTCAGTAGCAGAGCTATAAATAAGCTTTAAATCTGATGCCAATAATTTTCTGTCTTTATATGATACATACTTCAGGCTATTTCTAATTTGATGTACTATACAAAGCTGATGCTCAGTTTTGGGATAACTTGCGCATATAGCTTCAGACATACCAGTCAGGTTATCACTACAGGCAATTAATATATCTTTTAATCCTCGATTCTTCAATTCAGTAAAATTACTAAGCCAGAATTTAGATCCTTCATTCTCACTTATCCATAATCCTAAAATATCTTTCCGGCCCTGTAAATCTATACCCAGCGCAACATATACTGATTTATTAATTATCTGTTTATCTTGCCTTACCTTAACTATTAAACAATCAAAATATACTATAGGATATAATGGTTCAAGAGGTCTACTCTGCCAAATTCTAACCTCATCAATTACATCATCTGTAACCCTACTAATTAAACTCTCACTAACTTCTGCTCCATATAATTCTTGTAATTGGATCTTGATATCAGACAAACTCATCCCCTTGGCATACAGAGATATTATCTTTTGATCTAAACCATCTATTCTTGTTTGATTCTTGGAGACAATTACAGGTGCAAATTTACCTTCTCTATCTCGCGGAATATTTAACTCGATACTGCCATTCTCAGTAATCAAATTCTTATTATAATGACCATTCCTGCAATTCTCAGTTTCAGACCTATCATATTTGTTATAACCTAAGTGTTCAGACATTTCTGCCTGCAAGGCTCTCTCCAAAATACTCTTCGTTAATTCCTTAATCAATCCATCCTGCTTCAGTACTGTCTTTAAATCCGCTCTTCCTTCTATCAGTAAATCTATCGCTTCATTTATTTTCTTATTCTTTTCTGTCTTCATTCTAATTACCTATATTCTTTATTAATTCCAAATATAGGCTCTACTATAATTTACACAATCTTTGATAAAGACTCTCCTTTGCTGCATATTGACCACTACTTTCTGTATATTCAGCGTTGCAAAGAGAAGTAAATGCTTTGTGCATATCAGTACCATGATCTGTATATTGATCGCCCTTTTCAAAGTTGCTGCTGGCTAAAGTTTTAAATACAGTTTTTGCTTCGCCATGCATTGCTTTGTCATACAATTTTCTCTTTGAGCTTTCTATAATTGACTCAAACAATTTGCCAAAATCAATAATGCTTTCTCCTTCTTCTCCTTCCTGTCCCTTTCTCATCACATTTTGTACTAGATCTGCAATTTGCTGATCGAATTTCTGTCCAGAAAATTCATCTTTATCTAGCGCGCTTTCATATGCGCCTTTAAATGCTTTGGAAAAAGTGCCAGCTAGCTCTTTAGCTTTTTGATTCTCGCCTCTGAATGTTGCTTTTGTAGATTTTACAGTGTTAAGCGCGGTTGTAACACCTTGATCTTTAGATAAAACTTCAAACATCCCAAGGAATGATTTGATATCATCAGCCAGTGAACTTGTGCTTGCTATTTTGTATGCGGCTGTTGCATTTTGCATAGACTTTTGCATGAGCGAGTTTATTGACTTGAAGTGCTGAAATGCATCAAAAACTTTTTTGTTAAATTCAACGCTTGCTTCAGCTTCTTGCATTAAATTAGTTTTGCAATGTGAAGAGAGTGGGAAATTTGCTGTTTGTCCATTGCAACTAGGTAAACCTACTTCGTTTTTCATGTCTATATTCTCTTTTTTAGTGTTATGTTGAGTTGAAAATTCTTTTTGTACAGAATTACTTGTAATTTTATCGCTTTTTCTATGATCATCGCTGTATTGTTGCTTAAACTCTTCTGCATCTTTAACGCTGCTAGCTGAATCGCTATTTGTTTCGTTATCGTTATCGTAGCATTGCTCTCTCCGGCTCTCTTGAAGAATGCCACCATTATAGCTAAACATATACTTCTCTAAATTTTATTTATTAATACTACTATTGGCTGCTCTATAATTCTATAGATTGATAATACAAACATTGCCCTGGTAATAGACTTACTACACATCTAATTTTAAATTAAACGAAGCGCATGCTATATTTTGCTGCAAAAATTGCCAATTAAATCAAAATTCGCCGCCAGCTTTTTTGCCAGGCATCGCCATCCACTCTTTTTATCGATTTATCTGATAAATACTGAGAGCTTTAGCCTTAAGTTTGTGGAGAAATCTTTTTAATAAGCAAAAATCGCGATCCCAATGCGAAATTGTAAAGTGAATTATAATACTAAATGCATTAATATTCAAATGATAGAATATGAAGAATACAGAGGAAGCAGTATAAAATCACCATTTTATTGCATAAATATTAACAATATGAATAATCTTCAGAAAAACAAGCGCTAAATTTTTTGTAATTTCTTATTGCGCTGTTAACAAGATAATATGCCCGCAGCATCATAAACATAAATTTTATTTGAATGATAAGCTAAATGATATCGTTTGCAAAGCGAAACAAGTAATTGACTTTTATATGAGTAAAGCAGATAATTAGCACCTGAAAATCATGCGTTCTATGCTGACTCTGCAGTTTTTGCATATTTTTCTCGCTAACGCATATATAGGTATTTAAAGTTAGTTAGCTTCTCAGAAAATTTATGTAATATGTCGCTTTAAACATGTTGCAGTGCTGCGCTTCTAATCATTGCGAATGAATAAGTTTGATAGAGAAAAATGTACTTTCAAGATATAATACTCACTTTGCAGCGTTTTTGGGCTAATAATGGTTGTGTAATCCTGCAGCCATATGATATGGAAGTTGGAGCCGGAACGTCGCATCCTGCAACGACATTGCGTTGTTTAGAAGATAAACCTTGGAATGTGGTATATGCACAACCATGTCGCAGACCAACCGATGGAAGGTATGGTGAAAATCCTAATAGAATGCAGCATTACTATCAACTTCAGGTTATATTAAAGCCATCACCAGAAAATATACAAGAGCTCTGTATAGAGAGTTTAGAGAGCATAGGTCTTTCTAAGCATAAGAATGATATGAGGTTTGTAGAAGATGACTGGAAGAATCCTACAATTGGTGCTTGGGGGCTGGGCTGGGAACTTTGGTGTAATGGTATGGAGGTTCTGCAGTTTACCTATATGCAGCAGATAGGCGGCATAGAGTGTAAATCAATTCCAGCCGAGTTAACTTATGGACTTGAACGTATTGCTATGTATATCCAAGGTATAAATAGCGTTTGGGATCTTGCCTGGAATAATCGCGGTGTGAAGTATTCAGATATCTTTTTGCAATCAGAGAAGGAATACTGTCAATATAACTTTAAAGATGCAAATATAAAAATGCTTTCGTCACATTTTCATGATTATATATCTGAAGCTGAAAGGTTAGCTGGATTGGATCTTGCGCAGCCTGCGTACGATATTTGTCTAAAGGCCTCTCATCTTTTTAATATCCTTGAAGCAAGAGGCGCTCTTAGCATAGTTGAGAGAGAGTCTTTTATGGCAAAGATAAGAAATGTAGCTAAAGCTTGTTGTCAAAATTGGGTTCGAAATTCAACAGCTTCTTAGGATATATATTTTACGCCTTTAAAATGCTCCTTATGTATTTTGTATACACGCGCGCACAATTCTTCCTAGCTCTTTTTGCAGTCTAATTTCGTATGCGCGCAAAAGTTAAAATCAACTCTGCGCCTGCAGTATAGATACGTTGCAGCGCTCACTAAAGTGATAAAATAGTATGCGTTATTAGATAAGTCATTGTGTAAGTTTTTCTGGCCTGATTTTCAAGTATTACTTAGCGTGAGTTGCCAATGAATTGATTGTTGTATGATAGATTTGTAGGGAGCTATATGTTGCTTTATGGTTTTGCAAATGAACAAAAATAACATGTGGAAAAGGTTTTTGCATCAATGTGCTGTTTTTTTGATGATTTTATGAAAGATCTATTTATCTGCATTACCTGCAATTAGTGGCTTAGATGCTTAATTTTTAATTGGCAACTCGCGCTACTCAGTTAATTTCTTTGCAACAATATGTAAAAGTATTAGACGCAGAAATTAACTTGCACTCTAAGATAAAAAATCATGCACTCAAAATCCGCGTGCGCCTACTGATGAAGGTAGCGCCAATATATTCTTCTCTTTGTATTGCAGGAAAATCTGCTGCACACCCGTGTTATTAATCATCAACTCGAGTTTGTTTAAGTAGCCGGTTAATACAATGAAAACCGCAATCACAACCATATTATCGCATTTTGCAATAGACTTCTTCTTTTAAATATTTGCCCCGCACAGCGGCTAATTGCTTTGTCGCATCCTTAGCCTTCAGGATGCTTATGTGCTTCTTTGTGCACTGTACGCTCCATTGTGTTTGTCTCATTGGAACGAGTGTTGAAAGAAGAAGTCTAATACGCAGTACTATTCGATATTATAAATTGCTATCATTTTTGCTTGTTTGAAATTAGCCAGCAATTTTGTTACACTTTGATTTTTTTATAACATATAAGGCGATATAAAGAAGAAATATGCGATATTGGTAAAATATTGCACATCATTGTCATGATGTTATATATATCGCGTGTATAGATTCAGTTCAACGACATTTATATATCGTAATATATAGCCATTAAGATTTCTATAAAATACATAAATATATATTTCTAATAGTTAGTTTGTTATTTACTCCACGCGTTATAATTACTAAACTCTCCTTATAGCTGTGATAAGTTTTAACTATTAATGGGTGATTGCTGTGTTAGGCTTTCTAGGAATGATTTTTACTTTTCTGTGTGTTTTTGGTGTTTATACGATAAGTGGTGGAAGTATAGGAGTTGTTTTAGGATCACTGCCGCATGAGACAATGTTGATTGGAGGTGCTGCGCTAGGCGCGTTTTTGGTTAGTAATAAGTTGACGACAATCAAGAAGACTATGAGTCAAGTACGTAGCAGCTTTAAAGGATCAAAGTGGAAAAAGCAAGATTATACGGATCTTTTATGCCTTCTTTATGCAATTACAAAGACTATAAGAACTCGAGGTATTCTTGCGCTTGAAAATCATATAGAAAATCCTGAAGAAAGCCCATTATTTGGGCAATATCCGAGGATCTTAGAAGATAATATTGCAGTTACGTTTATTTGTGATACATTGCGTCTTATAGGAATGCATCTTGAGGATGTAAACCAAATCGAAGATGCGATAGAGCAAAAACTGACAAAAATGCATCATGAAAAGTTAGCAGTTGCTGAAGCGCTTACCACAGTTGCAGATGGACTTCCAGCTCTTGGTATTGTTGCTGCTGTGCTTGGTGTAATTAAAACTATGTCAAGTGTTGATAAACCGCCACAGATTTTAGGTGGTATGATAGCAGGAGCGCTTGTTGGTACTTTCCTTGGAGTATTTTTGGCATACTGTATTGTTGGGCCCATAGGGAAAAAGCTTGAATCTATCGTCGATGAAGATTATCATTTCTACCTTGTGATTCGTGATGTGATACTTTCACACTTGCGTGACAATCCGCCGCAGATCTCTGTAGAGATAGGTAGGGCTAACGTTCCTACCTGTTATCAACCTACATTTGTAGAGCTTGAATCTGTGGTTAGTACAGTGCAAAACCTCGTTGAAAAAGAAAAAGAGTGATAGAAGGAAATCCCATAAATAGGCTGAAGGCTTTTGTGTCTAAAGACATAAGAGGGGTTGATGAGTACATGATAAATTTAGCAAAAAGCCATGTCACTGACTTGATACCTGATATTATATCATACATAGCAAATTCTGGTGGAAAGAGGCTCAGGCCCATTCTGACACTTGCATGTGCCAAGATTTGTCGTTGCAGTACAGAAGATCACGTTTTGCTTGCGGCAGCAGTTGAGTTTATACATACTGCAACTCTATTGCATGATGATGTCATAGACCAAAGCAAGCTCCGCAGAAATAGAAAGACTGCAAATAATATCTGGGGTGATAAAGCAAGTATATTGGTTGGTGATTATCTGTTTAGTCAAGCTTTCAAATTAATGGTAAAGACAAGTTCTCTTGAAGCTTTGGAAACACTTTCTAATGCGGCTGCTACGATAGCAGAAAGCGAAGTGTGGCAACTTCAATTAATAGAGCAAGTTGGTATTACTCAGCAGGACTACATGAATCTTGTGACATCTAAGACTGCGGCCCTTTTTGCTGCTGCCTGTAAAGTGGGAGGAATAGCGGCAAATGCAGAGCAGGATATAGTATCTGCATTTTATGAATTTGGCCTAAACTTTGGTATTGCGTTTCAGATTATAGATGACTTGTTGGACTATTTTGGAAACTCAAATGAATTTGGTAAAGAAATAGGAAATGACTTTCTTGAGGGAAAGGTGACTCTGCCTATAATACTGGCGTTTAGTGAAGCATGTGATGATGAAAAAGAGTTGCTGCACAGGTCATTTAGTGGAAGCGTGAGAGATATGACGAGCTTTGCAGCTATTATAGAAGTTTTAGTACGTCAAAATATTTTTGAGAAGATTCAAGAGGTTGCAGCATTCTATGCGCAGTCAGCGCTTAGTGCGTTGAACAATATTAGAGAACTGGAGCATGTCTCTTTGCTGCAGGATATAGTTTTATACACGCTGCGCAGGAGAGTTTAATGTTGTTATGAAGTACATATTTGCACCGTAAATTATATGACTTGTTCACAATGGGATTTGGTATTAATAATAATGTAATTAGCGAGTTCATCCGCTAAAAGTTGATTTGCCTGCGCAAATAAATTTTTGTGGAGAAGTGAAATGCGCAAGAATTAGCCCAGGACTTAGTCCCATGCTAATTTTTGGATATATTAATTGGCCCTGCGCCTAAAAAAACACTACTTTCATAAAATCCGTAAGGTTTTTGCGTTTATTATGACATTTTATTACGGATTTAAAGCGCTATTTTGACACTCAGGAGGTCTATTTGCGCACTTTCGAGACTTTTGGCGCATACTAACTTGCGTTTTATAAGAAGCATTTTGACGACATCAATTTTGAAAAGTATGACGAGCGTATAGTAGACGAGATAATTGATGGATCAAAGGTTCTCTTTATGATTTATAGCTTTTTCGAGCAATTTTTCTTTAGAAATGCTAAAGTTGCTGTCTATCCATAATTTCTTTAAGTGTCGCATTGCATCTCCTATCTCTTTTCCTGTCAGCCCTAAATTTTTTATGTCATAACCATCAACTGGAAAGGTTGGGATAATTTGATCTTTCATTAGGTTTATCAATGTATCTAATTTGAGTTGATGATTCAGCACTAAAGTTAAAGATAGCATTTTCTTATATAATTGTTCCCCGAAGATATATAGGCATTTTTTATGTAGCATAATGTCAGAGCTGCAAAGTGCGTTGCCATATGTCATATATTGCTCATATAAAGATATCATAGTCCTTTTCTCATTTTCAGATAGTTTCCATCTATCTGCAATTTTCAGTATATCTATTTTGTGTGAGTCAGAAAGTATAATAAGGGCTGCAATGTCGACCAGTCTATCACCACTAAAGTGTACTCTGCTTAGTAGGTCTATATTGATATCAGCAATACCAATAGCACGATTTACTTTGTGACTAAAAATTAACTTCACCACATCTTTTGCATATTTCGCAGAAAGTATTCTAAAAAATTCAGATCGGATTCTTTCTCCTGATATAGAAGAAAGTTCAAAAGAAAGAGTGGCTGCAGCAGCAAGGCTGGCTTGATCTATATTTGATGTTCCAATATATGCGCAGAATCTAAAATATCTAAGAATTCTTAAGTGGTCTTCTTTGATCCTATTTATAGGATCTCCAACAAATCTAACGATGCGATTTTTTAAGTCTGCAAGTCCATTAAAATAGTCATAAATATTCCACGACAAATCCATAGACATCGCATTTATTGTGAAATCTCTGCGCGCGGCATCTTCTTCCCAGTTATCTATGAACTCTACGTCCGCATGTCTTCCATCACATTTTACATCTTTTCGTAATGTGGTGATTTCACATCTGATATTATCTAGCGTTGCTAGTACAGTCCCGTGTTTCGCACTTATCATGCGTGCTGAGATATTAGAAGAGTGCAATATCTTAATTAAATCACATGGTTTGATTGTGGTGCTCATATCGTAATCCATGTTTGATGTCTGATCTGCTGGAGGATTTTGCTGATTTTTTACTGCTTCATCGGAATGATTGAGCAGTGATTTGCCATCTCTCAAATCGCTTGATTCGTATTGAGCTGCTTTGTTTATGCTTTCAAATATTATATCTCTTACACATCCTCCAACCAGGCGGACTTCTCCATAAGAAGATATCGCATCAAAAATTTTTGCAAGCTGTTTAATTGGCAGCTTTTGTGCGATTTTTCTGGTATATGCCGGTGTCATTGAACAATAAATTTAATTAATGCAAAGTGTGTATATAGTAATCATTTCAAGGAGTTTAAGTCGTGTTATAGTGCTATTTGCGAGAAAAATAATAAAGCTTTAGGAAGATAGAGTCAAACTATCAATGCTCATAATGCTTTTGAAATTAGCGCATTACAGACTAATGCTTACTAACTCTTTTTGAGGTATAGCTGATAAAAAATTATCTGGTGTTAAAGTGAAGTAGTTTTGAGCAAATAAATATCTTTATATAATATAACGAGAATGGCATTCTTTTCTTAAATAAATTATTTTATTAACAGTGCTGTCGTCAAATAGAATTTAGCTGAGTATTAAATGCTATATAATATAGATAAAACTTTAGGTCATGTCGCTGTCAGCGCATTTTGACGCAAAATTTCTGTAATTTTCACTATTTTTCTAAATGTTATTTGGCATCCAAAAAAATAGACTTGCTGCGCAAATAAATTTTTGCGGAAAATAAAATGTACAAAGGTGAGCCTGAAGCCTCTGCTCTGCGCTAATTTTCGGATATACAATTTGTCCTGTCCATAGTAAACGCTACTTAACAAAATCCATAAGGTTTTTGGCAAATTTGCTACTTTTTCTGCTGGAGTTATGTGCGCCATCATTGCTTGCAGGTCAAGATAAATTCTCAGTTTCAGAGTGATGATGCAAGGACTATTTAAAACGAGGATATATTAAAATCACAGATATAATGTTTTATGTATTATCAATGTAATTAGATTCTATTTTGCTAGAAAATTCGTTCAAATGGCAGGTATTATGTTTCAAAATTTTCTAACGTTTTTGGGATTTTATATGCAGTATATAAGCATTAAATAATGGAATAAAGCTAGATTTATGTCTTCTGCATACATAAAATATAATTAGTGTTAACACCGTTTGTGCTGCGCCAGCTTTGAGTAAGTATACTAAATTCCAATCCTTTTATATCTCTGAGCGAAAAGCCCCTAGTTTCTAAATGTTGTACAATTTCAGAGGGTTTTAGGAACTTTTTCCAGGAGTGCGTGCCGCGTGGAACAATGTTTAGCGCATATTCGGCAAAAAATATTGCCTTAACAAAGGAATTCAATGTTCTGCTGATAGTAGATAATATAAATATGCCCCCATCTTTCAATAGCTTAGCTACTGAATCTAAAATTAGTTTGAAATCAGCAACGTGTTCAATGACTTCCATACAAAGCACTATATCGTAAGATCCTATATGTTTTTGAGATTTTGCAAGCTCTTCCGATGTAGTATTGATATAATCTATTGCAATTTTCATATTTTGTGCATGCAAACGTGCAGCTTTTATATTGTCAATTCCAGCATCAATACCAACTATTTCTCCGCCAAGTCTCTTGAGTGGAATGCTGAGTATGCCGCCTCCACACCCAATATCTAGGATTTTATATCCATCAAGCGGAAGATAATCGCAAGATCCTGCTTCAGCTTCTATAATTTGGTAAGAGTTGATTATATCAATACAAGTGTTATCAGGTATTTTGTATTTGTTGTAATACAAAGTGTGGTTTATGCATTGAAGGTATAAAGCTGCACATTCCTTGATATACTCAATTCTCACGGGATTCATTTTATGTAGTAAGCTATATTCTCCGGTTTCATCCCACCATTTTTCTGAGGATTTGTTAAACTTTGCAATCTCTTCCGTGTCAATAGTCGTTTTAATCATCATTATTTCTTCCAGGAAGTTGGTTTTGAATATTGTGGCAGTTTTTGCTATTAGTGAATTATATATCAAAAAGACATATTATATATAGAAATGGATTGTAACATTAGCTAAAATATAAAGCAAAGTATAGATAATTTTTAGGGATTATGTAATAGATGTGTGCACTCACTATATTTAGTGTTAGAGATGTGGTTAAAAGCATGTAAGTATATATCAGTTTGTCGTTAGAGATTTTGAGTTTTTTATGTGTGGCGCGCTATTTATTGCAAATTATTTCTTGTTGAGCTGCATTTGTTAAATTTGCAATTTTCACTACTTAGCCTGATTTTAAAATAGGAACCTTTATGCTAACGAAACCAGATCCAATCATGATTCTAGAAAAAATGTCCGATTTTCAAAAAGAGTCTTTGAATGTGGTGTTTATGCAGATGCTGCGGCATCTGTATCAGTATAATTGTTTAAAGCCATTGATGGATCTGAGTGCGACTAAATGCCAGCAAGAGTTGCTGAGATTCAAAGTGCAAGATAGACAGTTTTTTGATCTTGATGAAGGTAATTGTATGACTATTGAGTCAGTCTCAATAAATAATTTGCTAAATAAATTTAAGCAAAAAAAGAGATATGTAATTACCATCAAAAAACTTGGGTATGATGTGATTATTCATGAGATTGCACATATGTTGGAAAGAGAAGTTGAGCTGCCGCTGCATGATTTTTCAAGTGTTTTATTGAATAACCTAAAAAGAGCAGAGGTGAGTAATATCACACTGAAAGCTACTATAAAAAAAGTCTTATTTGAGGAAGTGTCACATTATCAGAAATCTCATGTTCAATCTGAGTTATTTGCTAGGTATTTTCAAGTCATCGCAATGTCGAAAGATATATCAGGGTTCTCTTCTGTTACTGGATATAGAGTCAAAGATGTGTTAGAAGCATTATGTGATACACAAAAGTGGCTTGAAGAAAATATATATGAGCTTATATCAAGCAAGGTAGATGCTGCAATTGAATGGGCGTCGAGGTGTTATATCAAATCGATTGATGATGTAGAGCATAGGTGGTCTGAACAAAAGGTAGGGTCTATACATGTTGCTGGAAAAGCTTGGAAGAAAACTATTCAATCTATAAAAAATTGATTGTTAATCCAATTTCTCGATATTGCTATTGCGAGTTGCCAATGATTTTATAGAATTTGTGTCTAATACTAGTAAATTATATAGTTCGTCCCCCCAAAAATTTATATACGCAAACAAATCAATTTTTGTGGAGAAGTGAGATGTGCAAAAATTAGCCTAGGATTCGGCGCTGCGCTAATTTTTGGATACATTAATTGGTCCTGCGCCGCGCACAAAAACACTACTTGCACAAAATCCGTAAAGGTTTTTGCACTGACTTATAACCTCTTCTTACGGATTTAAAGCGCTATTCTGACACTCAGGGGCGCTATTTCATGCGCACTTTCGAGACTTTTGGCGCCATACTATATATCCGAAAATTAGCGCATGGCCGCTTCTTTAAGCTAATTTTTCATGGATAGACTACATTGCTCTATCTCTGAAGCCATGGAGAGAAATTATGTCGAATGTTGCTGGTATTTTTCCATCATGCGTTTGATATTGCTCTTTATAAAATTTTTCAGCGGTCTTGAAAAAAGTCTTGGGTGGAATATCATTTGCGCGGTTGTACATACAGTTACTTTGTCTGCTAAATCTAATGTCGTTCAGAAGTTCTTTGATGCTGCTGTAATATACAGTGATGCGGTTATTTTGTATAATGGAATTCGCAAAACCAGATCTTTGCATTAATTCAGCAGCAGACTTCGAGCTTATCATAGGTGAGATTCTAGGAAAAACGCCCCCATAGTATTCTAAATCAGCAAGCCCAAGTGCATTTCTAAGTTCTTGTAGTGTAAAGTCACCAAACAAATTTGCTATAAAAAGACCGCCAGGTTTTAAAGCGTCAAGATAACATGTTAAAACTCCAGGAACATCATTAATAAAATGCAGTGAGAGGTGGGATATTATAAGATCAAATTTTTTGCCATGAAGATTTATATCTTCTTCATCGCATATAATAGACTCCACTATATTGCGCTTAGTTGATTTTGCTTGACATTCAATGAGGTTGTATAATGTTATATTTTTCGCATTTATAAGTGAAGTATTCGTGAAAAAACCATAGATAAGGCAGTCAGAAAAATCTGCGCTTATGTCGTTAAGAAAGTCTAGCGTATTTGCTGAAACTTGATCGAAAAGGAAGGAATGATTTTGAAAGTGCTTTATATTTTTTGAAATAAACTTTTTATGCAAGGCTCTATCAAAAATGGCAGGCAACTTTGTTAGACTAGAATTCACTTTTTACACTATTTTATTTATAGATAGTTCATCCGCTAAAAATTTATTTGCTATGCAAATCAATTTTTGTGGAGAAGTTAAATGTGTAAAAATTAGCACAGGATTCAGCACTGCGCTAATTTCTGTATATATTATTACTCATGTGCCTAAGCAAAACACTGCTTTCACAAAATCCGTAAGTTTTTTGCGTTTATTATAACATTTTCTTACAGATTTAAAGCGCTATTTTGACACTCGTGGCACCATTTCATGTCTCTTCTGAGACTTTTGGCGCACGTACTAGATAAGCAGCTTTGAGCATTATATAATGTTAGATCAGAAACTAAGGCATAGCTAGTTTAAGTTAAAAGATGGTGTGAAAAGTCTAGTGTTAGCGAAAGTTATTCACATAAGGCTTTATTATTTGTTTTCTATCATTATGTTGCAGCACATCATACTCTAAGCCTTCTATGGTTTTTGCATATGTTACGGCTTCATCTTTACTTGAAAATTTCAATCTGACTTGAGATTGTTCCATATCAGAATTAGCATCCCACCCCATCAATGGGTCTTTAAATCTAGTATTTTTAGGTAAAAACTCTAGTATCCAAAAACGTTCCCCGCATAAGCCAGATTGTGTGGCAACTTTTGTGGGCTTATATATTATTGCTTTTGTCATGATGCCGTAATACAAGAATTAATCAATCAGTTGTATAAAGAGAACGATATGGTAATTTGACTTATATAGTATGTAAGCGTAGAATATGTAACTACTTTTTGTCCAATAGTTCCTAAATAATATCATGGCGCAATCTAGTATAAAAGAAAAAGTAAGATCAAAGGGCAATAAGAGCAATGTCTTATCAGATTCTTTAGACCAAGAAGTGTCAAATATGTCATTTGAAAGTGCAATGCAGGAGCTTGAGACTATTGTGGAGATGTTGGAATCAGGAGATATTCCGCTAGATAAAGCTGTGTATATTTTTGAAAGAGCATCTATTCTATACAAATATTGTGAAGAGCAGCTTTCTGCTGCGGAGTTAAAAATATCCAAGGTAAATTTTGATAAGAAAAGTGTATAAGATTTTGCAAACAGATTAATTGTTATTTTCTATTATGTTAAAGTTAAAAGGATATACAGCAGGCATAGTAATGAAACTATTGAATTTATGCTTGTTTACCTGCATGTCTATATTTTCTCTGCATTTATCGTCTAGTATCTCACTAATACAAGCTTTTTTCATAGTTGCATGCATAGCTTGTTTTTTTATGCTGCTATTCTTGCTATATATGTTTTTATTGTATGGCAATAAAGAAATTTTCAAGTTACATGATGTAAAATTAAGTGTGATTAGATCTTTATTTAACGTCATAGGAATGCTTTATTGGCTTGAAGCACTGAGATGTTTGGGAGGGAATGATGCCACTGCAATCGGTTATATGACGCCGATATTCACATTGATTCTTGCATATATCTTCTGTAATGAAATTCCAACTTTTGAAATAGTTGGAGCTATATTAGTTGGGTTTCTTGGCATGTATATAATTGTACAGCCAACTTTAAGTCATATAATCTCATATGGAGCAGCTTTTGGTATTATATCTGCTCTAGGCTTTGCTATGCATGATGTACTCTGTAAAAAACAGACATTAAAAGAGCATTATGCAACTCAAAGTTTCTATCAGTTTTTGAATATTGCAATTATTACAGCGCCGTTTGCGCTATATAACTGGACTACAGTATCATCATCTGATGTATTATATATTACGCTCATGGCGTTTGTTAGTGTTTTTAATGTTATAGTACTGTTCTTTGCATACAAACTGGCTCCAGTAATGGTGTTGATGCCATTTAGCTATTGTAGATTAATATTCATGGCAGTTGCTACGTATGCATTGTTTGGTGATGTTCCATCACAAAACTCGATAGTTGGAGCTGTAATAATATCTATCGCATCTTCATACATTTTTTATACGCAAAGTAAGATGAAAGTAACCAAAGGTATAGTTTCTCAAGAGAATGTATGATGCAATGTGACTTGAGCATATTAGCAAATTAGTTATGACGTTTAGTGGTTTGATAGCAGAAAGCGTTTTTACATAGTATTTGTATGTTCTGCATTATAATCCTATCAGTGTTGCTATGATAGACTTCTTCAAACGCTTGTTCTAGCGGCCAATTGTTTAATCGTATCTTTAGCTTTCAGGGAGATGCTCATGTACTTCTTTGTAGACTTGTGCCTTCCACTAAGCTCCGTATTCTCCTTGCACTTGCCTCACTGGTATTTAAGTTTAAGAAGAAGTCTAATGATGCGTTTCATATTATGGCTATACTAATTTTAATGTTCTATGCCTTGAGATATAAAGATGAAAAAACTCATCACTCCTTTATTAAGTTGCTTACTGCTTTTTGCTTGTACGACTATTTCAACACAAGACGTTTATAAACAAAAGCCAGGGTTTTATTCATATATAATAGGTGATATAGCAAGTAACGAAATTTATGAGGAGCATTTGTCTGCAGCATTTGTTACACCTGCAAGTTGTCAAAAAGTTGTAACATCACTTGTTGCTACCAAGACTCTTGGATCTAACTATAGTTACAAAACAAATTTATCTGTTAAAAAGCGAGGCGAAATTATCGATGATATAATGATTTCGTTTTCTGGAGATCCAACTTTGACATCGATTGATATTGAAGAATTACTCTTGCCCATTAGAGATTCTAATATTTCAGGCCGCATATTCTTGGATGTATCAGCATTTAATATATCTCCTTACTCAAGAAATATACTATTGGATGATTTAGGACGTGCTTATGCTAGACCAATATTTCCAGCAAGTATAGATGAAAATATTATGAAATTAACTATATTTGCTACTAAAGATGGTGAATATGCTGATATATTTGATGAAGATTGGCATAAAATCGGCATACAAAAAGTAAGTAAAAATTTCGGCCCTTATCAAGAGATAGACAATCATCTTCTAACTTCAAATGAAAAATCAAAAATTGAGCTAGAGTGGAATGGAAGTTGTATTGTAATCAGTGGCACTATTAATAATTCTGAAGTTGCAAGAACGTTATATGTGGCACCGATAGATGTAGAGTCCTACGTCATGTATAAAATCAAGAAAATACTCGCAAAATTAAAAATCAAAGGTCGTGTGAAATTTTTTCATAATGATGTTTGCTCAAAAGATGGGTTTTCGCTTGTAAATACTGTAAAATCTAAACCTATCAAAGAGATCATGGTTAGTGCACTTAAAACATCTGATAATTTTGTGTTTGATAGTATATATGTAACAACCTTGAAGTCACAAAAACAATCGAAATATCTAAAGTGGAACGATGGCAATGAAATTATAAAAAATCTTATAGCGCAGCATTTTGATATAGATTTTGGCAATGCAATATTTGTCGATGGCTCTGGTCTGTCGCGTTATAACAGGCTTCAGCCAGCGAAACTTTTGGAATTATTGAAAAAAGGATTTTTTGTAGAAGGATTTGTGGATTCTCTGCCGAAATCTGGTGAGGTTGGTACTACTATGGAAAAAAGAAAGCTAGATATTGACATTGTAGCTAAAACTGGCAATCTATCTGGTATAAGTTGTCTTTGCGGATATAAAAATAACTCAATTGTTTTTGTAATGAGTGTTAGTGGTTTTTGTTCTCCGCAAGGTGAAATGCATGGAAACATGGATAGCTTTCTTAATCATCGTCTTGCAATAGGTAAGAAAAGTTGATTTGCAATACACTTAAGCGCAAGTTATAAGTGTAATTTTATCAAAGTGATGAGCGGTAATATAATTTAATGAATCAGATATTTTTTATGATTAATATATACCTATTTAGTCGCCTGCTTTGTCACTCTTAAAGCAGATGGTTTATGTTGATTGCAGGCAATTATGATATGCCGAAAGTCCAAGAGAAAGAGTGGCAAAATTGTTAAAAATCTTATGGACTTTGTTGGTAATACCTAAGTAGTATTTGCTAGATACAGGATAAATGATATATCAGAAAATTAACGCAGGGCCGCCTCTTTAGGCTAATTTTTGTACATTTAACTTTCGGTAAAAATTGATTTGCGCAGAAAATCAATTTTTACAGACAGACTATCTACTTTAAAATAAAATCTTTGTTTATGTTTATTATTAATTATAGATGTAAAAATATTATGCGATTTGTGTTGCTCATTAATTTTTTATTTTTGTATATCAGTTTTAGTGAAGCAATTGCAAATGAAAAAGCACAACCCAAAGCTTTGACATATGGCAATAAGCCAATAGAAGCATATTGTATTGCAAAGATTTTAGGTGGTACAGATGATGATAGAGTAGATTTAAGACAGTGTTATAAGGAGATAATAAAAGAAAAAATAGAAAGGCAACCTGTGAATACAGATGTGCCAAGTGGATTTCAGGGTTACGATTACAAGAAGGAATACTGCTGTGAATCTATGTATTGGCAGTATTTAGGTTCTCCTTGGCTTAATCACTTTTTAATATATTCGTTTTATAGCGGTGGCGGTAGTGGAAATTTTACGTCAATAAGCATGTTGAAAAGAGAAGGTGACATTCTTATTAAAGAAAGAGTGCTAGATGATGGTGACCGTGCTATGGGTGGGATTAGTGAGCCAATACTCAATGCAAGCAAGCTAACTTATTATAAATCCATTAGTATGCAAGACTTCTTTTTGCTTGGGTTACACCATTTGGGTAATGAATGGGAAAGTTATAAGAGAGATGAAAAAGAATCTATAAATTCTCTGCCGTTTTGTGCTGCTTGCAGCTTTGCCGAAGTTGGTTATCTGATAGACTTCTCTGCTCAAAACCCTGAAGCTAAAATGATCAATGTAATACTACCACAAAATGATGAAAGCTTTCAGGAGAAAGATCAGCAAGAAGAGGTTGAAGAAAAGAGTTTACAAGAATGTATATTAAGTGTTGTGCAGCAATATAATGCAGCTGGTATGAATCAAATGACACAAGATCAATTCAAGGAATTTACTCAAAATGTTATTAGTGTGTTTAGTAAAAATGCCAGTAAATCAAATATAGCTGTACAACAATAAACAATTAAATTATAGTTAAGTTATTAAAAAGCTTGTAAAAGAGGTGGTGTGTTCCTAGCGATAGATGTAGGTAATACTAATACAAATTTTACTATTTTTAGGGCGGAAAACAGCTTAGGTTTGCAGCTGCATTCTGTCGAAAGTTACGGTTGTTCACCTGATGAAAATATGGACCAATCTATAATTGGTACTTTTAAGCTTCAGACTGATTATAAGAGAGAATGTGACGAATATATGGCGTTACTTTCTACGCTTTTTGATAATGCTAAGATTGATTTGAGAAAAATCGATGCGGTTGGGGTTTCGTGCGTAGTTGCGCCTGTATTAGACAAGATTATTACATTTATTAGCAAATATCTAAAAAAAGAGCCATTTATAATATCTGCGCACAATCAGAAGATACTAGATTTATCGCGGTTATGTCATCCTGAGACGCTAGGGGCAGACTTGATTAGCGCTGCGATAGCTTCTGTAATGTTATATAACTCACAATGCATTGTGATAGATTGTGGAACTGCCACTACCATATCTTTAATTTTCAAAACAGATGGTATATGGAGATATGATGGTACAGTAATAACACTAGGGTTAAGTGCTACAGGCAAAGCAATCAAACATTTCATTCCAGCACTCTCAAATATTAATGTCGATTTAAATAGACCTGCTTTGTATGGTAGAGATACGAGAGGGGCGATTGCAGCAGGTTTGTATCACGGCCATATAGGGATGATCAAGCATATTACAACCACATTACAAAATGTATGTTTTCAAGATATTAAGCAGAAGTGTCTGACAATAATCACAGGTGGAGCTGCAAAGATGTTATTACATGAGATAGATTTTGTAGATATATATAATCCACACTTGGTGGAAATTGGGGTAAAGTTTGGATATGAGATGCGATAATAAAGTCTCGCTATTAACTAATCATTTTTGCATCAAACATTGTGATGTAGTATATGTTATAGCTAACTAACCATAAAATACGCATGTTAAACATTTGTCTTGTTGATAAATTTAGTATCCGCTTTTCGTCTGTAATATAGCGACATTACTGCATTGCAAACAAATAAAATTTATCCAAAAAATATAGCGTTTTCATACTCATTTTATGGTTAGTTAGCTATATATACTCATAGGATATCATGATAACGCGAGTTGCTAATTAATTGCTTGGCTGGTGTGGCAGATTTTAGGGCCATATATGTTACTTGAGGGTTTTGCAAATAAACAAAAATAAAATATGAAAAAGGTTGTTGTATCAAGGTACTGTTTTTGATGATTTGATGAAAGATCTATTGATCCGCATTGCCGGTAATTAGTAGCTTAGATGCTGAATATTGATTGGCAACTCGTGCTATGATAATTTTCGAATTTAATTTGATGTATAGCTAAAGCAGCATAAAAAAATCATGCTAAACTTTATCTTTTTGATAAATTTTAAGTTAGCTTTTCGCCTGAAATAGCGGTTATATTACAGATTACAAACGAATAAAAATTTATTCTAAATACTCGCTTGCCATACTTACTTTATAGTACTTTAGCTATATGGCTAAAACAGTATAAAAGAGGTATGATATACGTTAAGATGCTAGTTGTTATGAAAGAAATGAAAACATAAAATGTCCTACTCAATTCAATTCAGAAAGAAGGTGTTAAAATTACAAGAAGCTGGTGAAACATTCATAAAATTGTCGGAACGATTTAAAATATCAACGACAACAATTAGTAAATGGAAGAAGCAACTAATGCCTATCAAGCATAGGAATAAAAAACCAGTAAAAATAGACTATGAAGCTTTAAAAAGAGACATACATGATCATCCTGATTCTTATAGCTATGAAAGGGCATTAAAGCTAGGTGTAAGCGCATCTGGCATTAGATACGCAATAAAGCGTTTGGGTATCAGCTATAAAAAAAACTCTAAATCATCCGAAGGTAGATTGCGTAAAAAGATCTATATTTTGCCAAAGAATAAAGCGCTTACAAAGTGAATGGAACATAATTGCTTGCGTTGATAAGAGTCTTTATCAAAGATTGTGTAAATTATAGTAGAGCCTATATTTGGAATTAATAAAGAATATAGGTAATTAGAATGAAGACAGAAAAGAATAAGAAAATAAATGAAGCGATAGATTTACTGATAGAAGGAGGAGCGGATTTAAAGACAGTACTGAAGCAGGATGGATTGATTAAGGAATTAACGAAGAGTATTTTGGAGAGAGCCTTGCAGGCAGAAATGTCTGAACACTTAGGTTATAACGGGTCTTTCTCATTGATTGTGTAAATTTTTTAGAGCCATTAAAATCTCCCATCAAATTTGATTATAAAATGAGCCATAGCTTCATTCCAGTTAGAGATAGGCATGGTCCATTTTTTGGTAATATAATCAATCGTTAGGTATAAAACCTTGAATACCGAATCATCATTTGGGAAAACACGCTTATTTCTTGTAACTTTTCTCAACTGACTATTCAGCGATTCTATAGCATTTGTAGTGTAAATTATCTTACGGATACTCTCTGGATATTGCAGAAATATTACAAGATTCTCCCAATTATTATACCAGGATTTTGCTATATGTGGATATCGTTTACTCCATTTCTTATCAAAAGATTCTAGGGCAAGATGCGCTTCATCTTCAGTAGCAGAGCTATAAATAAGCTTTAAATCTGATGCCAATAATTTTCTGTCTTTATATGATACATACTTCAGGCTATTTCTAATTTGATGTACTATACAAAGCTGATGCTCAGTTTTGGGATAACTTGCGCATATAGCTTCAGACATACCAGTCAGGTTATCACTACAGGCAATTAATATATCTTTTAATCCTCGATTCTTCAATTCAGTAAAATTACTAAGCCAGAATTTAGATCCTTCATTCTCACTTATCCATAATCCTAAAATATCTTTCCGGCCCTGTAAATCTATACCCAGCGCAACATATACTGATTTATTAATTATCTGTTTATCTTGCCTTACCTTAACTATTAAACAATCAAAATATACTATAGGATATAATGGTTCAAGAGGTCTACTCTGCCAAATTCTAACCTCATCAATTACATCATCTGTAACCCTACTAATTAAACTCTCACTAACTTCTGCTCCATATAATTCTTGTAATTGGATCTTGATATCAGACAAACTCATCCCCTTGGCATACAGAGATATTATCTTTTGATCTAAACCATCTATTCTTGTTTGATTCTTGGAGACAATTACAGGTGCAAATTTACCTTCTCTATCTCGCGGAATATTTAACTCGATACTGCCATTCTCAGTAATCAAATTCTTATTATAATGACCATTCCTGCAATTCTCAGTTTCAGACCTATCATATTTGTTATAACCTAAGTGTTCAGACATTTCTGCCTGCAAGGCTCTCTCCAAAATACTCTTCGTTAATTCCTTAATCAATCCATCCTGCTTCAGTACTGTCTTTAAATCCGCTCCTCCTTCTATCAGTAAATCTATCGCTTCATTTATTTTCTTATTCTTTTCTGTCTTCATTCTAATTACCTATATTCTTTATTAATTCCAAATATAGGCTCTACTATAATTTACACAATCTTTGATAAAGACTCTTATCAGTACATATAAAATCCTAAAGCTTCTTACTTCAAGAAGTTTATCTGCCATTGAAATATCAGCTTTGTTAGTTTATTTAGCAGATAAACTCAAGGATATGCTCTGCGCATTATGCAACAAAGCCGGTCGGACGTTTGCATCTAACGGAGAAATGGAGAATAAAAAGTGAGATTTTTTGGTGGGTGAAATCGGTGATTTTGTGATTCTCTAAGTGCGCATGTTTGGGTGACTAAATCTTACAAAAAGCGCTTCATATCCACCGCTTTTCCTGAGCCAGTTTTGAAATATTTTTCTAAAGCCATTGCCTTTTCTTTGGTTTCAACTGCAACATAACTTTTTAGTTTTGCATGCAAGAATCCAGCAGTTGCAGGCACTTTACCGTCATTATGAGCCTGAAATCGTTGCTTTAGATTGCTACTAAAGCCGACGTAAATATTACTATTTGATAATTCTAAAAATAAACATAATGCATAATTCTGCAGTCTCACTACGCCATCTACCTGCGCTCTACGAGCTTCGGTAGACAAGAAGCTTCGTGAGACACTCCTAGTTTTGACTCACTTCTGGGGGTGCCGCCCGAAGTTCGCAGAACGAAAGCTGGCGGAGAGAGAGGGATTCGAACCCTCGATACGGTTACCCGTATACTTCCTTAGCAGGGAAGCGCCTTCGACCGCTCGGCCATCTCTCCTTTTTTCAAAACAATGAAATGTATATCACATATATATGCTTATGCAAAACAATAATTTAGCAGTGTTATGGTAAATTGAAAAACGTATATTGCAAGATCCTGTAATGATTGAGTGCCTTATGCATCTTTCAAAATGAAAAATTATACCGATACTGCATATTAATACTCATTTTGATATCTTGTCTAGCACACCATTTGCAAAACCGCTTTCTCCATCGTGATTAAAAAGCTTAACTATCTCTATGTAGTCATTAATCAAAAATGCCTTTGCTTCTGCTTCATTAGATAAAATTTCATGTGTTGCTGCGCGCAGTACACACTGCACAACCTTAGCAATTCTATTCATAGACCAATTTGAAGACAGAAATTGCCCAATCTTTTCATCTATAGATTTTTGATTTTGGCAAACACTTTGAACTGTTTTAATGAGATATTGTTGATCTATCCATCGATATACACTAGGTTCTTGAGTTGTATTAATATTTGTAATTATAGAATTTATAATTTCATCGTAATTACAGAAACGTAGTTTTTCTATCGCTTTTGAATGTGCAGAAATTGCATACAGACACTGTACAGCAAGTACTCTAGTGCTATATCTTCCCTTTAGCCGTTTCTTCCACAAAGACTCTTTGTTAGTTTCTGTATTTTGAGTACTGATCATCTTCTATAAAATGCAGTTGGTTCTTTGCTTTGATTAATTGTAAGCAGGAATGTACAGCATCAGTCACAACAGCCTCTAATAATTCTGTTGCTTCCTTTTCATGTTGCGACGCTATTATACCAAAACCTACTGGCAGTACACAATCTAAAGATACATCACTAATACTTCGTAAGCACTCTTTTATGAGAATTTCATTGTAAAAACTACCATAAAATATACAGCCTAGCGCAACTACTCCTTCGAAATTATAAGCTTCTATTGATAGATTGATTGCTGTTGCTATATTTAGAGGATTTGTCACCGAAACAACCATATGCTCTGTATTATTGTGCTGTAGTATATTTTGCGCGACTTCTAGACTACGACTTGCTATTTTTCTGTGTAAAGTAGATTCTACAATCAATATTTTGTTCATTGATCTCAAGTTTTAGCTCCAACAAATAAAATGGGCACCAACAAAAATGGTGCGGATGGAGGGAGTTGAACCCACACGCCACAAGGGCACTAGATCCTAAGTCTAGCGCGTCTGCCGATTCCGCCACATCCGCTAAAATTCTTTACCTATTGTCAGACTTATTATATTACAACATTCGATACTACACACCAATAAAATGGCAGGGATAAATAAAAGCTGAACATATATCATAAAAATACTAGATTATAAGTCTAAGTACATCTTCTAATTCTATTGTATCAACTAAAATTCTTTATCATTGTCAGATCAATGATATTGCAATATTATACCGACTCTTCCATAGTGTTTGCTAATGATTATACAAAACACTATACAGCCCTAAAATCAGCCTGATCAAACTCGTTCCAATCGCACTTGTGATAAACAAAAAGAACCAGTCGGTCGAATCTTTAGGCATGGTAGGAATAAATACACTTTTTATTGTATAAAATCAACAACGAAATGTAATAGAGTACGACTTGATATATGACATACGTAGTAACTGAAAAATGCATAAAATGTAAGTATACTGATTGTGTAGAAGTTTGCCCTGTTGACTGCTTTTATGAAGGGCCTGATATGCTTGTAATAAATCCTGAAGAATGCATAGACTGTGGAGTTTGCGAACCAGAATGTCCCATTGAAGCTATACAATCTGAGGGGGCTATAAAAGATCAAGCTCAGAGAGCCAGCATAGTAGAAATTAACCAGCGCTATTCAAAATTGTGGACAAATATTACAGAAAAAAAAGAACCTCTTCCAAATGCCGAGAGACACAAGGATGAGCCTGGGAAAATGCTCAAGTATTTTAAAGAAGCATTGGATAGAAATTAATGTGTAGTAAAATTTTCTACCATTTCAAATAACGTTAGTTTATTCTGTTAATTGTTGTTGTGCTTTCTTTTACTTACATAAAGCCGTTGATTGTTTTTTTGACTGTCTCAGGCTCAACTCTCGCTTGTACCGATATGATATGGCGATTTAATGTATGTTATGTATAAGGCATTCAATGTTTTGTGTGTGTGTTTCTTATAAGTTTATTAACTCATTTTATAAGATGCGTAGTATTTATATTTTTGCTGCAATAGTCTTTACTATTGTGCTATTTCCGCTAACATCAGATGCAGCCAAGAAAGGGCGGTCACATACTACACATAAAAATCACACAACCAGCAATAGTATTACGCAATCCCCGAGATATGCTGGGCTTGTTGTGAATGCAGACACTGCAGAAATAATATATTCTAAAAATGCGAGAGTTCATAGGTACCCTGCTTCTCTGACGAAAATGATGACAATATACTTGACGTTTGAAGCGCTTAAATATGGTAGAATTAGGATGGATGATATTGTAACAGTTTCTGTTCATGCTGCAGCGCAACCAAGAAGCAATATGAATTTGAAACCAGGCGCAAAAATTAGAGTAAGAGAAGCTATATATGCTCTTTCTGTAAAATCTGCCAATGATGTATCAGTTGCGATCGGTGAGCATATTGCTGGAGATGAATCTAGGTTTGTTGATATGATGAATATTAAAGCTAAGAAACTTGGACTTCGTGACACTAAATTTTGTAATCCTCACGGGCTACATGATGACAAGCAAGTTAGTACTGCTTATGATATTGCGATTTTGACGCTTGCAATGCAGATACATTTTCCGCAGTATTATCATATGCTCTCAAAGACATCATTCACATATAATGGAAGAGTAATAAAGGGACATAATAAAGTACTGGAGCGTTATAAATGGGCAAACGGTGGTAAGACTGGATATTTAAAAGCATCAGGCTATCATGTTGTGACATCAACGAAAAGTCCATATGGCAGGTTAATCGCAGTGGTAATGGGAGGTGAAGCATATGGTGGGAAAGATAGAGATGATCATGCAATTCAACTATTGCAGAGTGCGTATGATATAATGAAAGCAAAAAAAATGAGCCGTTTAAATTCTAAAATTGGATAGTACCGTGCGCCAAAAGTCTCAGAATGGGCATGAAATAATGCTTATAGTGTCAAAATAGTGTTTTAAATCCGTAAGAAAATGTTATAATAAGTTCAAAAAAACTTGCGGATTTTGTGAAAGTAGTGTTTTTAGGCATAGGACAATTAATATATCCGAAAATTAGCATGGGGTCGTTCTAAAAGCTAATTTCTGTACATTTAACTTTCTCCACAAAAATTTATTTACACAGCAAATTAATTTTTGGCGGATAGACTGCATAACACTCTCTTTTTATGCAGCTTCTGAGACTTTTGGCGTGCGTACTACTGAACCCGCCGTGTACGGAAACAAGTATATGCTGTGATGTTGAAGAGACTGTTGTGAAGTCTCTTCCTACCACGATTCATCACTGTTGATCACTAAAACCGAACATTACTTTATCAAACTCATCCATAAACAAAGTTTCATATGATGTATCATTATAGCTAGCTCCGCAAGCAACATGATATTTTGCTACATACGTACATTCTTCCAATCTATCACTCAGCATTGTATAGGCATTTTTTATTGCTATCACTGCTTCTGTGCGAGTTATGCCATTTTTCTCAGCATAAGAAATTGCTTCGCTATATTTTTTGATGCGCTCAAAGAAATTATCTATAATCAATTTATTTCTATTTGTGTCAGTTTGTTCATAATATGAGTTTTCTGGATGGAATTGCACTCCAAGCTGACCAGTTTTGGAAGCTACTGCTTGTACCACCCCTTCTTTAGATACAGCTCCAAGTTTAACATCGCCAAGTTGTTCTTGTACTCCAGAGTATTCATGCGCTCTATACACTGGAAATACAACATCTGAAAATACACATTTCTCTAATGCTTCATTTTGCTCAGCTTTAGTAAGCGCTGCAAAATGTGGGAAAGTACCTTTAATGAATGTTACACGACGATCAAGTTCATGTTTATTAGCTACAACATCTAATTTTCCACCTTTGTTTAGAATAAGATGCTGTGCGCCTGAGCATATGCCAAGGTATGGAATCCCAAATTCATTTGAAACATTCAGCACAGATTGATATAACTTCTCGTTCTCTAGCATCTTCTCCCCTTGTATATCTTGCAGAGTAAATGGTACATTTGGGAAGCTATCGCCTGCTCCAGGATTAATAAATCCACTAAACTCTTTAAGAAATGCTGTGTCATTTTGCTGAGCTTGAGACAATGGTAGTATATGTATACCGTAGTTTGAATGCGCAAATGGTTTTACTGCTTCAAGGACATTTGATGACCACATATCTAGTATGTTTGAGACTCCAAGTAAAATTCCAGAAATTGGAACATTGTCATGAAATAATTCTTGTACAAGATTAGTATCTTGGCGCTGCAACGCACCTCTCATAATTGTCTTATAATCAAAGTCTAACGATATATTGCCTAAAAAACTATTTAAACTTGGTTTTTTCATCATATTGTAAAGCGTATATTCTATACCTTGAGAGCTAGACAAATTACTGAACAATAGCTCAGTTAATTCAGAATTATTATCAAGCGCCGCTTGATACACTGCGGATTCATCTGCTTTAGCGCCGTTTTCAAGTAGCAATTTTAATATTTCAAAGCGATTAGATTCGATAGCATAGTAAACTGCAGAGTGAATAACATTATGCATACTGCCTTCTGTAATTTTCCAGCCATTTTCAATAAGCAACTTAAGAATCTTGATATTTCTATATGCTAATGCATACTTTGCTGCATATTCGCTAATTTTTTCTTCTTTTTTTATAAGAGACTCGAGTTCCTTGTATCCATTATGTCGAACAATAGTTCTGACTATATCTTTGTCAACTTTATCACAGTGTTTTAATAATAGTTTAAGTGCTTTTTTGTGATTTTTAATAAGAGCGATTTCTACAAGACCTGTGTCGACATTTCCACCATTTTTGAGCAGCAATTTTAGTATTGTGATGTTATTAGCACGTACAGCACTCTCCATCACATCTCTGTCAATATTTACGTCATGCTTCAACAAGAGTGCTACGGTTTCGCTATCATTTTGCGATACTGCAATATTTACAGCATATTCACTAACTTTTACACCATTTGCAAGCAGAGCATTCATGTTCTCCATGTTTTTTTGCTTTACCGCAATATCTAAGGAGGTTGTGTTGCTACTCATGTGACTTTTAACTAGCAACCTTAGCGCACTGCTATCTATTTCCTTAATCGTTGAATTTTCTGCGGGGAGATCAGTTGTTGTAAAAAGATCCGTAATTGCAGCAATTATTGCCGACAGTATTGTTGTAAAATCAAGTTTCATATATAATAGACCTCTTGCATAACCATATAAATTGATTAAAATCCTTGATTTTATCAAGGATTTTAATCAATTTATATGGTTATGCAAGAGGTCTAATGTAATCTCTCCTGGATCTTGCTTATTATATTTTTCCGCTAATATTTTCTCTTTTTCTTTTATTATTGACTGTACTTCACCCATAGTAATAGCTGTTATATCTCTTATATAATAATGTTCTGCCAAAACTATAATTATCTTTCTATTGGAGTCTATTCCCAAGGCCGTACGTGCGTGAGGTCGTGTATAAAATTCACTTTGTTTGTTCAAAAGCTCCTCAGAGATTTTACCATGATCGATTAACATGGGGATACCAGATACAAAAGAAATATCTTGGTTTTTATAATTTGCAGGGTCTGATTGATTAATTGTGATGATTCCGTTTTTTATAATAGACCTCTTGCATAACCTATTTAAAGCTCAAAGTTATAGATACCAGCAAGTAAATTAAACCTTAAACCGAATCGTTTTCTTCTGTTCCTATAACGATCAGCGATAATTTTAAATCGTTTGATCATGCCTATGACGTTTTCATTTAAAACACGTTCACTAGACAATTGACGATTTTTCTTTTTATCTTTCCTGCTTAGTGGTCGCTTTTTTGTCTTTTTCTTTGGTAACTCTGAATTATAATGCAACTTATCAATGCCTTGATAACCAGTATCTGTAAGAACTTTAATCTCAGGGTGGATGTGAACTCCGGATTCTTTAAATAACCTGAAATCATGACGCTTGCCATTAGAAAAATTAGTGCAAATGATTTCTTTTTTCCTTTTATCCACAATAAGCTGAGTTTTTAGAGTATGTCGCCTCTTTTTTCCCGAATAAAAGTGCTTCTGTTTTTTTTAGGTCGTTCTATCGGTGTTTCAGTAGCATCAATTAACACAAGTTCGTATTCAGAATCGCTTTTTAGTAATGCTTTACGTCCAGGTAGTGAAAATCGTTTATCTTTAATTAGAGTATCTTCAATCCAACGTATATTACGATAACAGGCACTTTCACTTATTCCATAACTGCGGGAAATATGAAAATATGTCCTGTATTCACGCAAGTACTCAAGCGTCATGAGTAATCGATCTTCTAAAGCCAATTTATTGGGTTTTCCACCTTGAGACTTTAAAATAGCTTCAGCTTCTTTTAATATACTTAGTATAACTTCAAACGTTCCTCGTTTAATGCCAGTAAGCCTGCGAAACTCTTCTGCGTATTCATCTTTGATGTTTTCAAACTTCATGTTATCCTTGATAAAATCAAGGATTTTAATCAATTTATATGGTTATGCAAGAGGTCTAATGACTAATGGTTGTATGAGCTTTTTAAGGCCATATACTTTGCCGTGGATTACTAAACTACGGCTTGCTTTTCCATCGTTTTTACCGCCTATTTCAAAAAAGCCACCATTAATAGCTATATTAGCAGAAGATTTTTGCGCAATAGATGAAACAGTTTCGCGGCCAATATTTCCATTATTCGCTTTAATAATTTCAGCTTCGTATTCAGATTGATCTAAGTGCACTATATGTATCACTTTAGAATTTGCTAACTTTTTCTCATAAGTATAACCTAAAGCGTTGGTTGTAAGTTGTGGTAAGAGCATAGCAATTATTATTAATATGATCTTCATTTTTTTAACTCCCATTTTAATTTTTTTATGAGTTAATTGTTGCTCTCATTAACTCTCTAAAAAATCAACTATATCGATGATGCGATAAAAGTATGAACTTGTTGCAACGGAGTCAGTGACGCCACTTAAATGGAGTAACACTGGTATGCTTGCAAAACCTCTTGGTACTTTCAGCTTTGTTATTTTATCTTGTACTTCGTTGATAATATCGCTATTAACTTCGCGTTTTTTGAATTTAAATTCACAAATAAATAGGTTTTTTGTCACAGTTTGTACAAGATAATCAATCTGACATCCTTGTTGCGTACTGGTTTTCATCTGTCTATATGGGCCGCTAGAGACGATATCTAGAGCATGTATGCCAATTGCTTTGAAAATAAGAGAGCGATTTTGTAAAAGTAGATATTCTAATTGTAGGCCTAAATGAATTTCAAACCCTGGTAATGATTGTAGTGTAACATCTGCATATCCATTAATGGAAATTTTTGCCAGATTCGGCTCTATCATCTTAAGATAAAATCTCATATAAGGATCTGAAATAGCATATAAACTTTGCTTTAATGGCCTGGTTGTTTTGAAAGACCATAAAGATTGTTTGACTATGAAACCTGCAACAATTAGATGCTCCATCATTTGACTTAAAGTGCCGCTATGAGGAAACTTTATTGCTGTGCGAATTTCCGATAAAGTCTTAGCTCCATCTTTGAGGCTATCTAGGATTTTCTTATAAGTGGTGCCTTTACCATCAAATAGATCGTGAAAAATACGATCAAATTCTGTTACTAATAACCCACTTTTCTCAAAAGCAAGTTGTTTGATATTTTCATCAGCTGTGATTTTGGGATTTAATTGTTCCAAGTACCATGGTACGCCACCAATAATACAGAGTAGCTTGTACTTATCATAAGGCGACATTTTGATGCCTGTTTTTCTTAAAAACTGGGCGCTTTCTGTGATCGATAAGGGTTCAAGATTAAGTGTTAGGTTGACTCTGCCGAAGAAGGCTGTGCTTTTTAAAATATTTTCTTCAATCCATGTGGAGACAGATCCGCAAAATACAAGCAGCATATGTGTGGTTTGCTTATCCCACCAAGCTTTAAGTTTTGGAATAAAAGTTGGATCCTTTGAGCCCATCCAAGAAATTTCATCAAATAGGATGATGTCACCTGGATTGATATGTAAGCTCAAATGCTCAAACGCATCACTCCAATCCTGAAATGTTATAGGTGGTACTTTCAGCATTAATGATAATTGCCTTGCAAAATTATCTCTTTGTGCTTGTGGTGATATCCCATCTTGTGGCGCAAGACCTGCAAAACTCCAAAACGTTTGACTATCTATGGTTTTAACAAACTCAAGTATTAGTCTGCTTTTTCCAATTCTTCTGCGTCCTTTAACTACAACTAAGCTTGATGTTTTCTTTTTGTATAAGGCTTGCAGGCGCTCTAATTCAACTCTGCGGCCAATGAAGATAGAATCAGACATAGTGATCTCCTTGTATGCTCAAAATATAATATATAATGTGTTGAGCATTGTATTAAGTCAATAAAAAATGCTCAACGCGACAAATTCTATATTTTGAGCAGAAAAATATGCTCTGCTCTAAAATAGACCTCTTGCATAACTCAATATACGCAAAATTTAGTCAGGATGCTCTTTTTACAATTTGCGAAATATCAAATTTGCTTATTGTGAAAATGTCGATGAAGTTTGAGCAGATACACCATTTGAATCTGTAATGATGAATTTAATCGGAGATTCACTTTGCCCGTCGTGTTTATTAGTTTTCACAAAGATTTTATAAGTTACGTCTGAGTCTTCTGGTGCTGTTATCGTGCAGTTATTTGAATAGTCCTGCATCATGTTTTGCAGTAAAAAAGTTGCATTATAAGCATACTCTAAATTCAGCTCAAGTTTTTGTGTTTGAAGTGTTTTGTTGGATATTTTTAGCAAAAATGTATTTCTGACCATACCATCTGGTGTAATGACAAAAAGCGCACTTCTATCCTTTTGTGCTGTTATGATATAGCGTGATTTATGTGCTAGTGTATAAAGCAGAAGTGAGCAGGATATGATCATAATTAAGCCATAAAATATTGTTTTTGGCCTAAATATATTGCGGTGAAAGAGAATTCCTGATTGCTTTGCGGATGTGCTGTTAATACTATCATATGCTATTAACCCAGTTGGCCTCTTGAGCTTTGTCATCACGCTATCACAAGCATCAATACAGAGTCCACAGCCTATACATGCCATCTGTAATCCATTTCTAATGTCTATACCCATTGGGCAAACTAAGACGCATTTTCCGCAGTCTATACAGTCACCGTGTTTTACGTCTTGAGCGGTACTGGTATGTTTGTCTATAGGATGTCTTGGTTCTCCGCGCCAGTCGTGGTATGTGACAACGGTTGTGTCTGAGTCAAGCATTGCTGATTGAAACCTGCCGTATGGGCACATGTATACACACACTCTGTGTCTCAAAATGGCTGCAAACAAATATGTACTTGCTGTTAGGGATAGAAGCCATCCAACACCGCCATGCGTGACAGATAAGTGAATTACATCATGTAGAAGGTCTGGTGCTTCATAAAAATAGCAGACCCACCCAAATGCAAATAAGAAGCTAAGTAATAGCCAAGAGAGGTGTGTGAGTGATTTTTTTATAACTTTTTCTTTGTTTATGGGGCTAGAATCTAATTTTATCCTTGTATTTCTATCTCCTTGGAAGAATTCTTCTATTTTGACAAATAGATCAACAAAAACTGTTTGCGGGCAAGTATAACCACACCATAACCTGCCGAATAACGAAGTAAATAAAAATAGTCCAAGAGCTGATAAAACAAGTATAGCTGCTATATAATATAGCTCATTTGGCCATATCTCTATGCTAAAGAAGTATCCACGCCTTTCTGGAAGATCAATGAAGAACGCTTGCTTAGGAGCAAAACTGCCTCTATCCCACCTTATCCAAGAAGCACCAAAATATATTAATAAAAGAGCAGCGTTTACCGCATTTTTTATGCTCCTGTATTTTCCAGTTATGCTGGAATGGTAGATTTTATCCATAATTGCGTATCTATTAATACCTATTTTGATGCAATATGTGTTGCAAAACGGCAACTATACTAATTATTTATCATCTTAATATGATTTTAATAATTGACTATACTTGCAATATAATGCTTTATAATTTATTAAGGAATTGTGAATGCGATGTTAAGAAAGCTGTTTCGTATTGCACATCTCTATAATATCAAAAAAGAACTGGTAAGAACATGGTAGATTATAGTAATCCAGCGTTTGTTAAAGCAAGGAATGCAGCGGCAGTGCGAAAAGAAATTGAGTCTTCTGGGCGAAGTTTTGAGACTTTTGCTGCAACAAATCTGACAGATGCAGAAATATTTACTATGACAAATCGGCTGAAGCCATTGTCTATGAATGATATAAAACAAGATATTTGCCAGCAAATTTCCATCATTCCAAATGATTGCAGTTTGTCTGATTTGAATATATTAAATGTTCGGCTTGGAGCAGCATTATCATTGCCAAGTAAAGTTTTGGAGGCATTTGGAGTTAATGATACAAGTTCAGATGTGTTTCAAGGAATAAAGCATGATGTTTATAAACGTGATGCTTTTGATGATACATTTGAAGATCTCACAGGCACTGTCCAGGGAGACAATGTCTATTTTGATGCAGCGCTCTTTGAAGAGGGAGCCAAAAATAAAAAGTTGTTCACGGATAGTTTAAACGAAATTGGCCAGATTGTTAGCGGCACTGCATCTAAAAGAGTGCTGTATCCAGATACTGCTCCTAAAATTGCTTCAGACGTTAGCCAACTTTATGAAGATCAAGTTGCTTCAAATAATATCTTGATAAAGCTTGGAATTACACCAACTGCTGCGAATTCAAACTCTACTTATGTTGCAAATAAAGTGCAGGCTTTAATCGATGCTGAGAAGAATTTTTTCTCAAAAATTGGTATGAATCCTGAGCTCTATGAGAAGTATGAGATATCAGATTTACCAATTAAAGCTGCCTCAATATTAAATCAAATAAGCATTTATCAGAAAGCTAAATTCACAATTGATATAGCATGTAAAAGATATGTTAGTGGTACAGAGTCAATGTCATTAACTGATGCTCAGCAAGAATTTAGAGATGCATGTATTGAGTTTAATTCCGCAACTTCTAAAACAGATATTGGCAATGCACTTTCAAATGTTTGTATGAAAATTTTCGAGGTAAGTGTTACAGGTAATATTGTTGTTGTTATTACTACATCTGAACCTGAATTTGATGTGGTACGGATGGTACCTGCTATGGTCTCCCGTGCTTGCAGTTCTTTTACTGGGGCTCCAACGGTAGATGGGAATGGCGCTATTTATATGCATCTTGATCGTGCCTTTACAGCTGGTTGGACTACTGGTGCATATACTTTTTTCAATTACTTACCAGACAATATCAAATTATTGGATGAGATTATGGCAAGTGATTATCCTTGGCTCACTTTCGATTGATTCTCAATTTTCTTTTATTGAAAGCGTATAAAAAATAACTCTGAGATATTTTTATGAAGATTAAATCATTATTTGTTGCGTGCACTAGAACTTTAAGATTGGTGTGAGAATTTCGTTCTAACTTTTCACGCCTTTAATCTCAGAAATTAATTGAGGAAAAATATGGTTGATGTAATAGCAAATAATCAAGCCTTGCTAAAGATGCAAAAAGCGGCAAAAACAGCTGATATACTGCGGAAATTGGGCCTTGATGTTAATACGTATGATCTTTCAGACACGTCTAGCGAAAACGTGCAATTGATGGAAGATACAAAAGCGAAAATGAGTCTTGCTGAAGCTCATGCAAGTGTTTGTTTGAAGACGGTAGAGAGCTGTGTTCTGAATAAAATAAGTTATGTGCCTCAAGAGGTGAATCAAGTAATAGCGCAGCAAAATGCACTTGCTTCAATGCTTGGATATACTAGACCTCTTGCATAACCATATAAATTGATTAAAATCCTTGATTTTATCAAGGATAACATGAAGTTTGAAAACATCAAAGATGAATACGCAGAAGAGTTTCGCAGGCTTACTGGCATTAAACGAGGAACGTTTGAAGTTATACTAAGTATATTAAAAGAAGCTGAAGCTATTTTAAAGTCTCAAGGTGGAAAACCCAATAAATTGGCTTTAGAAGATCGATTACTCATGACGCTTGAGTACTTGCGTGAATACAGGACATATTTTCATATTTCCCGCAGTTATGGAATAAGTGAAAGTGCCTGTTATCGTAATATACGTTGGATTGAAGATACTCTAATTAAAGATAAACGATTTTCACTACCTGGACGTAAAGCATTACTAAAAAGCGATTCTGAATACGAACTTGTGTTAATTGATGCTACTGAAACACCGATAGAACGACCTAAAAAAAACAGAAGCACTTTTATTCGGGAAAAAAGAGGCGACATACTCTAAAAACTCAGCTTATTGTGGATAAAAGGAAAAAAGAAATCATTTGCACTAATTTTTCTAATGGCAAGCGTCATGATTTCAGGTTATTTAAAGAATCCGGAGTTCACATCCACCCTGAGATTAAAGTTCTTACAGATACTGGTTATCAAGGCATTGATAAGTTGCATTATAATTCAGAGTTACCAAAGAAAAAGACAAAAAAGCGACCACTAAGCAGGAAAGATAAAAAGAAAAATCGTCAATTGTCTAGTGAACGTGTTTTAAATGAAAACGTCATAGGCATGATCAAACGATTTAAAATTATCGCTGATCGTTATAGGAACAGAAGAAAACGATTCGGTTTAAGGTTTAATTTACTTGCTGGTATCTATAACTTTGAGCTTTAAATAGGTTATGCAAGAGGTCTAATAGATGGTTTAGATCAAAAGATAATATCTCTGTATGCCAAGGGGATGAGTTTGTCTGATATCAAGATCCAATTACAAGAATTATATGGAGCAGAAGTTAGTGAGAGTTTAATTAGTAGGGTTACAGATGATGTAATTGATGAGGTTAGAATTTGGCAGAGTAGACCTCTTGAACCATTATATCCTATAGTATATTTTGATTGTTTAATAGTTAAGGTAAGGCAAGATAAACAGATAATTAATAAATCAGTATATGTTGCGCTGGGTATAGATTTACAGGGCCGGAAAGATATTTTAGGATTATGGATAAGTGAGAATGAAGGATCTAAATTCTGGCTTAGTAATTTTACTGAATTGAAGAATCGAGGATTAAAAGATATATTAATTGCCTGTAGTGATAACCTGACTGGTATGTCTGAAGCTATATGCGCAAGTTATCCCAAAACTGAGCATCAGCTTTGTATAGTACATCAAATTAGAAATAGCCTGAAGTATGTATCATATAAAGACAGAAAATTATTGGCATCAGATTTAAAGCTTATTTATAGCTCTGCTACTGAAGATGAAGCGCATCTTGCCCTAGAATCTTTTGATAAGAAATGGAGTAAACGATATCCACATATAGCAAAATCCTGGTATAATAATTGGGAGAATCTTGTAATATTTCTGCAATATCCAGAGAGTATCCGTAAGATAATTTACACTACAAATGCTATAGAATCGCTGAATAGTCAGTTGAGAAAAGTTACAAGAAATAAGCGTGTTTTCCCAAATGATGATTCGGTATTCAAGGTTTTATACCTAACGATTGATTATATTACCAAAAAATGGACCATGCCTATCTCTAACTGGAATGAAGCTATGGCTCATTTTATAATCAAATTTGATGGGAGATTTTAATGGCTCTAAAAAATTTACACAATCAATGAGAAAGACCCAACAAAGCAATTGCCAACTCGAACAAATGTTTCAGAAACAGTCTAGTGAAAATAGCTTCGCAAACAATACACACTACTCTTTTGCAAGAGCGCACCAAAATTTTGTCAAAACTCAAATAGAATTTACTATTCCTAGTATAAACGATTTACAAAAAATAATAGAAAATGGCCATCATAACGCTATTAACATGCTCGATAAAACGAATGAATTACCTAGCAGGATTTATAATAAAGTTAAAATAGGCGTTTATACAAAAGTTGAGGAAATTTTTATTGATATTACAACTGCTATAAACGATACGATCCACAAAAGACAAACCACTACTCTGATAGAAAATGATGAGGAGTTTCAAGGAAAAAATATTGAGAGAGTGTGGAGCGTGAAAAATGGCAAACAATAAGGAAGATTTTGATTGGGCAGATCTAGAAAGGAATTTTTCGATGAAATCACGTGATTTCAGAAGAAGCTTGGCTTATCTAGCACGCTCTGAAATGAACAATATATTCGAAAATAGAGATCTACGATTAGATAAAAAAGAAAATATTTCATCTTTATCTACTACACGTGAAAATGATGATCGTACTAGACAAAGCAGTTCTTTAGATGACACGGTAAATTATGGAGATCCTGAAATATCATTTTCAAGACAGTCAAGTTCTAGCACTACAGAAGAAGATATAGTGAATATAGGCATAGAGTCTTTTCAAGATAGCCAAAGCAGTAGTTTTTTGGAGCATAGTTTTCAAGAAGATAGTGTGGACTTTCCAATACATCAAATTGAATCCGAAAGTAGTTTTGCACAAAAACCATATGAAAATAGTATCAATCTTTCCAAGGATGAATATAGCAAGCATGCAGCAGCATTGAATGACTCACAGAATTTAGATAGAGACGAAGATTTAATTAAAGCATCAGAATTAGATCATAAATACCAAAATAATAGCGTTGTCATTTCAAAATTTAGCAAATCAATAGAAGAAGTTTTTGATATTGGATTTAAAGAATTTATAGGAGATTTTGGGGAAAAAACCAGAGATTATGCAGAAATCATGATAGATAGTTTAGAGAAAGGAAGAGAGAGTAATATGCAGTCAGCAGAAATGAGTGTGATACAAGTTGTGAGTAGTGTGAAACAAAAAATTTCCGCTGCTGAAAGTAGAGCTACTGCATATGCAGAAGCAGAGGAAAACAACAATTCAAGAAACACAGCATCAAAAACTCTCCATGACGATACAAAGAGCAAAGATCCTAGCATTGTCAACAAGGATGTATCATCGGTTAAAATGCTTGATGAGCCGTTTCCAGTAAGAAGACTTGATTATATTGCAAAAGCTGAAAATGAAAGAGTTCAAAACGCATATAGCAATCTTACATCACAACTTCAAAAGCTTGAAAGCATTGAGTCTTTATCAAAGATTGTGTAAATTATAGTAGAGCCTATATTTGGAATTAATAAAGAATATAGGTAATTAGAATGAAGACAGAAAAGAATAAGAAAATAAATGAAGCGATAGACTTACTGATAGAAGGAGGAGCGGATTTAAAGACAGTACTGAAGCAGGATGGATTGATTAAGGAATTAACGAAGAGTATTTTGGAGAGAGCCTTGCAGGCAGAGATGTCTGAACATTTAGGTTATAACAAATATGATAGGTCTGAAACTGAGAATTGCAGGAATGGCAATTATAATAAGCATTTGATTACTGAGAATGGTAGTATCGAGTTAAATATTCCGCGAGATAGAGAAGGTAAATTTGCACCTGTAATTGTATCCAAGAATCAAACAAGAATAGATGGTTTAGATCAAAAGATAATATCTCTGTATGCCAAGGGGATGAGTTTGTCTGATATCAAGATTCAATTACATGAATTATATGGTGCAGAAGTTAGTGAGAGTTTAATTAGTAGGGTTACAGATGATATAATTGATGAGGTTAGAATTTGGCAGAGTAGACCTCTTGAACCATTATATCCTATAGTATATTTTGATTGTTTAATAGTTAAGGTAAGGCAAGATAAACAGATAATTAATAAATCAGTATATGTTGCGCTGGGTATAGATTTACAGGGCCGGAAAGATATTTTAGGATTATGGATAAGTGAGAATGAAGGATCTAAATTCTGGCTTAGTAATTTTACTGAATTGAAGAATCGAGGATTAAAAGATATATTAATTGCCTGTAGTGATAACCTGACTGGTATGTCTGAAGCTATATGCGCAAGTTATCCCAAAACTGAGCATCAGCTTTGTATAGTACATCAAATTAGAAATAGCCTGAAGTATGTATCATATAAAGACAGAAAATTATTGGCATCAGATTTAAAGCTTATTTATAGCTCTGCTACTGAAGATGAAGCGCATCTTGCCCTAGAATCTTTTGATAAGAAATGGAGTAAACGATATCCACATATAGCAAAATCCTGGTATAATAATTGGGAGAATCTTGTAATATTTCTGCAATATCCAGAGAGTATCCGTAAGATAATTTACACTACAAATGCTATAGAATCGCTGAATAGTCAGTTGAGAAAAGTTACAAGAAATAAGCGTGTTTTCCCAAATGATGATTCGGTATTCAAGGTTTTATACCTAACGATTGATTATATTACCAAAAAATGGACCATGCCTATCTCTAACTGGAATGAAGCTATGGCTCATTTTATAATCAAATTTGATGGGAGATTTTAATGGCTCTAAAAAATTTACACAATCAATGAGAAAGACCCAAAGCATTGCACCAGAATTTGCTAAATCTACTAAAGATAATTATCTAAGAGAAACAAAGCATCATTTTAAAAATACTATCGCTGCTATGCATGGACTTACCTCTAGCATAAAAAGCTTCGTCACAGAAGTTGAGAAAGAAGCAGAAAGAGAGTTTTCTAGCGCAAAAGATAGGTTTCTGCTAACAAGGGGAATAAACACAGACAAAGTGCAATCTCACACCCAAGCCAGCGATATGCAGCATACAGCACAAAACAAAGAGCCGTTATTTAGACGAGCAACAGCACTCAAGGAAAATGATGAACATTCATTGCTGCAACGTCACAAAGACAAGCCTATCAAGATACTAGGAAAATATACGCAAGATATTGCAGACGAAAGAAGCTCACAAGCACCCCATACAAAGGGTAAAAGCTAAAATTTCATTAGTACAAACTATAGCGCAGCCTTCATAAGTCACCTGCGCATACCTTTTTGGCCTGATTTTTAAAGTATTACTTCGTTAATTTCTTCACAAATATATATAATATTTGACTCAGAAATTAGTCCATCCCTTGCATTCTAAAACGAAGTGTAACAATCCAAAAAATGATATAAGAATCATTTAAAAACAAACAAAAAGGATTGTCGTAAAAGCAAATAGTATACCCATCTTAATAAATTAGAAAGAGCAAAAATTTTTCTTTTATCGAAACAATCTGGCTTGAGTGCAAGCCAGATTGCTTCGAGTTTGAAACACTCACATTCTACAGCATGTTTCCTGTAAAACAATTACCTGTGATATGGGATCAGAGTTTGCTCATTATGCAAATATTCAGAAGAAATCTAGCCGTAAATTTTACTTCTGTGATCCATATTCTCCTTGGCAGAAAGGTACTAATGAGAATATATAGCCAACTAACTATAAAGTAATTATAGAGAACAGTTCATCAATTGAGCAATTTTTAGACGAAAATCTAATTAATACGACATCTTTTTAACATTTCCTTTTTCCTTCTTTTATAACTATTTTATAGTTAGTTGGCTATAAACGGAAGGATAAGGCGCTTCTTGCCAAGAAATACTGAAATATCAAAACTTACGCAGGCAGACATTGACTTAATATGTAAAAATCTAAATAATACACCAAGGAAAATTCTTAATTTCAGAAAGCCTAGAGAAGATATTCTCCAGGCTGCACGATAGATTGTCGAACTTCAAATTAGAATGCACGCCCATATAACTTAATAACATATCTCTTATTTATTTCACAAATAATATAACATTATCTTTTATTAATTGATAAGAGATATACTACAGTAAAATTTTTTCATTAGACAAATTACTTTCGCAAGGCAGTACCGTATTTAACTACGCTTCCTTAAACGCTCTATGGAAACTATCAAGTATAGGACTGATTAGATACTGCAGGAATGTTCGAGTACCTTTCACTATAAATACTGTCACAGGCATTCCAGGGTATAACTTTATATCAGAATTTATTCTATGTACTGTTTCCTCTTTTATTTCTATTCTTGCTATATAGTGCGAACGACCGGATTTTTCATCAGTAAATCTGTCTGCTGAAACATATATAACTTCTCCTGCTATTCTAGGTACAAGACGGTTTTTATACGCATTCAACTGAATCTTAGCCTCAAGTCCTACTCTTATGCTTTCAATATCTTGAGGGGCAATCATAGCTTCAACTAAAAGCTTATCATCTTGTGGCACTATATCCATTACTCTTCCACCTGGATTTATAACTCCTCCTATAGTGTGGTACTGTAGACCAGTTATGATACCAGCACTTGGTGCTCTTATGATCCTTCTGGAAAGCACATCCAGTACAGCTTGATACTTCTGTTCTGACTGCAATACTGCAGATCTATTTTCTTTATATTCTTGAGCAAGTTTTTGTCTATACTCCGTCTCAGTACGTATTTTGTTAAGAGCTGATTCTGCGATCTGCTCTTCACACTTTGCAATTGCAGATTTAGTAGTATGTACATTGGCTTCAAGTTCTTGTACCCTGTTTTGAAGTGGTATAACTCTAGATTTTAGCTCAAGTCCCTGATCAAATAATTTTTGTGCTGTTGCAAATTGCTCTTTAACCGATAAAAGCTGTGCATTATATGACCTAAGGTTGGCCTCTCCACCTTTTAAATCTTCCTTAAATTGCACAATCCTGTGATCCATAACCTCCAGCGCAGCCCTTAATGCTTTTTTATTTAATTCGAAGAGTGCAGTCTGTGTTTGTATAAATTGTTGCACTTCTTGTTCGTGTGTGTCTAGAACATCATCAGAAAAATCAATGTTATCATCACCTCTTTCTTCAGCAACCAATCTCTTCTCTACACTTTTGACAAGTCTAAGCTGAGAAAGCAATATGTTTGCCTCAGACTTAGCATGAGTGCTGTTTAATATAATAAGTTCCTGTCCAGCTTGAACAGATTGCCCATCTTCTACAAGTATTTGCTCTATAACTCCACCTTCAAGGTGTTGTATTGTTTTATGGTTACCGCTCACCACTATGCTTCCCTCTGCCATTGCGGCACTATCGAGCGGTGCAAGCCCACTCCATACAATAAAAAATCCAACAGTAATAAGTATAACCAAACCACCAAACAATACAGCTGGTCTTATTTGCTGATGCAGTTCTTCTTCTATCTTATGTTGATACTTCGCTTCTTCTGGTGTGATTGCAAACATAAAAGACTTTGCATCAATGAAAAACTTTTTGATCTCACCCCAATCAATTAACTTTGCTTTCTCAGCCTTAGCTTCAATCACTTGTACATTATCCTCGTGATTTTCTTCTATAGTTTTACTTTCTTGTTCATGAATATTTTTAGATGACATAGCACCACATAATAAAAATTAGTATGACCAGCAAAACGCTGACCAATCTTATATATGAATATATTTCTTTTAATATACCTTTTCTTCAAATGTTTATTCCAGCAGCCAATTGCTTTGTTGCATCCTTTAGCCTTCAAATGGAATGCTTATATACTTCTTGTACACTTGCGCTTCCACGTGCTTTCGTATACTCATTGCACTTGCCTCATTGAAACAAATTTGAAGAAAAAGTCTAATAACTAAGAAGTAACAGACATAAAAGACTGCTGACCCTTTTGCATCTTCTGCATTTCTTCTATAACTTGCTTTCTAGGACCAAACATGACGACTGTACCATCTTTCATAACCATAATTTTATCGACAATACTCAATATAGAAGAACGATGTGAGATAATTGTTGATGTAATCTTTTGTTCTTTCGCATATTCAAGTGCACTTGCCAAAGCAGCTTCACCATAACTATCAAGACTAGCGTTTGGTTCATCTAAAACAAGCATCTTTGGAGAACCAAAGAAAGCTCTAGCAAGCCCTATTCTTTGTTTTTGTCCACCAGATAAAGTAGAGCCATCAAAACCTATTTCTGTATCGTATCCTTTTGGTAGTTGCAAGATCATATCATGAACTCCTGCAAGCTGTGCAGCCATTATCACATCCTCATGATGAGCATTTGGATCCATCCTACCAATATTTTCTCTAATAGTTCCGCTGAATAGCTCTATATCCTGTGGGAGATAACCTATGTTTTTGCCTAGCTCCTGTCTATTCCAATCACGTATACTTGCTCCATCTATTCTCACAGTTCCAATTGTCGGGTGAAGCGCTCCAACTATTAATTTTGCAACCGATGTTTTCCCAGAACCGCTCGCTCCTATTATTGCAAGCATTTCTCCAGCTTCTACTGCTATAGAAACACCTTTAACTATATGTTTTTGAGAACCTGGTGGAGCATAATATACACTCTCCATCTCAATTTTACCTTCTGGCTCTGGAAGAGACATCACTGTATTCATAGCAGAATACTTAGAAAATGCTGTATTTAATCTCTGGTACGCTTTTTTGCAGTTAACGTATCCCTTCCATGAAGTGATCGCAACTTCAAACGGTGCTAGAGCTCTGCTAACTAGAGATGAACTTGCTATAATAGATCCGCTAGAGAATGCTCCTTGTTCTTTTACAAATAGATAAGCACCAAGGCCTGTAACTGCGATCTGAAGTATAAGTCTAATAAATTTTGTAACTTCCGTGAAGACGGCCTGTCTTTTAGTAGCAAGAGACTGCATTCTCTGAACATCATTGTTGATATTCTGCCATGATTTATTGACCTTTGGTAAAAGGCCCATCACTTCTATCACTTCTGCATTACGTGTTACTTGATCAACCTGTCTCATGCTTCTAATAAATGTTTCATTAGTTGCTTCAAGAAGTGGTTTTGTTGCTTTATCACCCATAAGTCCGACTATGATAAGCACAACGCCACCTATCACAGCTAGCATACCTATATAAACGTGTAACATAAACAGCACTATTAAGAATATGATAGCCCAAGGAGTATCAAGAATTGCGACAAGGCCAGGACTTGTTAGATAAGTCTTTACTGTTTGCAGATCACGCATTTGTTGGCTATTAGCGTTTGCTTTAGATTCAAGAGCTGTTCTCACAGAATTTGCAAAAACATCATATGATAGTCTTTTCTCAAACCAGCTGCCCATTTTTGTCATCGCAAAAGAACGTGCTGCCTGAATAAGACTCAGCAAAGCAAGTGCTAGTAAGATCACGAGTGTTAGCATGCTTAGCGTATCAAGATTTCCACTTGAAAGTACTCTATCCAAAACTTGCATTGAATAAAGCGGAGTAGTTAGCATAAGAAGGTTAACTACACACCCACATATTAGTATGTATTTCACCATTACCTTGCAAGCTAATAGATTAGCTCTAAGAGGTGTAATACCATTATTCATTTGTTGCATAATTTGACTTCCGTCCCTCTCTGCTTATTTTTACCTGCTAATTGTACATAATTAATCAATTTCCAAAAACAATAATATTTGAGAAATTATTACAATTCTATGCATATATAGTCAACTTATCACTAAGATATATGCTTCGCTAAATATATATATATATGCGCAAAAAATAAAGCAAAATTTCTGTTGTAGGTTTCTTGTAACATACATACACTCAATAGTTGCGAGAAGCACTAGCTTCGCATTTATTAATCCAAATAGGTGAAGAATTCATATGACTACAAATGTTAATGACATGCAAAATGCGCAGGCACATTTTTTGACTGAGAATCTGGTAGATGAGAGTAAAGAGATTGCAGAAAAGCATACAAGCACAGCAGGAGATTCAGCAAAAGATTCTATTGCTCCGCAGATGGATGTGAATCAAAACAGACTTGAAGTTGCGAGGGATAGTATCGAAGCTGCTTCAGCAATTCTAGGTATTGCTAAGAAAGGTGCTCAGATCGTTCTCGAAATGGCACAAAAAATGGAAGAAACAAGAGCTAAATCTGCAAGCGGTGAGATTAGTGATAAGGAAAGAGTATTGCTGGATCAACACTTTCAATCGTTTAAAGCTCAGTTTGAACGTACAGTTGCAAACACAAAATATGGTGATAAGAACCTTCTTGATGGTTCACTTTCTGCTGGCAGTACAGTTGAAACAAATACAGTTGGCATAGAGCCTGGCGCAACTGCTGAGAGCACAATGTCATATGAAATGCCAAAAGTTGATTTGACAGAGCTTTCATTAAACGCCGTTAAGATTAGGATTGATAAAGGTGCTACTGCTAGAACTCCTCAGTCATTCTTTAAAATGCAAACCGAGACTATATCACTTTCTCTTAAAGATGTTAATCCTGCTCTCATTACTAATGCTGCAGCTTCTGCTATTAAGATTGCAGGCGTAGAATTCAAACTCTTAAATGGGGCGGCTGCTGCACCTACAGCTACAGCATATGAGATAGATATGGCAGGTAAAAGCAGCGCCGTTGACATTGCAAATGCTCTTGCAAATGCGATCAACACTGCTGACAGAGCTACATTGACTGGTCTTGCTGGTGTTGAAGCGTCAGTAAATAATGAGGTCTTGAATATAAAACAAGTTGTCAACTCTGCTGCAGACGGCGGTACCGCTCCAACATTTGACGTTGAGATGACAAGTGTTGTTGCTACTGAGCTTGGTGCTAACCTTGTATCTAGTGTGACACAAGGTGGTACTCCTATGAACTATACTCCTGTTGGTGGAACTGCAGCTAAATTTACAACACGTCAAATAATAGACGGAGATGAATACTTTGTTGTTGGTGGTGATGTCGGGCAGGTAGACGGCACAGGACGCCAAAGTGCAGCAAACGACATTGCAAACTTAATACAGAATGCTAATGGCTCTACTATAGTTAAATCACAGCTAACAAGAGATTTACTTGGAGCTCTTTCTGCGACTGTGTCATTTACTCCTGAAACAGTAGCTACTGCTGATGACAGCGCTGTTAAGACTGAATCTAGTGTATTCTCTTCTGATGCAAAAGTAGGTTCTTTAGGCCTCAGCAACACAAGCGCTGGTGGAAGTATTAGTACCAACGCTATATTGCAGGGTCTTGGCACGTCTATCGCAGACTCAGGTTTTGTAGACATTTCTAAAGATCTGTTGGTGGATGGAACTGAGATAAAAATTGGTGGCCGCACTTATGTGCTCAAGGAAAATATATCTGGCTTGCAAAATGCAATCCAAGTTAAAAAACTTGATCCACTTCAAACACTGAATAACATAGCTACCTTCTTAAATACTCAAGCCGATCCATCTGTTGCTAACTTCAATTTTGAAGTCAGTGGTGACAGAACAAAAGATATAAGCCAGCTGCGTTTCTTCGCAAGAGTCCCTGATGATGCTGTGAATTCTGTACAGATGAGCATTAGTAACAAAAGCGTTACAAACAAAGCGCTTCTCACTCTTTCAGGTGGGGATGCTGGTGGTATAGATACAGCTAAAGTTACGAACAATCCAAGCTTCGTTGGTAGAGTTCAAGGCTTTACTGTGACTTCTGTTACAAATAACGAAGTCAAACTACAACTTTCTGTCGGTGGCATTAAATATGAAGGCTTAATTAAAGATACTACACTTCCAAAAGATACACGTGTTATCATGCAGTCTAGTGAAGGTGGTAGCTTTTCAATTAACTTGAAAGCCGGCAAAGGAATGGTAGTTGAGTCTAACAATAAAGAAGCAGAAGCTGCTTTTGCTAAGAAGTTTGATGAAGCATTCTCTCAGGTTAAATTTTATCAAGCGAGAGAAATTGATAGCCTTAAGCCTGCTGAAGGATCTTTGGTTGATAGGACAATTGCTGAGTTTATAGCTGCTGATTACAAAAAAGGTGCTGATATAGAAAAAATAGAGGTAATCGGTTCTGAGAAGACCGGTAAAGCTTCTATCGTGCTCAGTTTGAAAGATGGACGTAAATATCATAGCGAAGATTTTGGTAACAGCATAGGGGAGTCTCAGAAAATTGACTTAATTAAATTTGAAGATCCAATCGAAGGTCAAAACGTTGATTCTAATGAGAAGATCTCTATGCGCTTCGGCCGCAGTGTGGACTTCCCATATGCTACGAAGCAATTCCAAGCTGATTTAATAGCTGCGTTCAAAGCTACTAGCTCGCCTCTTCAATTCCAAGCTGGAACAGAGATTGGTGATAAAATCAGTGCTAGTATTTCAGGCTTTGATTATTCCAAGCTGTTTGCTGACAAAGACTTTAATGTTCAAACAGCTGTAAACGCTGAAAGGCTTGCGGAAGTTATGGATGAAATTATAGCAAAAGCAATCACTGTAAACGCTGAGATTGGTGCTGCTATGAATAAATTCAATTATGATCCAGCAGTAGATTTTCTAGGTCTCAACAGCACTTTATTCTCTACAGATCACGTATTCGCTGTCGCTGACGATTGGCATTTGATTTAGGTTCAAGAGCTGTTCTTACAGAATTTGCAAATACGTCATAAGACAACCTTTTCTAAAAACCAGCTGCTCATTTTTTGTCATTGCGAAGGAATATGCAGCTTGGATAAGACTCAGAGCAGGGCAAGCGCTTATAATTTTACTAGCGCTTGCCTTGCCTGAGTCTGTCCGTCAACAATTTATTTGCACAGCAGATCAATTGTTGCGGAATAATTAAATGTACAAAAATTAGCCCAGAACCTCTGCCAAGCTAATTTTTGTAATTTGTCCTATACTTAGAAAATACTACTTCAGCACTGCTGGTAGAGTCTGACACAATCCATAAGGTTTTTAGCAATTTTGTCACTTTTTCTGCTGTATCAGCATTACTTACAGCTAGTATTAAATCATCCAGTTTTTTTAGAGTGCTGACGCATTCGACTATCAAGGTCTCCACTTGATAAGCACCTATCCAAGACATGCCATGAATAAAGCAGCGTAGTTAACATGAGAGGGTTAACTATACACTAATAGTATGCATTTTCACTATTACCTTTTGCTCCAGTAGGTTAGCTATTAGAGGTGTAATACCATTATTCATTTGTTGCATAATTTGACTTCCGTCCCTCTCTGCTTATTTTTACCTGCTAATTGTACATAATTAATCAATTTCCAAAAACAATAATATTTGAGAAATTATTACAATTCTATGCATATATAGCCAACTTATCACTAAGTGACATATGCTTCGCTAAATATGTATATATGCGCAGAAAATAAAGCAAAATTTCTGTTGCAAGTTGCTTGCAATGTACCTACACTCAATAGTTGTAAGAAGCAGTAGCTTCGCATTATTAATCCAAATAGGTGAAGAATTCATATGACTATAAACATTAATGGTCTGCAAAGTCCACAGTCACGTTTTTTGACTGGGAATCTGGCAGATGAGCGTAAAGACATTAGTATGAGGCTGATTACTGGAAAGCGCGCAAGTCCAGCGGAAGATCCAGCAAAAGATTCTCTTGCATCACAAATGGACGTGAATCAGAGTAGGCTTAAAGTTGCGAGGGACAGTATCGACGCTGGTTCAGCAATTCTAGGTATTGCTGAGAAAGGTGCTCAGATCGTTCTCGAAATGGCACAAAAAATGGAAGAAACAAGAGCTAAATCTGCAAGCGGTGAGATTAGTGATAAGGAAAGAGTATTGCTGGATCAACACTTTCAATCGTTTAAAGCTCAGTTTGAACGTACAGTTGCAAACACAAAATATGGTGATAAGAACCTTCTTGATGGTTCACTTTCTGCTGGCAGTACAGTTGAAACGAATACAGTTGGTATAGAGCCTGGCGCAACTGCTGAGAGCACAATGTCATATGAAATGCCAAAAGTTAATTTGACAGAGCTTTCATTGAACGGTGTTAAGATCAGGATTGATAAAGCTGCTACTGCTGGAACTCCTCAGTCATTCTTTAAACAACAAACCGAAACTATATCACTTTCTTTAAAGGATGTTGCGCCTAATCTCATTACTGCAACTGCAGCTTCTGCTATTAAGATTGCAGGCGTAGAATTCAAACTCTTAAATGGCGCGGCTGCTACACCTACAGCTACAGCATATGAGATAGATATGGCAGGTAAAAGCAGTGCCGTTGATATTGCAAATGCTCTTGCAAATGCGATCAACACTGCTGACAGAGCTACATTGACTGGTCTTGCTGGTGTTGAAGCATCAGTAAGCGGTGGTGTTTTAAGCATTAAACAAGTTGTAAACTCTGCTGCAGACGGCGGTACCGCTCCAACATTTGACGTTGAGATGACAAGTGTTGTTGCTACTGAGCTTGGTGCTAACCTTGTATCTAGTGTGACACAAGGTGGTACTCCTATGAACTATACTCCTGTTGGTGGAACTGCAGCTAAATTTACAACACGTCAAATAATAGACGGAGATGAATACTTTGTTGTTGGCGGTGATGTTGCGCAGGTAGACGGGAAAGGACGCGAAAGTGCAGCAAACGACATTGCAAACTTAATACAGAAGGCTAATGGCTCTACTATAGTTAAATCACAGCTAACAAGAGATTTACTTGGAGCTCTTTCTGCAACTGTGTCATTTATTCCTGAAACAGTAGCTGCTGCTGATGACAGCGTAACTACAATGAAGCTTTCTTCAAAGATGTCTGGCATCGCTGGAGCTTTCTCTTTGATTGAGCGCAGTCCTGGCAGCGCTGTTAAGACTGAATCTAGTGTATTCTCTTCTGATGCAAAAGTAGGTTCTTTAGGCCTCAGCAACACAAGCGCTGGTGGAAGTATTAGTACCGACGCTATATTGCAGGGTCTTGGCACATCTATCGCAGACTCAGGTTTTGTTGATATTTCTAAAGATCTGTTGGTGGATGGAACTGAGATAAAAATTGGTGGCCGCACTTATGTGCTCAAGGAAAATATATCTGGCTTGCAAAATGCAATCCAAGTTAAAAAACTTGATCCACTTCAAACACTGAATAACATAGCTACCTTCTTAAATACTCAAGCTGATCCATCTGTTGCTAACTTCAATTACGAAGTCAATGGTGACAAAACAAAAGATATAAGTCAGCTGCGTTTCTTCGCAAGAGTCCCTGATGATGCTGTGAATTCTGTACAGATGAGCATTAGTAACAAAAGCGTTACAAACAAAGCGCTTCTCACTCTTTCAGGTGGGGATGCTGGTGGTATAGATACAGCTAAAGTTACGAACAATCCAAGCTTCGTTGGTAGAGTTCAAGGCTTTACTGTGACTTCTGTTACAAATAACGAAGTCAAACTACAACTTTCTGTCGGTGGCATTAAATATGAAGGCTTAATTAAAGATACTACACTTCCAAAAGATACACGTGTTATCATGCAGTCTAGTGAAGGTGGTAGCTTTTCAATTAACTTGAAAGCCGGCAAAGGAATGGTAGTTGAGTCTAACAATAAAGAAGCAGAAGCTGCTTTTGCTAAGAAGTTTGATGAAGCATTCTCTCAGGTTAAATTTTATCAAGCGAGAGAAATTGATAGCTTTAAGCCTGCTGAAGGATCTTTGGTTGATAGGACAATTGCTGAGTTTATAGCTGCTGATTACAAAAAAGGTGCTGATATAGAAAAAATAGAGGTCACAGGTTCTGATAAAACTGGCAAAGCTTCTATCGTGCTCAGTTTGAAAGATGGACGTAAATATCGTAGCGTTGATTTTGGTAACAGCATAGAGGAGTCTGAGAAAATCGACTTAATTAAATTTCAAGATCCAATCGAGGGTCAAAACGTTGATTCTAATGAGAAGATCTCTATGCGCTTTGGCCGCAGTGTGAACTTAACAGATCCACATGCTACAAAGCAATTCCAAGCTGATCTAATAGCTGCGTTTAAAGCTACTAGCTCGCCTCTTCAATTCCAAGCTGGAACAGAGATTAGCGATAAGATTAGTGTTAGCATTTCAGGCTTTGATGATAGCTATAACAAAATGTTTGCTGACAAAGACTTTAATGTTCAAACAGCTGCAAACGCTGAAAGGCTTGCGGAAGTTATGGACGAAATTATAGCAAAAGCAATCACTGTAAACGCTGAGATTGGTGCTGCTATGAACTCATTCCAGCAAGTTGCTAAGTCTCTCCAAGCGCAGACTCTTGGATTAATTCCAATCAGCGACGTTCTTGGTAAAGTAGACATGCTAGAACAATTAGCTGCTTTCAATCAAAATAGTACACAGATGGATATCGCTGTTAATTCTATGGCTGAAACAGATCGTTATTCTAGAACGCTCATGCAAAGACTATTCACATTCCAATAATCTAAGCCTACTTAGAAAATTGGAACAATTAAGAAAGGCACCAAAGCTAAACACTTTGGTGCCTTTTTGCTATATATACTGCATATCATTCTCATAGCTTTTTTGAACACTAACTTTGTCTGCGTGAAAGTTAAAAGCAACTCTTCATTTATCAGATATTATATGTATGGTATTCTAGCTTCTAGAAAGAGTGGGATTTTAGAGCTTAGTAAAAGTTTTGCAACTTACTCAAGTAGAATAAGAATGCTACTGCTTAAAGCGTTATTATTTTAATGAACATTATTTCTTTTGTTTGCAGTATTCTGTTATTTTGACATAATATAGTCTACAAGCTTTATATTAAAATGAATCATTTTAGATATGTCTGATTTAGCTAAAACATCTGCAGGTATGAGCTCAGGTCATCAAGAGCAGATGCAAGAAAGTGAATCTGGTACGACACGTAGAGATTTTGTAGTGATGGCTGCAACTGCAGTTGGTTGTGCTGGAGCTGCTGCAGCTACCGTTCCGTTTATCAGATCTATGAGCCCTGATGCTGGAGTGCTTGCGCTTAGCAGCGTAGAAGTAGATGTTTCGAATATGATACCTGGAGAAATGAAAACTGTTATGTGGTCCGGCCGCCCAGTTTTTATATTCAGAAGAACTGAGGAGGCAATAAAAGAAGCAAGGGATGTTGATATTAATACTTTAAAAGATCCTCAATTAGATGAGGATAGAGTAATAAAAGGGAACGATGAGTGGCTGATAGTCGTTGGTATCTGCACACACCTTGGCTGCGTCCCAGTAGGGCATAAGGGAGATTATGATGGTTGGTTTTGTCCTTGCCATGGTTCTCAATATGATACTTCAGGTAGAATAAGAAAGGGGCCTGCGCCTTCAAACTTAGAAGTGCCAAAATATGAATTTATTAGTAAGACGAAAATCAAGATAGGATGATAGGTATTATTGTTTATGGATACTGCACTAGTAAAGGATCACAATCAGAAAGAGTTGCATGACTGCGAGGAAAAATCTCAAGTTGCTGATTTGAGACATGGTTACAAAGGGTTGATCGGTTGGATAGAGGAAAGAATGCCTATTTTTTCTTTTATACAGCATCTAAAGGATTATAGAACGCCTAAAAATCTTAACTATGCCTGGAATTTTGGCTCCATGGCAATGATTATATTAATTCTACAAATAGCGACAGGTTTATTTCTTGCGATGCAATATACGCCGAACGTGAATTTAGCGTTCGATAGTGTAGAAAATATAATGCGTAATGTAAATTATGGGTGGCTACTCAGATATATGCATGCAGTTGGAGCTTCTATGTTTTTTGCTGTCGTATATTTGCATATAGCAAGAGGGCTTTATTACGGATCATATCAGTCACCTAGAGAGCTTTTATGGTTCTTTGGGTTGATAATTTTTGTTGTGATGATGGCAACGGCATTCATGGGTTATGTACTTCCTTGGGGACAAATGAGCTTTTGGGGCGCTAAGGTTATCACTAGTCTGTTTTCTGCTATACCATTTGTTGGAGATGATATAGTAGTGTGGCTTTGGGGCGGATTTTCAGTAGACAATCCTACGTTAAATAGGTTTTTTGCATTACACTTTTTGCTTCCTTTTGTAATAGTTGCTCTTGTTGCAATACATATCATAGCCCTGCATATACATGGCTCTAATAATCCAACTGGAGTAGATGTAAAAACAAAAAAGGATACAATACCATTTCATCCATATTATACTGTGAAGGATTGTTTTGGATTTGGAGTTCTCTTCTTAGTCTTTTTTTCATTTGTTTTCTTTAGTCCAAATAGTCTTGGACATACAGACAATTATATAGAGGCAAACCCTCTCTCTACACCGCTGCATATAGTACCGGAGTGGTACTTTTTACCGTTTTATGCTATACTGAGATCTGTTCCAGATAAATTAGGTGGCGTAATTGCAATGTTTGGAGCAATTTTCATTCTTTTTGCACTGCCTTGGCTTGATGGATCCAGAGTTAGAAGCGCAAATTATAGACCTATTTTTAGACTGTTCACAATTTTATTTATCATTGCATTTATAATTCTTGGTTATATTGGAGGAAAACCGCCTGAAGACCCATACATCACAATTGGTCAATGTTGTACAGCATGGTATTTTCTTCATTTGTTAGTCATTTTGCCTATAGTATCAAGAAAGGAGAAGACACTGACAGAACCAAATTCCATAGATGAACATATGAAGAAAAGTAAGTGCTGATATTTTTATGATATTTATAGGTATCAAGAAGAATATAAAAATTTAGCTCCATGGTAGTTTGAGAGTCTGTACCTAAAAAAATTGATTTGCCGCACAAATAAATTTTTTAGGGACAGTTCAATATACAAAAATTAAAATGTTTGCGCATATATGCTATCATTTTAGTGAGTTGCTATAATTTGTTCAATACTTACAAATACTACTTATGTCTTTATTAGCCGCCGCCTAGCAAAGCCCATAAGGTTTTTAGCAATTTTGCCACTTTTTCTGCTAGACTTTCGGTATATCATAATCGCTTGCAACCAACATAAATACTGCGCTTAAAGGTCATTCTTGGCTCAATTTATGCACATATTTAGACTAGTTATCAATTAATAAAATAATTAGCAACTCACATTATTTAGTTTGATAGAAAAGTACAATATTTGTTCCAATCATCTATCACTAGACTTTTTTCAGAATTATGCTATCTTTGGCTGAGGTTTTTTGTATAGGATTTAGCAGATATATTGTATATACTCATAGTACTTTTCAAAATTGGTGCTTTTAAAATGCTCATTATTATATTTCTACATCACACTCTTCCTAGCTCTTTTTGAAGTCTAACTTCGTATATGGCACTGCTTGTGAAAAAGTGTCAGCGCAAGGGTTTTGAGCGTGATTTTTGGGGATATAAATTAATTTCTGCACTAAAAACAATAAATGCCAACTCTTTATTGACCTGAGGTATATCTTGTAAATCGCATGCAGAACATGAATAAGCAAGTATTGTTGATGATATGTGATACTTGACATAATACCTGTATTGCTACCTCCTTTGGTAGGATAAGTAATTCACTTGGAGAAAATTGATCGAATCTGACCATACTTGCAGTTCATAAGCGTTTGAAGAAGTTTATTCTAACAAAACTTGAATTTCATGATGCATTACCTAGTTTTGCTTAAATATTATGTGACTTTATAAAAGATAAGTGAAACATTACACTGTCAGCCGCATTCTTGCGGCTTAGGCCACTTTCTATTATTTTTCGCCAAGTTCTTATTTGCTTTATATGTTCACGTTTAGCAATTAGCTGTAACGTGATCATTTCTATATATTCTTTTATTTTCATATAATTTATTTATTTTTATAAAATGTCTATTCACGATTACATAAGAAATGAGATAGAGTCAAATGATGTAGTTTTATTTATGAAAGGGTCTGCAAGCCAGCCTGCTTGTGGTTTTTCATCTGCTGTTGTAAGGTTGCTGAATAAATTAAATATAAAGTTTAAAGACATTGATGTAATGACCAGCAGTGAGCTAAGAGAAGGTGTGAAGACATTTGCTAATTGGCCTACAATTCCTCAGCTCTATATTAAAGGGCAGTTTATAGGTGGTTGTGATATAGTACGTCAAATGTATGCAGATGGTGAGTTGCTGCAATTGTTTCGAGCAAATGGTATAGAATTTTCTGAGTAGAAATGTTTGATTTAGTTGTAGGTCTCGGCAACCCTGGCTCAGGTTATGCAACGACGCGACATAATATAGGTTTTATGATAGTGGATGCTATGCATAACGAATATGGAGTGCAAGGTTGGAAAAAAAAATTTAACAGTGAGATTGCAAAAATTACTGTTGAGGATAAACACTTGATGCTAGCAAAGCCCATGGCTTACATGAATAACTCAGGAGATGCAGTTGCGGCTATCATGCGATTTTATAAAATTGCTATAAGTCGTGTACTTGTGATTCATGATGATTTAGACTTGGACTTCTCGCGAATAAAGTTCAAAGTAGGTGGTGGTAGTGGTGGTCACAATGGTATAAAATCTATAGATAAAATATGCGGTAATGGATATGGACGTTTGAGATTTGGAGTATCAAAACCTAGTTATGCAGATGCATCTTCACACGTACTTTCTGGATTTAGTGCGGAGGAAGTGTATATTTTATCTCAGTCTGTGGAGAATATTGTGCGTAACATTGATTTTCTGTTATCAGGACGTTCTGATTCATTCATGAACTTGTACGTTGCTAAAAAATTTGGTGTGGATTTAAAGTAGTTTCTTGACAGCTTCGAATAGATAATCTAAATTCTTCTTGGTGTTATCGCTTTGAGGTGGGCTACTGTATTTCGTTTGCTTTATACCTTTCTGTTTGTGTAATATTAGATTTTAAGAATGAGTTATTGGGTTTTATATGTATCACGGGAGAAGACAGCGTAAGTTTAGTCGTTATAGTGCGCACAGAAAGTCTATGTTGATGAATCTTTCTAGGTCTTTGATTGAGCATGAGCAAATTATGACAACATTGCCTAAAGCTAAAGATATGAGGCCTGTTGTGGAAAAAATTATAACACTTGCGAAAAAAAACAATCTACATGCAAGACGTAGAGCTATGGCGTTCTTTGGAAATAGTGGAGCTCCCATAGTTGCCAAATTATTCAGTGAACTTGCATCTCGTTATAAAGATAGAAATGGTGGGTATACTAGAATCTTGAAAGCTGGTTTTAGGCAGGGTGACTGCGCACCTGTAGCTTATATTTCTTTATTGCCATAACTTTCATTTTATTATTTTAATACTTCTTCACGTATAGCCAGCTTTGCTGGCTTTTTTGTTTTATATGTATTCAGTAGATATACTCTAAAAAATCACGCCCTTAAAATCCGTGTTCGTGCACTTATGAAGGTAGCATCTAATAATCTGAGTGTATTGCAGATTTTTTCAGTAATACAAAGGGGTGCATATATCCACTTTAGTAGCGGCTACAACATATCTAACCTGCACAAATCGTTATTTTATATTTTTGAAAACTTTAGGAAAGGTTGTTCCTGACTCAATTTTTGTGCATATCTGAACAAGTTGCTAATTATAAAATAATTGGCAACTCACATTATAATAAAATAGCAACTCTTTATTTATCAGAGATATATTATAGCTTTATATTTTATCGCATTAGGAAAAATCTATCGCAATAATTCATATATATGAAATTATATGCGACTTCATTTATCAAGTTCTAAGATTTCAATATCTAATTAGCAAATTGTTAATCTAAGCATGTAATTATTTGTATATGAGGGGGCGATTTTGTAAAAATTATTTATGAAATGGTGATTTTTTGATGTACTCTCGCACAAGATGCATTTGTTATATGCATTTTTATAATTTTTAGCGGAGTAATGTTGATAAAATAATTAGCTATAGTACGAAATTTATATTCGTTTGGGTGTTTTATGTGACTTATATATAAGAGTATAATGCATATATAAGAATTCAAGTTTACGTCCTATAAGCAATTTGAATGAAATATTTGTGTTAAATATGAATTAATATGTCTTTAAAAACATGTGATTTGATAATTAATGCACCGTATTTCAATACAATTACACTTCGCATGGAGTATTTCAAAAACTTTGGGAAGGGAATTTTATGTTGAAATTGCAAAGTGATATTGCCTCGTCTAAAGAGGTGGTGCCAGTGATTCTATGTGGTGGAGTAGGAAAACGTGTGTGGCCACTTTCATCTGACAAAATGCCAAAGCAATTCCTCAAAATTGAAAGTGAACATTCTTCGTTACAGGAGACTATAAAACGTTTTACTTCAAACTGTTTTAAAAAACCAATAATAATGACTGCACTTCAATATGAAACATTTGTGGAACAAGATTTATTGGAGCTGGAAGTTGATTATGAAATAATATTTTTGGAAGAGAATCAGAGAAATACTGCTATGCCTAGCATTCTAGCAGCGCTATATATTGAGCTTATTTATGGAGACGCGTTAATGTTGATTGCGCCATCTGATCACTATATATCGCCAAATTTTGCGATGAATAGTGTGATTGAACAGGCCATCTCATTTACAGAAGATAGTATCGTGATATTCGGAATCAAGCCAAATAGTCCAAGTACAGAATATGGCTATATAAGAGTAGGAAATATCATAAAGCATGATATAGCATATGAAGTAAAATCATTTAAAGAAAAGCCAGATATCGAGTCTGCAATATCATATATTCAGTCAGGGGAGTATTTTTGGAATTCTGGATATTTTTTAGTTAAAGCAAGTAAATATTTATCAGTAATTTATGATCTTGAGCCGGAAATATTACGGTATTGTAAAGAAGTATTTGCAGATAAGGTAAAGAACAAAATATATAATTTACGTGCCATAAATACAGAGTATGTTAAGTCTAGTATTAATAGATTGCAGAGAATGAATGTTGCATATGAAAATATAGAATGCTTAGGAACTGCAAGCAATAAGTCGATAGATGAGATTCTCAGTAAATCTAGGTGTGAATTAATGACAATGGTTGAGTTAAAAGAAATAGAGTGGGCAGATTTAGGCTCTTGGAAGTCTCGTTTTGAAGTTAGTAAGAAAGATGCAAAAAATAATTTTATAGCTGGTAAGAGTCTTTATCAAAGATTGTGTAAATTATAGTAGAGCCTATATTTGGAATTAATAAAGAATATAGGTAATTAGAATGAAGACAGAAAAGAATAAGAAAATAAATGAAGCGATAGATTTACTGATAGAAGGAGGAGCGGATTTAAAGACAGTACTGAAGCAGGATGGATTGATTAAGGAATTAACGAAGAGTATTTTGGAGGGTCTTTCTCATTGATTGTGTAAATTTTTTAGAGCCATTAAAATCTCCCATCAAATTTGATTATAAAATGAGCCATAGCTTCATTCCAGTTAGAGATAGGCATGGTCCATTTTTTGGTAATATAATCAATCGTTAGGTATAAAACCTTGAATACCGAATCATCATTTGGGAAAACACGCTTATTTCTTGTAACTTTTCTCAACTGACTATTCAGCGATTCTATAGCATTTGTAGTGTAAATTATCTTACGGATACTCTCTGGATATTGCAGAAATATTACAAGATTCTCCCAATTATTATACCAGGATTTTGCTATATGTGGATATCGTTTACTCCATTTCTTATCAAAAGATTCTAGGGCAAGATGCGCTTCATCTTCAGTAGCAGAGCTATAAATAAGCTTTAAATCTGATGCCAATAATTTTCTGTCTTTATATGATACATACTTCAGGCTATTTCTAATTTGATGTACTATACAAAGCTGATGCTCAGTTTTGGGATAACTTGCGCATATAGCTTCAGACATACCAGTCAGGTTATCACTACAGGCAATTAATATATCTTTTAATCCTCGATTCTTCAATTCAGTAAAATTACTAAGCCAGAATTTAGATCCTTCATTCTCACTTATCCATAATCCTAAAATATCTTTCCGGCCCTGTAAATCTATACCCAGCGCAACATATACTGATTTATTAATTATCTGTTTATCTTGCCTTACCTTAACTATTAAACAATCAAAATATACTATAGGATATAATGGTTCAAGAGGTCTACTCTGCCAAATTCTAACCTCATCAATTACATCATCTGTAACCCTACTAATTAAACTCTCACTAACTTCTGCTCCATATAATTCTTGTAATTGGATCTTGATATCAGACAAACTCATCCCCTTGGCATACAGAGATATTATCTTTTGATCTAAACCATCTATTCTTGTTTGATTCTTGGAGACAATTACAGGTGCAAATTTACCTTCTCTATCTCGCGGAATATTTAACTCGATACTGCCATTCTCAGTAATCAAATTCTTATTATAATGACCATTCCTGCAATTCTCAGTTTCAGACCTATCATATTTGTTATAACCTAAGTGTTCAGACGAGTCTTTATCAAAGATTGTGTAAATTATAGTAGAGCCTATATTTGGAATTAATAAAGAATATAGGTAATTAGAATGAAGACAGAAAAGAATAAGAAAATAAATGAAGCGATAGATTTACTGATAGAAGGAGGAGCGGATTTAAAGACAGTACTGAAGCAGGATGGATTGATTAAGGAATTAACGAAGAGTATTTTGGAGAGAGCCTTGCAGGCAGAAATGTCTGAACACTTAGGTTATAACAAATATGATAGGTCTGAAACTGAGAATTGCAGGAATGGTCATTATAATAAGAATTTGATTACTGAGAATGGCAGTATCGAGTTAAATATTCCGCGAGATAGAGAAGGTAAATTTGCACCTGTAATTGTCTCCAAGAATCAAACAAGAATAGATGGTTTAGATCAAAAGATAATATCTCTGTATGCCAAGGGGATGAGTTTGTCTGATATCAAGATCCAATTACAAGAATTATATGGAGCAGAAGTTAGTGAGAGTTTAATTAGTAGGGTTACAGATGATGTAATTGATGAGGTTAGAATTTGGCAGAGTAGACCTCTTGAACCATTATATCCTATAGTATATTTTGATTGTTTAATAGTTAAGGTAAGGCAAGATAAACAGATAATTAATAAATCAGTATATGTTGCGCTGGGTATAGATTTACAGGGCCGGAAAGATATTTTAGGATTATGGATAAGTGAGAATGAAGGATCTAAATTCTGGCTTAGTAATTTTACTGAATTGAAGAATCGAGGATTAAAAGATATATTAATTGCCTGTAGTGATAACCTGACTGGTATGTCTGAAGCTATATGCGCAAGTTATCCCAAAACTGAGCATCAGCTTTGTATAGTACATCAAATTAGAAATAGCCTGAAGTATGTATCATATAAAGACAGAAAATTATTGGCATCAGATTTAAAGCTTATTTATAGCTCTGCTACTGAAGATGAAGCGCATCTTGCCCTAGAATCTTTTGATAAGAAATGGAGTAAACGATATCCACATATAGCAAAATCCTGGTATAATAATTGGGAGAATCTTGTAATATTTCTGCAATATCCAGAGAGTATCCGTAAGATAATTTACACTACAAATGCTATAGAATCGCTGAATAGTCAGTTGAGAAAAGTTACAAGAAATAAGCGTGTTTTCCCAAATGATGATTCGGTATTCAAGGTTTTATACCTAACGATTGATTATATTACCAAAAAATGGACCATGCCTATCTCTAACTGGAATGAAGCTATGGCTCATTTTATAATCAAATTTGATGGGAGATTTTAATGGCTCTAAAAAATTTACACAATCAATGAGAAAGACCCGTTCAGACATTTCTGCCTGCAAGGCTCTCTCCAAAATACTCTTCGTTAATTCCTTAATCAATCCATCCTGCTTCAGTACTGTCTTTAAATCCGCTCCTCCTTCTATCAGTAAATCTATCGCTTCATTTATTTTCTTATTCTTTTCTGTCTTCATTCTAATTACCTATATTCTTTATTAATTCCAAATATAGGCTCTACTATAATTTACACAATCTTTGATAAAGACTCGATTTATGCGATTCTAAGGGTGCATTAGTTACTGATTCATTTGGTAGCCATAATTTTTTTATCTTCCTGCTGCAGAGCTGTGTTATATGATTTATATCGTATGTGTTCTGATATCGCGTATGGAATATATTGCTGTCTGCATCATCAGTTTCTGTGTTAAAAAGCTGTTGGAATTTTCGCAGTTGTTTCAATTTCTGATTGATTGCACTGTTGCTTATGCTAATAATATTACTTTTTCTTCCACTACATCTTTTCATATGACACGCTATAAATGATTGTTTAATCTCATAATTGCTTCAGTTAAAATGGTGTTATATTGTGTATGTGAATGAAACTTGTATTTTGCTTGTGCCAGGGTGAATGTTGACTTGCCTGCTTTATAAAACACTAGGAAGAGGAGGGGCCACAAATTCACCGCAGCTTATTAATGTTCTAACTGAACTAGTAGCACATACTTATCTTAATATTTGGATCTATACACTTTGCTATTTAGAAATTTAGGTACTACAGTAAGTAACTTTTACAATATATAAATTGAATATTTGCATTGACCTTAAACAAGAGTGGTCAAAGGATTCTTATAAAAGAGAGAAGTGGTATACATTTTGGTTCTTCTATGATTTATAAGTATTCTTAATGCTTAATTCTATGCTTGCGCCACAATAATGCAATATATTTTTAATATTCTGTGTAAAATAAAGCGGCTGCATTGCTGAATGGTTATAATTTCGCGCTTTAATAGAAAGCGACAGCTACTTTTGCGAGTATTGCAGATGATTTTGATTGAGCTTGGAAATTTAGAATGAAAATTGCAATAATTGTATATCTAATTTTAAGGTATAATAGTGTATATGGCTAAAGTAGCATAAAAGAGTCGTGCTAGACTTTGTCTTTTTGATAAATTTTAAGTCAGTCTCTTGCCTAAAATAGAGCTACATTGCCGATTTCAAGCGAATAAAAATTTATTCTAAATATTCGGTTACTATGCCTATTTTATAGCACTTTAGCCCATATACCAACTCCCGCAAATAACAGAAGACTTTAGCTTCGTCTTTTCTTTTAAATTTAAGCGCACTTCTAGTAACTGTACTCCTAGTGCAGCTAAACTCAAATTTCATCTTAAATTTTCTAAAAATACCTTATTCTTATAAGCTTTTAGTATTGCTAATTTTTATCATTTTTTTTATTTCTAGGGTGATATTTTGAATATGCAGATAGTAATCCAACGCCATCTATTTTCGTATATTTTTGTGTAGTAGATAAGCTTTTATGTCCAAGTAATTCTTGTATAGTACGTAAATCAACGCCTTCTTGTAATAAATGTGTTGCAAAACTATGTCTGAATGCATGTGGAGATGTATAAGACGGCAGTCCCAAGCTTTTTTTTAGCTTCTTCAGTGTATGTCGAAATACATCTGGATTTAATGGTCCTCCTCTAATGCCACAAAAAAGTGGACCATCTTCTACAGAATATGGGCATTCCTCTAGATATTTATTTAAAGCTTCTCTCACCTTTGGTAGAAGTGGTATGCTCCTTTCTTTTCTTCCTTTCCCGCGGATGATTATTATATTACTGCCAAGCTGTGGCAGGTCAGACTTCTTAATTGATAATACTTCTCCTATACGAAGACCACATCCGTATAGAAGTAATAGTATTGCGCTGTCTCTTGCGCCAACCCATGTGTCACTTGCAATGTGGCTTATGACTTGAGTAGCTTCTATTGCCGCGCTGCATGGCAAGGCTCTAGGAAGTGATTTGGGTATTTTTGCAGCTTTGACTGTCCATATAGCTGAGTTTATTATTTGGTGATTATCTTCTAAGTATTTATAAAAATTCCGTACTACTGATAATGCCCTTGCAATAGATGTAGATTTCAAGCTTTTACGTTTCTTAAACGCAAGCCATGCTCTAAAATCTTGAGCTATTAATTGTTCTAATAGCGCTTTTGAGATAGAGGATTCATAGTGATTGCTAACGAATTTAAAGAAATAAAATAGATCTGTAATATATGCATTTAAAGTGTTTTCAGAATATGCAGACTGCTTTTGAAGCTGATTGATCCAGTCTGTAATGTATAGCTCAACTGCTTTGTCTATTCTAATTTTACTCATTATTCGGCATATTCTTGTTACATTTCATGGATCGAGCACAGTAAAATCCGTCATACTTGCCTCTTAGCACATATACTAAAACCCCTAGGTGCTGTTACGAAGTAATATGGAAAGTGAAGCCAAAAAAGGTTTTGCATAATTACTTTGTTAACCGTGTCTAGTAGAAACACTGTATTTCAACCGATGCATAGAGGAGCTTGCAGTCAAAGTGTTTCATGTTACAATCTACCCTAAAAATAACGTTAAGTAAGTATAAGAAATTTATGAATTGATTTTTATATTATCCCGCATTTTGCGAGAGGTTTAGATGTCTGCATATGCATATATACTGCAGGTAAATGAAGAGTTTGTATGTAATTTATATGCATACGAAGTGAGGCTTCAAAAAGAGCTAGGAAGGATGAGTGTATGTGCTTTGTGTCCACAAGTACATCATAAGAAACATTCTAAAGGCGCCAATTTGGAAAAGTATGGCGAGTATATTCATTTATCAAGGCTCTTCTAAATTATTAGAGATAATATGAAAATTTGTGCTCGAGCTGAAAATTTAAGTTATGCCTATCTGTATTAGAGTATGTTATATACTCTGTGTTTTTCTGACCAAGTACGCGCGCCAAAAGTCTCAAACGCGGTATAAAATGAGTTTAGAGTGCCAAAATAGCGCTTTAAATCCGTAAGAAAATGTTATAAAAGACCCAAAAAAACTTACGGATTTTGTTAAAGGAGTGTTTTTGCGCGCGGCACAGGAGCAATTAATATATCCAAAAATTAGCGCAGGGCTAAGTCCTGGGCTCATTTTTGTGGATGGATTAAATAGTACTTTGCATTATAGCATCAACGGATTCTTGTTCAGTGATATAACAGAACATACATGCACTATTTAAAATAGCTTTCATATCATCATATTAGATAAATGAAAGAATTTCAGACATCATTAGTTGCTTCGACTCTTTATCATATCTAGTATTGTGTAATATGTCTCCGATTGTCTCATGAAATTTATTCGCATACTGAGTTTTTAAGCCATGCGGGATTTGACCATTACTTCTTAGTGTTTTTAGCATAGAGAGGCGAAGATATTGGTCATTGTCAGATGTAGCGTAGTCTTCTATATGTTCATGACTTGTATATGTAATATGGTGAGTTATATTGGGAAAATAATGATGAAATAACAATTCATCTTCCATATTGCGTAGTATTTGCAGGATATTGATGTAATGTAGCGCTTTTGCAAAGTCATCTTGCGAAATATCTCCGGCACTATACATAAATTCATATCTTAGTGCCTTGTGCAGTTCAAATAATATATTGTGTTTAGGGTTGGATCTATTGAATGAAAATGACATTTCAAATATGAATTGATTTTGTTCAAGTCTTTCGCTTAGCAGCTTATAAAGCGCTGAGACCCCGTATTGATTCATATCTTGTATATCAAATGTGAAATGATAGTATTTATTGCTTGGAATCTGTTGGAAGATTTCGATAAGAAATCCTGGTTTTATAAGCAGTAGATTATTGCCGCTTAGATTTATTTTATATACTTGGCTATTATTAAGGGCTTGTAAAATAGCTTTAAGATTTGCGCTGCTTCCAGTGTAACATAGTTTATTATCACTTATGTTTAAATTAGATACATTGGTTTTTTCGAGTTTTTTAAAAAGTCTATGTAGGTTCTCGGTGGTAAATTGCCACAATCCGCTGTGGGAAAGATCTAAGTGTTCTACATTTGAGTTGCTAATCCAATCTAATATTGCATAGTGTATACCTCTATTATAAAGGCCTGTGTGGCTTAAGTTAAGATAATGTAAACTTCTTGTGGCATATTTTAGAGAAAAATCAAAATTTCTCAATAAAGCGCAGTTCATTTCACAAAGAGCATTAGAGCTAATGTCAATATGTGTTATTTTAGTTCCAATAGTCAGCAAGTCTAATAGTATCAGTAAGTCAGAAACATCTAGTCGCCCTAGGTGGTTGTTGGATAGGTTGATATGAGTGATATTTAAGTTTTTGAATATACTAAATATTGAAGATATATCGCCCTGATTCATATACCCAATATAGTTATGTCCTAGATCAAGAAACTTGACGCTCGAACCTTTTGTCAGCAGCAGTATTGTTCGTAATGCGTTGTTATGCTCCTTCCCAAAGTGATTGTTCCATAGGGTTAGCTTCTCTACACTAGTTTTATGCAGCATATTCGACATGATTTTATATATTTTGTAGACCATGCTGTTACTAAGGTAACTTAACTTGTTGTGGCTAAAATCTAGTGTTTTTACAAGACCTGTTGCGACTGCAGCTTGATAGTCTGTGATTTTTTCAATCAATTCATATTTTTCGAGAGCTGCTTATACTGCACCCTTAATTCAAACCATTTGTTTTAAATGCTCCGATTTTTTAGCAAAAAATTAGCTTAAATATATAGAAGCTGGTGTTCTATATTTTAAAGCTTGATGTAACCTTGTGTTGTTATACCAAGGTACAAATTCTTCTATCCTTTTTTCCAAGCTGCCTATATCATCAGGTCTATAATAATAGATCACTTCTTGCTTTAAAGTTCTCCAAAGTCTTTCTACATATATATTATCAAAACACCTGCCAACATGATCCATACTGATGCTTACATTTTTTAGTTGTAATTTTTGTATAAATTCACTACTGGTATATTGCGAACCTTGATCAGTATTAAATATCTCTGGAACTCTTGTTGCCAATGCCCTTTCTAATAATGCTATGCAAAATCCTGCTTCCAGAGAATATGATAAATCATAGCCTATAATATATCTACTGTGTAAATCAATAATAGCCGTGAAATACATGAACTTGCCATTAATTTTTATATATGTAATATCACTTGCCCATACTTGATTTATCCTATTGATTTCAATTCCTGATAGTAAATAAGGATAAATTTTATGTTCAGGATTCTTTATAGTAGTATTTCTATAGCTCTTAGGATATAAGCCTTCTATCTCCATTTCTTGCATTATTCTCAGTACCTTTTTAGCATTGATGATCTTACCTTGGTTATGCAAATCAGCTGTTATCTTGCGATACCCGTATCTACAATCTGATAATAAATAAATTTCCCTAATGAGATTTGCAATCTCACTTTCATCACTTATCACTGGCTTGTAATACAACTTAGTTCTAGGAATATTCAGCAACTCAGCTTGTCTTCTTATAGAAATATCAGCACAAATTTCTAACATATTTTTTCTCTCTTCATAATTTATTTCTGCAATTTTTTTTTGAGAAAATTATTTTCAATGCTTATCTCGCCAATAATTTTATGCAATTTTTCTATTTCTTGCTCAGAGAGTTTTTGCTTTTTTGTATACTCACTTTCTGGAATAAAAAGCTGATACAAATCCCTGATAGCCTTATCTTTCCAGTCATATAAATTAGTTGCAGGAATTTTGTATTCACTACATATTTCAGCTTTCCCCTTTTGACTTTGTATGGCATCTAGAGCCACTTTTGCCTTAAATTCAGCCGTATAATTTTTCTTTTTACTCATACTACTAACTTAATCCTATTTTTGATTCATTTTACTATCAAAAAATCGGTTGTTTTATTTTTTCTGGTTCGTTTCTTGGGGCCATTATAGCTAGATATAGTAGGTCGTTTTGCAGTCTGGGGAAAAGCTTTCTTTGTTTAGCTTCTTCTTCCTTTTGTGCCCAGAATGCGCGTTCAATGTGCGCTGTTATTTGATCTTGTGGAGATTGTCCGAAGAATTCATAGTAAGATCTTACCATATTTGCGCTCCTTCTCGGAAATTGTATTGTAATTGTTTGATACAGTTGTTCTCATTGCTTTTATAAGCAACTTATAAAATTTTAGATATTGTGAAAGAAGGTTATATCAATCTGTAGTTGTTCTTTAGTCATAAATGTTTTTCTTGTGCTAAGTCATAGGCGCTGCCTTCATAAGTCACTTGCGCAGGTCTTTTTTGCCTCATTTTCCATACTTATACTCAATTCCCCAAATAACAGAACATTTTAGCTTCGTCTTTTTTTTTTAATTTAAGTATGCTTCTGGCAGCTTTACTTCTAGTGCCGCTAAATTCAAATCCCATCTTAAATTTTCTAAAAATACGTGGCGACTATATGCTGTTATTTGAGAGATTTGGCATTACTTTGTTAATTCCTTCGCAAATATATAATATTTGATTCAGAAATTCACTAGTACTCTCAAGAATCATGCTCTTAAAATCCTCGCGCGAGTGCTGACTTGGGCACAGCGCTATACAGAATAAATAACAACTCTTTATTCATCTGAAGTATGCAATATTGCTTATATTTTACTAAATAGCATGTATTACATTGTTCGACGCATTGTAATATTTTTTAATTATTCTTTATTTTTATTTATCACAAATAAATTATAGAAATAGTTGATTTTTTGCTAAATATCTTATGATATAAGGGCGAATGCCAATATGCCGCCGATATTGCAATTCATTTGCGCGAAATTTTATATAATATTACATGATTTAAAAGTTTGTAACAATTCCCTCGCGAAATAATATTGTAATTATTGTTTTTTGCCTTATAGAGAGTAGCACGTGTTATTTAGTTATACAACGCTATACTTACAATTGTTTATTTTTGACGAATTCATAAAGTTTGGATCAATACAGCGCATATGCTGATGGCGACGGATAAATAGTCTGTTGTGATTGTAATCTCGTTTATTATCTATAATGTTTAGTCTAAAAGTTTGTAATTATATATACAGCTTATAAGCGCAAGCGCTTTATATATTTTTTGTTTGCGTAGTGTTTGTGATAAAGCTGAAAATGTTATACATGCATCTTATGCTAAAATTATATGTATATTTCATATTATATCGCTGCTTTTTGACATCTTTTTATTAATTTTGTATTCATATGTTGGTTATAGCTATCTATAGCAAATGGTTGAGTTGCTAATCCTAATATTACCAATATTAATTATACAAAATATATTGACCAAACTAAATTCGGGAATTGATGTGATACTTCAAGTTTTGAATAATCTACAAATTATCTTGATAATGACTTCAAACATTGATTTTTATACTTGCATCTACCAAAGCTGTTATGGTAGATGGCTGAGGCTGCCTTAAAATCTGACTTGCTAATTGTTATGATCTTGTAAGACTGTTGTGTGAAATAATATTTTTCAAATATTTTTGAAGCTTATGGTAGTAGTTATAGTAATCATGAAGATGATAATATATTCTTTTTAAAGAGGCTTTGCACCACTTTAGGTGGTATTTCATATCTTATAGTTCTTCATTAAAGAGATAACGAGTTTTTAGGAGGTAATTAAAAATGGAACTACAAATGCAAGAAGACAAAATGCAGGAGATAGAAAATCTAAGAGAACAGTTAGCGGTGTTTAAAATGAACGGAGCAAATCCAATACTGACATTTGCCAATTCAACATTAGATATGGATATATTGAGAGAAGTTTTTTTGCAAGAGAAAGAACAGCTGCTTGCAGAGTATAATAAAGAATATGATAAATATAATATCCTAGAAAAGATCTTTCATATGTTGCACAAGTTATTCGGATCTGAATATAAAGTACACAATATTAATGCACTTGACCAGTATGGCAACAGTGTTATGCACTATGTGTTTGGTTCGCCGGAAATTATGGATCTTGTTGTAAAACAGTGTAATGCAGACATCAATGTACAGAATGTTAATGGGGAAAATGCAGTGATGAAAGCTGCTGAATATGGTAGAAAGGAATCATTTGAGTATTTGATGAAGAATGGTGCAGTTATCGATATTGTGGATAATGCAATGCATCAAAATATTTTACATAAGATCGCGATACAATTTAAGGAAAGAGATAGAGATGGACAGATGTATGCGGTAAATATTCTTTCAAAAGAAAAAGGGATTTTGGAACTTTTGCAAGCAAAAGATAAAGATGGAAAAACTCCATTGAATTATGCGCAGGAAAACCACTTAGCAGCCGAGTTATCAGATAAATTTACAAAATTGCTGAAAGAACATAAGCTTGCTTTTGGCGATCATACAAAGAGTTTAGAGAAGCGAGATAACCTTCCATCTAAAAGATCAGTTTAATCTTGCGTGATTTGGCGGTAGTAGATAGTATGCGCCAAAAGTCTCGGAATAAGCATGAAAATGGTACTTGGAGCGCAAAAATAGCGCTTTAAATCCGTAAGAAAATGTTTTGATAAGCGTAAAAACCTTACGGATTTTGTGCAAGCGGTGTTTGCTTAGGCGCATGAGTAATAATATATCCAAAAATTAGCACATGGCTAAGTCCTGGGCTAATTTTTGCACATTTAACTTCTCAACAAAAATTGATTTGTTTGCGTATATAAATTTTTGGCGGATAGACGATCTAAACACCGAAGATGCTCTGCTCAACATAGAGAGCGCAATATAGATGAGTTTTTGAGCTTTGATGGAAAATTAATGGTTGCGGGGGCAGGATTTGAACCTACGACCTTCAGGTTATGAGCCTGACGAGCTACCGAGCTGCTCCACCCCGCGTCAATAGAAATGTTTTGTCTCTAATAAAAGGAACAAAGCATAAAAAGGTGAACACCGAATGTGGAATCTAGCACAGTGCTATACATATTGTAAAGAGTTATTTGAGTTTTACTATATATATTGAAAATTTCCTTTGCTACCAAGTGACATAATTTGCAGAGTAAATTAACAACATCTCTTAAATTTACAATCATTGTTATGATGAATTAACAATGAGATTTGGCATTCCCACTAAAGCAGTATAAAAGAGTCCTGCCATTCAAATTCTCGCACATGCACTGACCTTAAGGCAGTGCCTAATCTTACATCTTCTATATATCGCAAATTTGGATTGTTTGCTTCACATAACAGTCGTGGGATATACATGGGCATTTCAAAAAGTCAGATGTTTTCAGTATATATTTTGTTGGTTATAGGTGCATTGCAAAGCTGATTTGCGATAAATCATAAATCTTATCATTATACTATGTAGATAAACATGCTAGAAGATCACATTGCATTGTAATATAACGCGAATTATCTTGTTTTATTGTTAATTATTTATTTTGTTGCTCGTTTCTTTTTGTTATGAGATGTTGTATGTGTTGATAGGCTTAAAAAGCCTTATATATATTAGATATGGTAGTCTTTTTCTGAAAGCTTTTGTATGCTCTGCGTTTTTGTGCATTTGCTTGATGCAGACTCTGATTCGCCTCGATAATTTAGCAGGAAGCTTTCGAAATTTTACAGTCATTAAATTTTTCATTTTAAAAATTATAAAAACTATAGGAAGTACTTTATGAAAGATGAAAATATGTTGAGTGATTTAGTATATCAGCAAGCATACAGCGCAGCTAAAGAAAATGCAGAGGCTTTAAGCAAATTGATACAAGAAGATAAGGAGGAAGTGAAGAAATTGCTGAATAAGCAGGATGATTCTGGGAATACAATACTGCATATTGCGGCGCAGTATAACGCAAAGTCGCTAGAATGTCTAATGTATGTATTTAAAGACGATGCATACAAAAGCCTAATTGAAGTGAAAAATAACAATGGCAGAATAGCGTTGCACTTGGCTGCTGAGTGTAACGCAGATTCGCTACAACTCTTGATAAATTTGTATGGAAATCAAGTGCTTGAAGTGAAAAATAGTCACGGCAGTATAATTCTGCATATAGCAACGGCTTACGGGAATATAGAAGCAGTAAAGCTCTTGATAAGAGAATTCAAAGAGAAAATGATCGAGGTGAAAAATAATTATGGCAACACAGCACTGCACAGTGCTGTTAATAATGTAGTTGCACTAAAGTTGTTGTTTGAGAAGTGGTGGGAATTTAAAGAGAAATTGCTTGAAGTGCGAAACAACTACGGTGATACAGTTCTGCACTATGCTATTCATAATCAAGAATCACTAGAATTCTTGATTACAGTATTTGGAGAGAAAGCGCTTGATTTAAAAAATAACTATGGAAGGACAGTACTGCACTTAGTCGCAGAGTATAAAGCACAGTTGCTAAAAGCTTTAATAGATACTTTTCCAGAAAAGGTAAAAAGCTTACTAAAAGAAGTAGATAATGATGGTAACACAGTACTGCACTTAGCTGTTAAGAATGCAGAATCATTGAAGTTCTTGATAGATGAGTTTCAAGATGAAGTGGTAAGGTTGCTTACTGTACAAAATAATCGTAACAGCACTGTAGAGTCTTTATCAAAGATTGTGTAAATTATAGTAGAGCCTATATTTGGAATTAATAAAGAATATAGGTAATTAGAATGAAGACAGAAAAGAATAAGAAAATAAATGAAGCGATAGATTTACTGATAGAAGGAGGAGCGGATTTAAAGACAGTACTGAAGCAGGATGGATTGATTAAGGAATTAACGAAGAGTATTTTGGAGAGAGCCTTGCAGGCAGAAATGTCTGAACACTTAGGTTATAACAAATATGATAGGTCTGAAACTGAGAATTGCAGGAATGGTCATTATAATAAGAATTTGATTACTGAGAATGGCAGTATCGAGTTAAATATTCCGCGAGATAGAGAAGGTAAATTTGCACCTGTAATTGTCTCCAAGAATCAAACAAGAATAGATGGTTTAGATCAAAAGATAATATCTCTGTATGCCAAGGGGATGAGTTTGTCTGATATCAAGATCCAATTACAAGAATTATATGGAGCAGAAGTTAGTGAGAGTTTAATTAGTAGGGTTACAGATGATGTAATTGATGAGGTTAGAATTTGGCAGAGTAGACCTCTTGAACCATTATATCCTATAGTATATTTTGATTGGGGTCTTTATCAAAGATTGTGTAAATTATAGTAGAGCCTATATTTGGAATTAATAAAGAATATAGGTAATTAGAATGAAGACAGAAAAGAATAAGAAAATAAATGAAGCGATAGATTTACTGATAGAAGGAGGAGCGGATTTAAAGACAGTACTGAAGCAGGATGGATTGATTAAGGAATTAACGAAGAGTATTTTGGAGAGAGCCTTGCAGGCAGAAATGTCTGAACACTTAGGTTATAACAAATATGATAGGTCTGAAACTGAGAATTGCAGGAATGGTCATTATAATAAGAATTTGATTACTGAGAATGGCAGTATCGAGTTAAATATTCCGCGAGATAGAGAAGGTAAATTTGCACCTGTAATTGTCTCCAAGAATCAAACAAGAATAGATGGTTTAGATCAAAAGATAATATCTCTGTATGCCAAGGGGATGAGTTTGTCTGATATCAAGATCCAATTACAAGAATTATATGGAGCAGAAGTTAGTGAGAGTTTAATTAGTAGGGTTACAGATGATGTAATTGATGAGGTTAGAATTTGGCAGAGTAGACCTCTTGAACCATTATATCCTATAGTATATTTTGATTGTTTAATAGTTAAGGTAAGGCAAGATAAACAGATAATTAATAAATCAGTATATGTTGCGCTGGGTATAGATTTACAGGGCCGGAAAGATATTTTAGGATTATGGATAAGTGAGAATGAAGGATCTAAATTCTGGCTTAGTAATTTTACTGAATTGAAGAATCGAGGATTAAAAGATATATTAATTGCCTGTAGTGATAACCTGACTGGTATGTCTGAAGCTATATGCGCAAGTTATCCCAAAACTGAGCATCAGCTTTGTATAGTACATCAAATTAGAAATAGCCTGAAGTATGTATCATATAAAGACAGAAAATTATTGGCATCAGATTTAAAGCTTATTTATAGCTCTGCTACTGAAGATGAAGCGCATCTTGCCCTAGAATCTTTTGATAAGAAATGGAGTAAACGATATCCACATATAGCAAAATCCTGGTATAATAATTGGGAGAATCTTGTAATATTTCTGCAATATCCAGAGAGTATCCGTAAGATAATTTACACTACAAATGCTATAGAATCGCTGAATAGTCAGTTGAGAAAAGTTACAAGAAATAAGCGTGTTTTCCCAAATGATGATTCGGTATTCAAGGTTTTATACCTAACGATTGATTATATTACCAAAAAATGGACCATGCCTATCTCTAACTGGAATGAAGCTATGGCTCATTTTATAATCAAATTTGATGGGAGATTTTAATGGCTCTAAAAAATTTACACAATCAATGAGAAAGACCCACTGATAATGAAATAGTCTCATTATGCAACAATGCCGGATATATTGGCAAATCCACCAATTTTTATACTTTATCGATTTTGCTTCTTCTGATCCTTCTGATTGGGAGTATCCACTACGCGCCCTTTAACCTGCTTCCCTGTTACTTTCTCTCTTACAATCTCTATACTTTTATTATCCTTTTGCACATGCTTTGAAACTGATTTATTCTCAACATTGCCTTCTTTCGCAAAATCAAATACGCTATTTTCATTGCTACCTGACACCACTTTTTTAGCTTCATATTCAAGCTTACTTAACTTCTCAACACCTATCTCCTGAAGCAAGCCAAGCTTATCCTCTTCATCAAGCTTTGTTGTAACGCTTGTTACTCTACTAGCCTTGGACTTTCCCGCTTTTTCAGACTTGATCGGATCGTAAATCATTTTATTTTGATTTGAGATAACCATTCCTCCAGGATTCTCAGGAGGCATCTTCGTCATACATTTATCAGATGAAACAAGCGGTATATCAGATACAACTACAGGCTTAGCTACTCTATTATACGCAAGCATAACAATTATAATCAGCACTGAGAACGCAAAAACCAACATCGAGATTTTCACATACAACATAGCTCTCATTAAAGCCTACATCCTCCAAATAACAACAAACTAAAATTCTATTAATATAGCAACTGCCCACAAAGTTATTGCGCAGACCTTTTTACCTAATTTTCCATACTATTTCATGAATTTCTTTGCAAATATGCAAAAGTATTAGACGCGCAAATTAACCTGCTCTCTAAAAAATTATGTTTCAAAGTCTTGCGGGTATATTTTGCAAGCAGTGCAATAGTAAAATGATCACAAAACAGACTTAAGAAATTTTTGAGTACTTTCAATTAGCACTCTCAACACGCCATATTCTAGCAAACAAATTTACCTTATCAAATATCAAATGCTTGATAGCAAATAGTATATGCAACACAATCGCAGCAGCGAGTATATAACATACATTCACATGGACCAGGTAACTAATTGCTGATAGCTGACTATTTATTGGTAAAAGCTTTGGCAATTCAAAAGAGAAAAAATATACATCTCGACCACCTGCAACTGACATCACATAACCACTCATAGGCATAATCAACATTAATATATATAAAATGAAAACACCAATCTTTGCTGAAATCCTCTCAAATTGAGATATAGAATCTGGAAGTTCAGGAATGTATGAAAACCTTCTAATAATAATTCGTAATACAAGGAGGAAAAACGAAAGCACACCAAACGATTTATGTAAAGCGTACATCTGTGGTTTAGCTTCATTAGGAAGATCAACCATATAAAACCCTATACTCAATGTACAAATCACAACCATAGCGTATAACCAATGCGCACAACGCATAGCATAATTATAATGTTCAGACATTATGACCTTCTAAAATATGTTCTATTTATATCAGACTCGCTAAAATCTAAAGTAATCTATTAAATGCAGAGTTGATATCTATTAACGTACATACAGTTAGACTTCAAAAAGAGCTAGGAAGAGTGCTAGGCAATAATAAATACATAATAAGCACTTCTGATTACGCTAATTTTGAAAAGTGTGACTTAGTATTAATATAATTTATTTGCGCAGCAAATCAATTTTTGACGGATAGACTATATAAGATATATAAATTGGCACATCCATACTTTCTTTAATTTGCCACGCTTTTTCTTTAAAACATAGCACGCAACTTATCACTTTTGAGCTATGGCACTGCGCTTAAGGTCAGTGCACGCACGCGGATTTTGATAGCATGATTTTTTAGAGTACCAGTTAATTTCTGAATTAAATACTATATACATATTTGTAAAGAAATTAACGAAGTAATACTTGAAAGTCAGGCCAAAAAGATCTGCACAAGTGACTTTGCCAGCAGTACCATACAGATAATATGTATAATGAATAATTTAGGATCAATCACTGCAAGACTAGATATAGAGTTATGATATAAATAATTGTACAAAAAATAAAATTATTTTATGTAATAGTTCACAAAATAAAATTACTTAAGTCACTGGTTTTCACAATGTGTTCCAATTTTTCTTCAACATACTGAGCATTCAAGTTTATAGTCTGGTTTTGCATTACATGTGCATTGAAGCTAATATCCTCAAGCAATTTCTCAAGTATTGTGTGCAGCCTTCGTGCACCGATATTTTCAATTTCATGATTTATCAAGGCTGCAACCTTCGCGATTTTCTCTATACCGTCGTCAGTAAAACTTACAGTAACATTCTCAACACTTAGCAATGCCTGGTACTGTTTTGTAAGACTATGTTCAGGATCTTTCAATATCTTTATCATATCTTCCTCAGAGAGCGGCTTGAGCTCAACACGTATTGGCAGCCTCCCTTGCAACTCTGGTAACAAGTCAGAAGGCTTAGCGATATGAAAAGCACCGGAAGCAATAAACAATATGTGACTAGTTTGTATAGTGCCATATTTTGTAGTAACATTTGTTCCTTCAAGAAGCGGAAGTAGATCTCTCTGTACACCTTCTCTACTTACTTCTCCCTTACCACTGCTTGAACCGTTACTTGTTATTTTATCAATCTCATCTATAAAAACGATTCCTTCTTCCTCAGTTATCCTTTTTGCTTCTAAAATAACTTTTTCATTATCTATAAGCGCATCACTCTCTTCTCTTGCTAACAACTCCATTGCTTCTTTGACGCTTGTCTTCACAGTTTTTGTTTTCTTTTCAGTAAATGCTTTACTAATCAGCTCACCCAGATTTAGTATGCCCATCTGCCCACCTGGCATATCAAACATGGGAACATTACTTGGCTGTGCATGATTATCAGAAAGCACAATCTCAATCTCTATATTATCCAAAGCACTGGAATCTAACTTTTGCTCAAACTTCTCTCTAGTCTCAGGACTCGCATTTTCACCAACTAAAATATCTAGTATCTTCCGTTTTGCAACTTCTCTTGCTTGAGATGTAACTTTTTGATGCATGGAAGAACGTACCAAATTTACTGCTATATCTAAGAGATCTCTGATTATGGAATCAACATCTCTACCAACATATCCAACCTCTGTAAACTTAGTTGCTTCTATTTTGATAAACGGAGAGCTAGTAAGCTTCGCAAGCCTCCTTGCAATTTCTGTTTTTCCAACACCAGTAGGCCCCACCATTAATATATTGTGTGGAACTATTTCTCCTTGAAGCGGCTGCGCTACTTGCTTTCTTCTCCAGCGATTTCTAAGCGCTATAGCAACAGATTTTTTAGCCTCCTCCTGTCCCACAACGAATCTGTCTAACTCCTGAACAATCATATGCGGTGTCATAGCAGCGCTATCTGATATCTTCATAATGAATAATTAACCTCTTTTTAATACAAAACGTAATTTTAATAGTAAGCAAAGCAAGAATTCTAAAGTAAAAACTTTAACTGCTGCATAATAATTTCAACACCTTCAAAAATATCACACGAGCAATAGCAGCTTTCAAACCTCACACAATGCACGATAACTTTTGCACCATATAGATTCTATAAATTTGATCTTTTTCTATTTTGACATAAAACTATACAAGTAGAATCATTCTCAGATTTATTACATCATCAAAAGCATAATCCAAGGCAGTCTAAGTGAGCTTGACAACTTACATAAAACCACTGCAACATCAAAAATTAGCTAAAATGTCTCAATAATGCTTAAAGCATATGCTCAATCTTACAAGCAAAATTACTACATATTTCATTGGAAGTCTATATACCACCTAATCAAGACATTACCATACCACCATTTATGTGAAGAGTATGACCAGTTACATAGCTTGCAGAATCAGATGCAAGATATAAAACACCTGCTGCAACGTCAGCTGCAACTCCCATGCGCCCCATAGGAATTTTCCCATTTATCAAGCTCTTTATTTCTTCTTTTAAATTTGAGGTCATGGGACTATCAATAAATCCAGGTGCTATGCAGTTCACTGTAATACCACGCTTTGCAACTTCAAGCGCCAATGTTTTCGACATTCCAATGAGTCCTGCTTTTGCTGCACTATAGTTTGCTTGACCAAAATTCCCTGTTACACCAACAATAGATGAAATGTTGATTATTCTACCAAATTGCCTCTTCATCATTCTTTTTATAGCAGCCCTATTCAGCCTAAATGCAGCTGTCAAATTTAGATTCAGCACTTCATCCCACTCTTCATCCTTCATTCTAATGGCTAAATTATCTCTATTTATACCTGCATTACAAACTAAAATATCAATCTGACCAAACTTATCTTCTGCGTCATCAAATAATCTAGAAGCTTCCTCTAAATTCTGTAAATTTGCAACCATAGTCTGAATATTGCTATTCGTATCTTGCATTGTATTTAGCGTACTCGCTTTTGTCCCAGTTGCGACAATACTTGCACCTGCATTATTTAACAAATTCACTATCTCCTTGCCTATGCCACCAGTAGCACCAGTAACTAAAGCACGCTTTGCACTCAAATCAAACAACATATCTATACACAAAATTATTTATATCGAAACACACCAAACTCTCCATGATTATTTGTTTCATCAAAATTTACAGAGAGATAAAACACACAAATCACTTTATGCTAAAATTAAGCAATATGAAATACATGATAATTTCAATACTAGAAATTATCTTGAATATACTTCTCAAAAACGTTGCAATATTTACACAAGCATTTGCGAATGTTCTTTTAAACTAAAATAAAATTAAAGAATGGCAAACATTTTTTGATAAATATAGATAATAAAATGACATTCTATTGTGTTGAAAGCTGTTAAAAGCACTTAACAGTTGTAACATGAAATATCTTATATAATAAGACAAATGCACATGAGACTTATGCAAAACCCACAATATCTTCAGGTTTCATAAAATACTTTCTACAAAACGCTCTATACTATTTGGAGAATCAAGATTAAATACACGTATACCGCTTGACATACGTTTTGCAAGCGTAGTCAAAACCTGACCAGGACCAACCTCTATGAAATTAATTATTTTATAGTCACAGATACATTTCTCAATAGTCTCTCTCCAACGAACTCTACCTCCAACTTGTTTTACCAGCATACTCCTAACTTGTTCAGCATCTGAAACAGCGCTTGCAGAATAATTTGCTATCACTGGAACAACTGGTGCACTCATAACGACCTGACTAAGCGATTTTTGCATAGTGATTGCAGCATCAGTCATTAAACTTGAGTGAAAAGGAGCACTTACATTAAGCTGCACCGCCTTTTTTATAGAAAACTGAGAAGCAAGCTCTACAGCCTTCTCCATAGCTTTCATCTCACCACTAATGACTATCTGTCCTGCACCATTATCATTTGCTATTTCACATAACCCAAACTGTCTCAGACTTTCTACCATTTTTTCTACATTTTCAAGATCTGCTCCAATTAAAGCCACCATACCACCTTTGACATTGGATGCCGCTTTATTCATTGCGTTCCCACGTATCCTCAAGAGAGCAGCTGTATTTTCTAAGCTAAACACACCAGCTGCACAAAGAGCACTATATTCACCAAGTGAGTGCCCTGCCATTACACTACAAATAGAAGTAATAGATAATCTTAACTGAACCAATAATACACGTAATACAGCTATAGAAACAGCCATGATCGCAGGCTGTGCATTCTCAGTAGCTGTTAACTCATTTGCATCTCCTTCAAACATCAATTTAGATAAATTTTGCTGCAATACCTCATCTACAGTCAGAAACACTTCTCTGGCTTCTTCAAATGTTTCATATAATTCTCTACCCATACCTGTATGCTGAGAACCCTGCCCAGGAAACAGTAGAGACGTATTTGCTGAATCTATCATAATTGTTTTATTTCTTTGTTTTACCTACGAATCAGACCACTTCGAATCGATTGATCACTATATTTTTGCCTGTAAAGAATTTCAATGATTAATTTAAGATATGCATGATATTTTTTATGTAGTGTAATTACTGGACTCAGGTAAAATTCCATCATGTTGCATGTTCCATAGCATTGCGTAATGTCCCGCTTTTGCTAAAAGCTCATTGTGGGTCCCATCTTCTATAATAGAGCCTTTATTAAATACCAATATCCTATCCATACGAAGAAGCGTAGAAAGACGATGCGCTATTATGATGACAGTCTTATTAGCAATTAGATTATTAAGCGTTTTTTGAAGCATCTGCTCTGTAAGTGCATCTAGCGCAGAAGTTGCTTCATCCATGATAATTATTGAAGCATTTTTAAGCACTGCTCTTGCAATAGCAATCCTCTGTTTTTGACCTCCAGACAATTTAGAACCGCGTTCACCAACTTTTGTATCATATCTATCTGGCATCTGCATAATGAAATCATGTGCTTCTGCTCTCATTGCAGCTTGCACAACCTCCTCATCGGTAGCAGAAAAATTTGCATACCTAATATTATCTTTTATTGATCTATGAAACAGCAATGGTTCTTGTGGTATAAATGCTATACTCTCTCTAAGAGATTGCAGAGAAACTTTTGATATATCTTGATCATCAATCAAGATAGTGCCACCGGAAATTTCATAGAGACGCATGAGCAAGTTTGTAAATGTTGTTTTTCCACTACCAGAAAACCCAACTAAACCTATCTTCTGTCCACCAGGTATCAATATAGACTTCTTATCGAATAAATTACTATTCTGATGATATTTAAAAGAGACCTCCCTAAACTCTATCTTACCACTTGTGACTTCAAGGTCCTGACTATAATCATAGCTTTGCTCATCAGAAGATTCTTGTATTAAGCTTAAGCTTTGTTTACAAATACCAAATTCGTGAAACATATAAGATATCTCATCTCCAGCAAACCAAATCACAGTCATTAGCGTCATAGTTGTATTTACTATAAACACCATATCACCAACTGTAATATATTGGAGTTGCCAAAGCTTAATCGCAAAACAAAAAAGAAATACAACACTCAATATACTTACTATGCTGAGTAAGATTTTAAACTTTTCTATATATAGAAGATTATCTTTATATTTGTTAATTTCATCATTCTGTGTTGCTTGTACATTGCGCAACTCATGACTATGCCCTGCAAATATTTTAATGCTCAAATGATTTGTGATACTGTCTACTATCACACCTTGAACTGCAGCCTTCGCTGCTGAATGAAGATAGGAATACTTTGTTGATTTAATACAAAAGAAAACACTTAGAGAAAAATATATGACAAGCCAGCCAATGAAGCAAAAAGCGAGTGTGATACTATGTATAGATATTACTACTGAGGAAATTATAATTGACATGACTAGCGGAACAAAAACTGTCAATGTATCGTCTACTATCAACTTCGCTGTACGCGGTAAATCATCTATCCTATGCGCAATTGCTCCTGTATGTTTTCTTGTGAAATATTCATATGTATGTTTTATCACTCTATTAAAGGCAAACATCCTTATATTTGCTTCAAACTTAGGAGCAACATTTGCAAGCAACACTCCCTTAGTCCTCTGCATCAATTCCATGAATATCCAGCAAAAAAGCGTGACGCTAAGCGGAGCAGAGAGTGCAATGAATACATTCTCTTCAATCCTATCAAGAGTGCTAAAGAAATCCACCAAAATCCCAATCATGTAGGGCCAAACTGAATTATTTATTATGCTTGCACTGGTAGCAGAGATTGTTATTAGAATAAAACCAAGCCATTGTCTTTTAACAAAATATAGCAAAAAAGAAACAACGCTCTTTGTAATTTTTACCATAGTCTCATCTTCTACGTTTCGTTTAAAATCAGCATACAAAACAAGCAGCTACAAATAATCACATACTAACTATAGACTTATTATCTTCATCTGAAGAAATTATCCATAAAAACTTAATTCAATTTATTAAAACATGTGGAAAGCTAAAGGATAACATCAGAATACCATAAACTTATATTGTTATGTAATTAAATTCGTAATCTTATGTAGAATAAGCACATTAAGTAGCAGGAATAGACTCAACGATATAACTACATTGTATAGATTTCTTCTTAAAAACGTTTATTATAGCAACCAATTTGCTTTGTCGCTTCCTTTGGCTAAAGATTCTCATGTACTTCGTCTGCACTTGTCCTCCAAGCACCACGTATGCTCCTTGCACTTGCCTAAACTGGAAGCAAGTTTTAAGAAGAAGTCTAATATAAAAACAAACTTACCTTGCAAAAAATACTATAGCTAATGCAGCATAAAAGAGTTATGCTAAACTTTGTCTTTTGATAAATTTTAAGTCAGCCTCTCGCCTAAAATAGAGTTGCATTGCCGATTTCAAGCTAAGAAAAATTTATTCTAAATACTCTTTTGCAATGCCTATTTTATCACACTTTAGCTATATAGTTAACCAATTTAACAAAATCATAGCTACCTACTCTCAGCGCACTTGCAACACCACATCTTGGATGAATAAATATCCCAGTTATTTAATATGAAAGATTGCTCAGCATAACAACAGCTTCTGCCAAAAATAAGTGAGTAAAGAAGGAGAATCGCTCGAATGCATAGTGTCTAGTCTAGCAATAATACAAAAAAACAATATATAACAAAGTAGATTTAGCGCTGAAAAGGTAACACATACCTTTTAAATAAAACTGATATTATTACCTAGTAGACCTGCAGCAAAACTTAAACAGACACCACTTACAGAACAATTATACAATTCACACATACTAACCAGTCTGCCCGTCAAAAATCGATTCACTGCACAAATAAATTTTTTCAGGAAATTAAAGTATACAAAAATTAGCCTCAAGACGTGGCACTGCGCTAGTTTTCGGATATATAATTTGTCCAGTACTTAGCAAATACCACTTAACAAAACCCATAAGGCTCTTGCCACTTTTTCTGCTGGACTTTCGGTGCAGCATAATTGCTTGCAGGCCGAAATAAATAGTGTGTTTCAAAAGTTATGACGCGAGCGACTAACTAATAGCAATCACTAAAATCGATCATTACTTTAAGAAAGAAGCTTTTTAATGCGAACTACAAAGATAAAGTAGTAGCTCAAACTAATTACGCAAAAACTATTCAAGCAACAGCAAGCGCTTCCTTCGCCTTCCCAACTATTTCTGCAAACACTTCCCTGTCATGTATAGCAATCTCAGAAAGCATCTTTCTGTTTAAGTCCATACCAGCAAGCTTGACGCCCTTTATAAATTGTGAGTATACAATACCATGCTCTCTACTCGCAGCATTAATGCGCTGAATCCAAAGAGCACGAAAATCTCTTTTTTTATTTCTACGGTCTCTATAAGAATAAGCAAGTGCCTTTTCCACTTTCTCTACAGCAATACGGAAGCAGCTCTTAGCCCTGCCTCTATAACCTTTAGCCATCTTTAGTATCTTCTTATGACGCGCTCTAGCAGTCACACCTCTCTTCACTCTAGCCATACAACTCTCTTCTTAGTATTTTCATAAAATCTATAAAGCGCTGGTATAAGGAATATATTGATATATTCTCTTTTCCTCTACAGCGCAGAGCACCACAGTTCCTCTTTGCATACGCAACTGCCGCTTACTACGCTTTCGCATGTTATGTTGTTTATTAGCTTGGCTAGAACGAACGCGCCCACTTGCAGTAAGACTAAACCGCTTCTTGACACTACTTTTTGTTTTTAATTTAGGCATTTTTCCCTCGAACATTTGTTTAATTCTTCAACAAGCATAAGCGGCGCCATAGGCATGCCAAAAAAGCCTATGACACCAAAAAAAATCGATCACCAAAGTGCGTTTGAACACTTGGAGGAATGTTACTTATACATTATATACTAATAAAAACACAAGCATTTTTATGACTTGTAACACACAGATAACGCTATAGCAAGAAATTGTACTATCAATTGCGTACCCATAAAAAGCGCAATCTACCGTTTACGCTTCATTAAGTCCAGCATTCAATATTTCAGTTTGCTTGGTTTGCTTCTGTTTTCTATATTCAGCTATCACAACTAAAATACCAGCTGTTATAATCATTGCGTACCCAGCATAAGATACCGCCATTTTAGGCACTTCTCGCCATATTATATATCCAAGCGAACCTGAGCAAACTAACTTTAGATATACAAGCGGTGCTATCGATGTCATATCGCCTTTCATTCCTTGGAAAAAAGCAACACTGTGAATTAAATAAAAGAGAGAAGCAATAGAAATTAATCCTATCTCTTTCAAGCCCAAATTAGCATCAAAAGCTGCATTAAACCCTCCTGGATATGGTATAAAGAACCAACTCCCCACGGCAAAATGCTTCCATTCTACAAATGCGACGCAATATGAAAATAAAGACGCAAAGAGCATTACATAGAATAACTGTGCTTTATTAGTTGCTTTTCTATTCCCTAAAAGTTTCACCAGAGAACTGTTCACAACCCAGAGCGCAACTGTCAGAAAAACAAATAAATATCCTTTATTAAACTCTGCGACAACTTTATCTTGAGAAATAAGGTTATGCAAAGCTTCCGGTTTTACTATTATGAAGCCACCAAAAAATGCTAGTAACACAGCAACTATTTTTGTTGTCGTGATGCGCTCGTTGAAAAAAACAGTACCAACAACTATCCAAAGCATCTGCTCAAGGTGCGTAAGAGCTGTAACATCTAGCAATTTTAGAAACTTTAGCGAGTACATCATGCTTAGAGAACCGCCCGCACTAAATACGCTTCTCAATAGATGTAACTTTACGTTTGGAGTTCTAATTGCATTTATTCCATCTTTATAAAAGATCCATGGCAGAATAAAAATAAGTATTATGAATTTATATAGAAAAGTAGCCTGGTTAGAGTTAACTGAACCTGTAATGAACTTCATTGTTGCATAAAGAGAAGCAAGGCTTATAGCATTAAGCGCCATAAAAAGCATAGCCCTGATGTTAACGTTATTATTCGATACCATTCTTAAGTCTCCTATAATAAAAACCGGCACGGAAGAATTTAGTTAAAACTGCTATATATAGCAAAAAAATAGCCCGCTTACTAGCGAGCCTTAATGAAAAATGGTCAAGATACAAAAATTTCTCAGAACTATACATATACCTATAACTGCACAATTAGCGCCGATAAAATAAAGCACAAAAGATCAATACGCATAAGGTAAATTCCTTTCACCAGCTAAACTCACATTTATAGATCTATAAAGACATCTAATAAAAGTGGAACAACAGCCTCTACAGAGACAACCACTTTTAGGATGTCTCCATAAAAAAAATCCTTAAAACGTATCAAACCCGAGGAGAATATACATCAAATTACAGCATTTGCAATTGTTTTTTTGCAATTTCTGATGTGATTTTTAATAGATTCTGTATTGATATAGCTAAAACTCTATCAATACAAGCTGCTTGCAACCTCAAGGAGCTCTATATTTGACCAAGCGTCTTGAGCTTCGCTTTTGCATGAATTTCGTTATGTGACATCACTGCGATATTCGAGCGGAATCTTTCGACGACTGCTCTAATAAATGGCCTTAGCATCGGAGAAGTTAGAATCACAGGTACTTCACCATTCACTGCATGCTTTTCAAATTCTGCATTAATTAATCCTACAAATTCTTGCAGTTTGCTAGGTGGCATGACAAGCTGCCTATTGTCACCTTCCCCAACTATATTCTCTCTAAATGCCTGCTCCCAAGCTGGTGAAAGCACAACGATCGGAATATATCCTTTGTCGTTCATGTTTGCATTACAAATCTGCTTAGCAAGCCTAACCCTAACATGTTCTACAATCTTTGTTGCATTTTGTGAGTTAGGAGGTGCACCTGTAGATACTTCCGCTATTGCTTCCAGAATGGTTGCAAAATCACGAATCGATATCCCCTCACTCAGTAGCCCCTGTATTACTCTCTGCACAACTATTACCGACACATGAACAGGTATTATCTCAGAAGCTAGTTTCCTTTGTTCAGGCGCAAGAGTATCTAATAATCTTTGAGTGTCTACGTATGTTATAAGTTCTGATATATTCTCTTTTATCACCTCTGTAAGATGTGTTGCTATTACAACAGAAGGTTCAACAACAGTATATCCCTTGAGCAGCGCTTCATCTTTTGCAATTTCATCTATCCACTTTGCAGAGAGTCCAAATGCTGGTTCTCTGGTTTCATCTCCCATCATGTCTATGTCACCACCCTTTGATTCCATAACCATCAATTTATTAGGCTTGATTACACCTCGACCACATTCTATTTCTTTAATTTTAATTATATATGTATCCTGAGGTAGTTGAATATTATCTTGTATTCTGACAGATGGCATAGTAAATCCAAGATCTTTGAGCAATTGCTTTCTAAGACCTTTAATTTGGTCAGTAATTTTGAAATTTGTATTATTGATTAAAGGCAATAGATCATAACCTAGCTCTAGTTTTATATTATCTATGTGACCTACTTGTTCAGATGTTACTGATTCTTGCTGAGCCTGTGCTGAGCCCGCCATTTGCATAGATTCAGCGCCACTTTCTCCTTCAAGCTCAATTTCTCCACCCGCAGCTTGCCTTCCAGTTTTATATAAGAAGTAGGAAATAGTAGCCATAATAGCACCACATGTAGAAAAAGGAGCAACTGGTATCCCTGGTATGCATGCCATAAACAAAAGCAAACCAGCTGTTACTGATAGAGCTTTTGGATATTGTATCAGCTGTCCTATTATTGCTTTATCAGCAGAACCTCTGACTCCAGATTTTGTAACTAAGAGACCTGCACTGATTGATACTATAATCGCAGGAATTTGAGTCACAAGACCGTCACCAACTGTCAGTATTGTATAAGTGTGCATCGCTTTATCAAACGTCATATCTTTCTGTAATATACCTATGATAATGCCACCTATTAAGTTGATGAAAATGATTAATATCCCAGCAACAGCATCTCCTCTTACGAACTTATTTGCACCGTCCATTGCACCAAAGAATGTATTTTCACCTTCTAATTGCTGCCTCCTCATTTTTGCTTGCGCTTCGTCTATCAACCCAGCAGATAGATCAGAGTCGATTGCCATCTGTTTACCAGGCATTCCATCTAAACTGAATCTTGCAGCAACTTCTGCAATTCTTCCTGATCCTTTTGTAATTACAACGAAATTGATTATTGTCAGTATTGTAAAGATAATAATCCCTATCATGATTGAACCTTGCATCATGAAATCACCAAACGCTCTTACAACATGACCTGCAGCATCTGTACCAAGATGTCCATTTGCGAGTATTAATCTAGTTGTTGAAACATTTAATGAAAGCCTAAGCATAGTCACAACCAACAGCAAGCTAGGAAATGCATTAAATTCAAGCGGCTTATCTATAAAAAGCACAGTCATTAATATGAGCACTGAAAACGTCAGAGAAGTGCTTAGCAATAGATCTAGCAAAAGCGGTGGAACAGGGAAAAGCAACACAGAGATGATACATAAGATGCCAACTGCAAAAAACACATCCTGGCGCTTTGCAGATCTTCGTATAATCCTGTCTATAGAATTCCTGGCATTTGTCAGATTTAGATCAAGTATCTTATCCATAGTTTTCTTGAGTGCTCCATCAGCTTTCAACTATATCTTATCAAAAAAATGATACCACTTAAGATTGCTCTAATAGCGCATCTAAAGCTATAGCTTCAGGTAAAAACACTAACATATATAACTAATACAAGTAAAATTAAAAATTGAAAACTGCCATCTAAACTTGAATTTTGCTAAACAACAAAATGATCAGAATATAGATAAGACATAATATGCAATCAATATACGACAAATTATTACTAACCAGAGTTGCTGATTAATAACATGAATGTATGGCAAATTTTTTCTGCAAGATAAAGAGAAATGCCACTTTAGTAGCTGTTGCTATATATCTACTCTGCAAAAATCCTCTACACATATTGCTTATTAAGCACTGCCTTAATAAGTACCGCACTAGGATTTTAAGTTCATGATTTTTAGAGCACAAGTGAACTTCCAAATCAAATATTATATATTCGCGAAGAAATTAACAAAGTAATACCAACTAGCACAAATAACAACATATACTTGCTGCGTATTTTTTAGAAAATTTAAGATTAGATTTGAGTGTAGCTAGACTAGAAGTACAGCGACCATGCGTGCATTTAAATTTAAAAGAAAAGATGAAGCTAAAGTGTTCTGTTATTTGGTGAGTTGGTATTAATATGGAAAGGACAAAAAGGTCTGCGAAAGTGACATTACCTGCAGTGCTTAATATAAATAACTGAGTAGCAAACTCAAATTTGAATTATGAATGACAAACACTAAAGCATTACTGAATTAAGATATGCAAAAAAACAGCCACATGCGCTACAAATGTAGCATATGTGGCATCAAAATTAAACATCATCTATTCAAATAACAGATTCTATCTAACTGGAAGAGAAAAGTAGACATGTTGCTACTTTGCTATTACGGAGTGCCAGGTGGACATATAGCACCAGTATTCCCAGTAATTGTTTGCACAACAGTTTCCGCTCCAAACAATATACCCATTGCAACACATATCATAATGCCGAGCGCCCAACTTACCTTTCCAAAGAACATACCAAGGGCGACAGAAATAATAACTATAATTGCTATAGCTTTACCAGGTGCACCTTGCACTAACCCAATAGCTGCGCACAGTGCTTGCGTTAGAGCATCATTTGTTGGTGCAGAAGGTGCTGCAGCGAACGCTACACTTCCTGAATATAACAAAATCAACATAATAGCACAAAAAGCAAAATAGTTGCTCGAGGCAAATGACCTAAGACTGCTAAAAAATCGCATTTACTTCTCTCCAATTACAAATATTCCAGTTCCACCATAAAAGCACAGCAGGATAAAACCTCAAGTCTCATCCAAAACAAGACAACAGCACTAAAGATGCACACATAAAAATAAGGCGCACAAGACTCAAGAGAGCAATCAACTGTGACAATACGGAGACAACTGCCAATAATGAGACGATAACACAACAAATTCTAAGGTATCAAGATTTTTTTAATGAGCTTATCATGACAAATATATAGCACAATGTTAGATTGTATGAATAGTAAGCTCAAAATAAAGCGCTACCTACACATATTCTACCAATATGATTTCATAATATTTTGTCCCTCTTGGCGTTGTTACTTCTATATTATCTCCTTTATTTTTACCTATTAACGCTTTAGCTAAAGGTGAATCTATAGAGATACGTCCTTCATTTAAATTAGCTTCGTAATTGCCAACAAGAGTATATACTATTTCTGCTTCACTTTCTTCATCAAGCAAAGTAACTCTAGCGCCGAATTTGACTTGAGTCCCCTTAAAATCACTCATATCTATTACCATCGCTCTGCTAATTTGGTTTTCAAGGTCAAGTATCTTAGCCTCTATAAAACCTTGCTTTTCACGCGCAGCGGTATATTCAGCATTCTCAGAAAGATCGCCATGCGCTCTAGCTTCTGCGATCGCATTAATGACAGCTGGCCTCTCAACAACTTTTAGGTGCTGTAACTCTGTCTCTAGTTTTTTATATCCACTAGGTGTGATAGGAAATTTATCAGGCTGCATAATATCAAAAGAGTTTCGTTTATGATCTTGTTAAGTGGCAAATGATCAATAATTATATATTATATTTTAAAATTCCAAAAGAGAGGTGGCATTTTTGCGCAAATTTGCATCATTGCCCCACATTCTAGATTTATAAGTATTATATAATCAGAGCAAAATACCGCGTAACGTTTTTAATCAAATATTTATTAATTTATTAAATAAGCGTGATGAATGCCAAATCAATCATACAACCTGGCAACATCTTTAAAATTTGCATATAGCTTGTATTCAGTTGTATTTAGATTAACCAAATAATATCTAGTGTTATCCTTCTTAAAAAGCAATAGCGGACACATTATATTAGAACCCATACAAATAAAACTTCTGAACAAAGGATGAATCACCCGAATATGAGAGCTTGAGGTTATAATGACGCACTATATAACTAAGAAGAATTACTTGAAAACCATACTAATAGTTATAAACACAGTGTGTATTACACCTAATGAAAACTTGACCTTTCAATGAATATACTCATCATACTTTTCAAAATTGGCGTCATCGCAATGCTCCTTATGTATTTTCTTATACACATGTACACCTATCCTTCTCCACTCTTTTTGAAACTAAACTTCGTATATAACACAAGAAACATCAACTCTTCATTTATCAGAGAGACGCTCTCGGTAATGATGAGGATAACAAGATCTATATCCATATTCGCACACCACAGCTTGTATGCGCAGAAACCTCAAGCCTTCATCATGAATATATCTAGCGAGTACAAAAAAGCCTTATCCTTAACTTTCTAATTCTTCTGAATAAAATACTTTTCTCGCATATCTCTTACGAGCACTAACTCTATGAGAAAGAAGAGCATATATCGACTTTGATAGTAGCCATCTAGCTGTGCAAAAATAGAAACTCCTTTTATTTTAATTCAGAATCACATCCCTGAAGAAGCTTCACATTCATAAAACAGCGGGTCCTCCATTCCAATTTCGTGAAAGGCAACAGACCTTAACAAACATGCATCACATACGCCACAAGCGCGACCGATTATTGTAGCATGGTAACATGAACTTGTCAATGCATAGTCCACTCCTAGCTTTAGCCCAATACTAATTATCTCTGACTTTTTCATTGTCAAGAATGGCGCTTTAATCTGCAATTTCCTTCCTGATATACCTCTGGCAGTCGCAAGGTTTGCCATGCTTTCATACGCATTTATATATTCAGACCTGCAGTCAGGATAATTAAAATAATCTGCAGCATTTGCTCCTATAAAAATATAATCACTATCATTGATCTCAGCATATCCAAGTGCATACGAAAGGAATATAGTATTTCTCGCCGGAACATATGTAACAGCAGTCTCGCAACTACTCAAATGTGAAAAGTCAATACGTTTAGGAACACGCCGTTCAGATGTTAAAGCAGAACCGCTGAATGTATATGGATCTATATGTATTACTTTATACTCTAATACATTAAACTGTTTAGCAGCCTTAGCAGCACACTCAAGTTCTACACGATGTCTCTGTCCATAATCAAAGCTGATACAGTATACCTCAAATCCTTCAGAACTTGCAAGTGCAAGTGCAGTCACAGAGTCCAATCCCCCACTTAATAAAACTACAGCGCTTTTATTCATTTACCCCTCAAAATCAAGATATCAATAAAACCATATACTTTCGCTATTAGTTAAAATTGCAAATTACTCAAATATAGCATGAATTTTTTATTCCATCTTCATTTAATATGATGTATTCTCCTATACCTAGTAAAGCACTGAGCTAATGCTAGTATTTTGCTTTTATAATCTACTACTACTTGTAATATCTTGGTTCCAAAGGATGCTAAATTTACTCAGAGAAGGTGTCAATAGTATTATTATCAAAGTATTGTTAATTTTAGGTATTTTGATCTTTATTTCCGCAGGAACCATCACAGCCTTTTTCAAAAAAGAAGAATACGTATTAAAAATCGGCGATATAAAGTATACTAAAGAAGAACTGAATGCTGAGATTGAAAAGCGCGCAGCTGTTATGCCGGAAGATTTGCAAGGGGGACAAAATCTAGAAGAGCGCAGGAATCAAGCTCTTGGAGATATAATAAGGAGCGCAGTGTTGCTCCAGGAAAGTAAAAGGTTAGATTTGCTGCTGAGCGATGATTCTGTAAAGTATCGTATAGCAAATGATCCATATTTTCAAAAGGATGGAAAATTTAGCAAAGAATTATGGGACAAATATTTTAATAGCCACAGCGTTGCTGAAGCAGAATTCATACAAAGAACAAAAGATATGATCTCTGAGCAGCAGTTAGCCACTATATTTTCATCTGGAAGATTAGATAATCAAGAGCTGATAAATCAGCTTTTTGTTGCTATTTACGGCGTTCGTCAGTTGGAAGTATTTAAAATAAATAAAGCCGCCATCCAGATTACAAAAATTCCAGAAGATGCGGATTTATACAGTATTTATCAAAATGATCCAGACAGATTTACAATGCCAGCCAAGCGTTATATATCTTATCTAAGTATCGATATTAATGATATTACTCCGGATGCTTCTGTTTCAAAGGAAGACATAAAGTCATTATATCATAATAGCGCTCATTTATTTACACATCCAAATAGGAGATTTGTAAAACAATTGGTATTCAAAACAGAGCAAGAAGCACTTAATGCATATAATAAAATTAAAAGCGGCAAAAGTATCGAAGAAATTGCAAGTAGTATGAATCTAGCGAAAGAGTCATTTGAGCTTGGTATAGTAACTAAAGATATGTTGCCACAAGAGTTATCAGATATTATCTTTCAGCTTAAAGAAAAAGATGTGAGCAAACCAATTAATACATCTTTTGGTTGGCACATCTTTTTTGTAGAGACCTCCTTACCTGAAGGGCAAAAAACATTTGAAGAATCTGAGGAAGAGCTCATTGCAATGATACAGGATGAAAAACGATTCAAAGCTTTTCAGGAATTAAAAGCTTTAGTGTCTGAAGACTTTTTGTATGACAAACTGCCTATATCTGATGTTGCGAAAAAATATAGCTTGGTTGTAAAAACTGCTGAGTTAATAGATGGTGATAACAATTTGCAGCATATTCCGATGTCATTAGTGGAGGATGTTTTTACAAAGCATGACCCTAAAGAAAGAAATGGAGTTGCAGGTGCTCAAGGTGAGTACTTCTTTTATGAGATAGAATCTCTGCAAACCTCTTCAGTACGAGATTTTGACAGCATAAAGGAAGAGCTACAGTCAATTTGGAAAGATAAAGAAATGCGTAACACTGCCAATGAGCTCATGCAGAAAGTAAAACTTTCAAGCGAAGGTGATTTGCCAGAATTAGTATCAAAATATAGAGAAAAGTTTGCTATTCAAAGTGATGAAAGTACTCTTAGTGAAAATTTTACTCAATTAATATTAACTATGAGGCAAGGACAATTTTCTAAAATGTTTGAAGATTCTGATGATTACATAGTTTTTAAATTATTAAGCATAGAAGAACGCAAAGGAAATGATGTTGATTCGCTTAAAGGTCTTATACAGCGTGATTTTATCTCATTACAAAGAGATATGATGTTTGAACAATATCTGATTAGCTTGCAAAATAGATATATGTATAAAGACAAGTAATAGTTTATTGTTTTGTCATACGTGATTACTCTTTTTTATAGATTATATAACTCACTTGACTTCTTATGAGAAGAATGAGAGAATCCGTGGGTTGAAATTTGCAATTCCGTGCTTGTTTAGCGGTATGGCAGTTTATTAAATGAAAGAAATTTACGAGGTCTGTGATATGGCTCCGAAGGGTGGTTCCAAGAATAACATCAGCAATCGTGGGAAAGCTGCTGCGTTAAAAAAGATTGACGGAAGAGAAGTCAAACCTGTGATGTATAAGGGTGCGAGGCTTGGACATGGTAATTTTATTGCCGCAAAATTTGATGATGGAAAATTAGCTTTAGACGCTACTGGCAAGCCAATTCCATATCAGCTAATTTGAATTAGTCGCCTGCGTCATAACTCTAACGAATATAGGATTTATCTTGGCTACAAGCAATGACAGCGCAGAATCCAGCAGAAAAAGTAGCAAAATTGCAAAAAATCTTATAGATTTTGTTAAGTAGTTATTTACAAGCATTGGATAAATTATATATCAACAAATTAGCGTATGGCCTCGCCTAAAAGCTAATTTTTGTACATTTAATTTTCCGCAAAGATTTATTTGCGCAGCAAATCAATTTTTGACGGATAGAGGAATTAATATCATTGTTATTACCCGTGTTTTGCTTATGCTTATTCGGGTGTAGTTTTCATTTGTATGGTTAAAAGTATGTCTTCTAGAATATCATTTGTTGCAGAACAAAAATCTGCTAGTGGAAAAGGAGCAGCCAGAGCTACTAGACGTGCTGGGCGTATTCCTGCGATAGTATATGGCGGCCTTTCTCCGCTTATGATTTCTTTATATGGTAGAGATTTCATAAAGGAATACCATAAAGGTGGTATGCAATCCAGAGTGATAGAAATCAAACTAGGAGAGCGTTCTCACATGGTTTTGTTGCGAGATATTCAATTACACCCCGTTACTGATTTTCCTGAACATATAGATTTTCAGGAGATTAGAGAGGGCGAGAGCGTAAGAGTCTCTATACGTGTAAAGATCCTTAATGAATCTAAATGCCCAGGCATTAAGAAAGGAGGAGTATTAAACGTTGCAACAAGGTCTGTGACTTGTTATTGCAATGATTTGAATATTCCAGAATTCATTGAAGTGGATCTAGAAAATCTAGAGATAGGTAATTCCGTTCACATAGTAGATATTAAATTACCTGTTGGAATTACGCCTATTTCTCATGATAACTTTGCAATTCTTTCTATTTCTGGCCGTGATGATGAGTCTGCTGGCGCAGAGACTAAAGCATCTTAAAATACCTGGCGTATAGCATTTTATCACTAGCGTTTTTTAGTTGAAGTGGTTAGCACAAATTTCAAAGGTATTTATTGCTATTTAGTCGCCTGCGTCATAACTCTAATGAACAGGATTTATCTTAATTGCAAGCAATTATGGTGTACATAAATCCAGCAGAAAAATGGCAAAATTGCCAAAAGCCTTATGGGTTTTGTTAAGTAGTGTTTGCTAAGTACTGGACAAATTATATAGTGCGCGCCAAAAGTCTCGGAAGCGCGCATAAAATAGCGCTTTAAATCCGTAAGAAAATGTTATAATAAATGCAAAAACCTTACGGATTTTGTGAAAGTAGTGTTTGCTGCACATGAGTAATAATACATATAAACATTAGCGCAGTGCTAATTCCTGGACTAGTGTTTGCATACTTCACTTCTCCACAAAAATTGATTTGCTTGCGCAAATCAATTTTTTGCGAATGGACTATAGAAGACTCTCAAAGGTCATACCTTACTTTACCTACTTCCATATTCTCCAGATTTAAATCCTATAGGGCAAAATTTGCTCAGGCTAACATATTTCGGTGTACTAATAATTGCTCTATCCAGGAAATCTTTAATATTTACATATAATAGCTCTTTTATACTGCTTTAGCCATATCAGATCTTAAAACACTGAACCATTATTTTCACTCAAGTGAAACAAAGGATTTAGTAAACTGTAAAGCAATCCATCAGTACTATCGTTTGTAAAAAGTGTAGTAGAAAAGCATAGAGTTTCACCGCTATCGTTATACGAGTCGCTACTTTGCATGCGCGCACCTCTAAGTGACACCGTATTTTCCACTTCTTCTTCGGAGGTATTAGAAGATTGGCTGATAACTCTGACAGCGCCACTCTCAAGAGCAGAGCGAGCGCTTTCAAATAACTCACCAGTTCTAAGATAATGCAATACTTGCGCTTCCAGTTTTCCATCCGTAAGTAAAGTATCTGGCATGGAAACTTCAAATGTCTCATTGGCAATAGAGAATTTATAATGTTCCTGGATTGCAGCTGAATTTCTTTCTAGCATACTGCGGGCACTAGGAAGCAATTCACCAGTCTTATAATAGTAAATAAGCTGCGCTTGCGTTTTCGCATCCACAAGAAGATCAGTATTTGCAATATTCAGTTCAATGCTTTTCTTCATATCAGAAACCATAGATCTTTCATATGAAAGCATATTGCCTAATATGGTTGCACTTTCAGAAAGTACAGGCATACTTTTTAGTTTACTTTCCTCTTTGCTGTCACTATAGCCAGCATCTTTCAGCAGATGTTTTTCAAACAGAGTTGAATGCTTCAGTACCGCTTCTTCTTGTGAAGTGCGCTTCTTTCCACTCGCAAACGCAGTTAAGTTTTCTATAACTTCAGGGCCGCAATTGCTGTAGTGTTGTTTTTCTACTTCTACTATTACTTGCTCCGTAGAATAACCTCTAGATTTTAAAGTGGCACTAATCTTTGCAAAAAACGATTCAGGAGCTGTATTTAACTCAGAATCCATATAATAGAGCACAACTTCGCCCTCATATTTCTTAGCTGCAATCCCTACTAAATGTTTCCCACCTATGTTAAGTGGTATGAGTATAGTATCTTTTTTAGATGCTATGATAAAAGACGAAAGTTTAGCGGAAGTATCATCTTCATTACCAGCTCTTAAAGTATAATTGTCTTCAAGAACATCAATTGACTTTAGCGCTCCTGGTTTGGCATCCTCAAGCCGTAATTTTAGCAGAAAGCTCACATGATCTTGATAATAATAAGAAAGTGCTTCAGGAATACCTGGAATGGCAATTCCAACTTCTGCGCCGTATATATCCATATTATTGTCTGAATCTATGACATTGTTTGAACTCACGAATCTTATTAGTAAATTATCTATTAGCTGACGCAAATTTGGAGCGATTGAATGATACACTTCGTTAAACAAGCTTTCTACTTCGTTTGGAAAACTCGCTATCAAGAGTGCTAGCGAATCTTTATTATTGATAGTATAGTGCCACACTGTGTGTCCATGAAAATCTTTTTTGCTAAGCAAGCTTTTTACTTCATTTGGAAACATCTCTATCAAGACTGCTAGTGAATTTTTATTTAGAGCGGCAGCATAGTGCAATACTGTGCTCCCATCGTTATTTATTATTTGAAGCCCGTATTCTTGAAATATATTCATCAAAATTTTTAGTGATTCTGTATTAACAGCAGCATAGTGCAACACTGTATCACCACGAACATTTTGTATATTTAGCATTTTATGGACGAATCTCTCTGTCATCAAAACTTTTAGTGATGCTGCATGATAAGTAATAGCTAATTGCAGCGCTGTGATACCATAATTATTTTGCACATCAAGTAATCTTTCTACTTCGTTTGGAAAACTCTCTATCAAGGCTGCTAGTGAATCTTTATTGTAAGCAACGGCATAGTGCAGCACTGTATTGCCATGAATATCTTGCTTATTAAGAAAACTTCCTATTTTGTTTGGAAAAGCCGCTATCAAGAGTAGTAGTGAGTCTTTATTATACTGTGCGACACAGTAGACCTCTTGCATAACCTATTTAAAGCTCAAAGTTATAGATACCAGCAAGTAAATTAAACCTTAAACCGAATCGTTTTCTTCTGTTCCTATAACGATCAGCGATAATTTTAAATCGTTTGATCATGCCTATGACGTTTTCATTTAAAACACGTTCACTAGACAATTGACGATTTTTCTTTTTATCTTTCCTGCTTAGTGGTCGCTTTTTTGTCTTTTTCTTTGGTAACTCTGAATTATAATGCAACTTATCAATGCCTTGATAACCAGTATCTGTAAGAACTTTAATCTCAGGGTGGATGTGAACTCCGGATTCTTTAAATAACCTGAAATCATGACGCTTGCCATTAGAAAAATTAGTGCAAATGATTTCTTTTTTCCTTTTATCCACAATAAGCTGAGTTTTTAGAGTATGTCGCCTCTTTTTTCCCGAATAAAAGTGCTTCTGTTTTTTTTAGGTCGTTCTATCGGTGTTTCAGTAGCATCAATTAACACAAGTTCGTATTCAGAATCGCTTTTTAGTAATGCTTTACGTCCAGGTAGTGAAAATCGTTTATCTTTAATTAGAGTATCTTCAATCCAACGTATATTACGATAACAGGCACTTTCACTTATTCCATAACTGCGGGAAATATGAAAATATGTCCTGTATTCACGCAAGTACTCAAGCGTCATGAGTAATCGATCTTCTAAAGCCAATTTATTGGGTTTTCCACCTTGAGACTTTAAAATAGCTTCAGCTTCTTTTAATATACTTAGTATAACTTCAAACGTTCCTCGTTTAATGCCAGTAAGCCTGCGAAACTCTTCTGCGTATTCATCTTTGATGTTTTCAAACTTCATGTTATCCTTGATAAAATCAAGGATTTTAATCAATTTATATGGTTATGCAAGAGGTCTAATGTTGATGGAACAACGTTAATTCCGAGTATTGGTGGTGCTACACAGGATGGGTATGGTTCGTATGGAACATCGACGCTTTGGACTAGTTTTAATGGCGCTCCTTCTAATTTCTGGGATCAGATTTCAAGCAGCCATTATGCTTGGATAGATTTTTCGCCTTTCGCTTAGGAATATTTGATGCAAATGCTTTATTTTTTATGTTTTTTGCAAAAATATATTGCTAAGCATTTGGGCAATAGAGTTGGTTATATTAGAAAGCACAGCATGTATCAAAAACGAGATTTAATGGTACTGCTGCGTTGAGATGTGAATATACTCGTTATACTTTTCAAAATTGGTGCTTTTTAAAGATCGCTTGTTATGTATTTATTATATATTTCCTTGCGAAGTATAACTTCGTATGTGCAAAAGTTCAAATCTCAACTCCCAACTCTTCATTTACCTGCGGTATATGTTCGGTATATAGGTTGAAAATATATTTTTGCGACATGCTCTTTCAAATCAGTATGTTTTGAATCGCGATAAAATTTGTTAGTGCGTTAGCAGATCTGTGTTGCATTTTTGATTTCAGAACTGCCTTTATAAGCGCGCGCGAGGATTTTAAGAGCATGACTTTTTGAAGTGTCAAGTTAATTTCTGAGTCAATGCTGATATATATTGGTGAATAAATTAACGAAGTAATACTTGAAAATCAGGCCAAAGGAGGTCTTGTGAAAGTGACTTCGCCAGCAGTGCCTACTATAAATTTTCTTGGCAATTTCGTAGCATTTAGTTTGCAAGCATTCTAATACTGCATAGCAACCTTTTATTATAAACATTCATTATGTGCTTTTCTAAATATTTTTCAAATCACAAGTTGCAGTTTTTTATTTTGTTATTTGCTTTATTTCAAGTTTCAGAATGTATTGCAAAGTTTTATGGCAAAATTGATTATAGAATTTTAGCTCCATTAAAATTCTCTGATAATGAACCTTTAGATAAAAATGGTTTTGGTTACCTAGAACATAAACCAAACATTGGTAATTTATACAGTTTCGGTGTTGGAAAGGTTTTTGGTAACTTCAGAGGAGAAATAGAAGTATCATCGTTTAATGTAATGTATGAGAATTATATTACAGATATAACAGTGGCAAGTGAAACTCAATTGAAACAGGTGGATTGTCCAGATGGGTTTCTGCAGAATATTGCTTCTCCTCCTCAGTGTGATTTCCCAGTACAAGTGCCGCTGATCCAAGTTACAGGGTATGAAAAGCAAAATATTTCTGGAAACTTAGCAATGGCGAATTTTTATTACGACATCGCAAAATTTTCTAAGGTTACACCATATTTAGGTGCAGGGCTTGGTGTTGCAATGAATACGCCTGGTGATTTTACAGTAACTGCGGACAAACATAATTGGATTTATAAAGGCGAGCGTTCTAATCGTATTGCTTACAGTCTAGCATTTGGTTTTAGATATGATATCAGTGATAGAGTTGCAATTGATTTAGGTTATACATATTATGATGCTGGTAAGATTAGAACGAGTAAACCTGATTATATTGTTTTACCTCAATATGATGGAAGTGATTCGAAGTATAGTGTTGCGCCTGAAGGAGCATCACTTCCGCTTTCTACCAGCCTTCATATGCATAGCATAAAGCTTGGACTTAATATGAATTTTTAATTTATATAGAGCCGTATGCTATTACTTTTAACAAGTCTTTCTAGACTTCCTATTAAAACTCGCATTTTCCAGTAAAGCCAGTGCAAAGAGCATCTTTCAGGCTACACGATAGATTGTCGCACTTCAAATTAGAATGCGCCCTGTGTCAAATTGCGTTTAGAGTTGGAAAATAGTGTTTTAAAGCCGTAAGAAAAAACGCAAAAACCTTACGGATTTTGTGAAAGTAGCGTTTTTAGGCGCAGGACTAATTAATATGCAAAAATTGCATAGCAAATCAATTTTTGGCGGATATACAAAATAACTTACAATACAATATCAGAGCTCTTTATATATAAACATCTGATTGCAATATGGGCATATCGCACCATCCTCTTTATCAACATATAAATATACCCTTGGATGCCCAGGACTACCATGTGATCCCTCACAGTAAATATGTTCTGCAACCACAACTTTCGCATCTTTCAAATTATGAAATTCTGGACTTCCAACCTTATCATTAATCAACGCGCACATAAGATTCAGCTCAATTTAGATTCAACAGCAACATTCAAAAACAAACTCTACTCTTAATCCAACTCTGCCATGCTATCAGGTATAGTAAAATTATGATACACATTCTGAACATCATCATTATCTTCCAAAATATCTATAAGCTTGATCATAGTTTTCAACTTGTCTTCACTAAGTGATATTTGCGCATTGGGCTTCCAAATTAACCTTGCAATAGATGGTATGCCCAGCTCAGATTCTAACTTCTCTCTTGTGCTATGAAAATCCGTATGATCACAAACGATCTCACACTCACTTTCATAGAATATACAATCCAAAGCTCCGGCATCAAGTGCAATCTCCAGCATTCTATCTTGTCCAGCTTTTGAAGCAAAGTTATACACTACAATCCCAAGCCTTTGAAAAAGATAAGATACACTTCCTGTTTCTGCAAGCGTACCTCCATACTTTGAAAAAGCTGACCTAACTTCACCAGCAGTTCTGTTTTTATTATCAGTTAGAGCCTCTATAATGAAAGCAGCGCCATCAAGCCCATATCCCTCATACCTGATCTCATGATAGTTGCTATCTTCGGTATTCGACGTAGCTTTTGCTATAGCAGCCTCCACTCTGTCTTTTGGCATATTCACTTCTCTTGCAAGTGCTATAGCAGCTCTGAGTCTAGGATTAAATGCAGGATCCATGTGACCGCTACGAGCTGCCACTACAATTTCGCGCACTACTTTTGTGAACATCTTGGCGCGTTTCTGATCTTGCGCACCTTTTCTATGCATTATGTTTTTAAATTTTGAATGTCCAGCCATGTTTTAATACTGATCTCACATATTTTGATCATGATCATAATACACAGCACTGAAGATTGCAAATGAACAGATATAAGTATTTTATGCTGATTACATCAAAAGTTATATGAAAAACTATTACTCTGTATGCAATAGACCTCTTGCATAACCATATAAATTGATTAAAATCCTTGATTTTATCAAGGATAACATGAAGTTTGAAAACATCAAAGATGAATACGCAGAAGAGTTTCGCAGGCTTACTGGCATTAAACGAGGAACGTTTGAAGTTATACTAAGTATATTAAAAGAAGCTGAAGCTATTTTAAAGTCTCAAGGTGGAAAACCCAATAAATTGGCTTTAGAAGATCGATTACTCATGACGCTTGAGTACTTGCGTGAATACAGGACATATTTTCATATTTCCCGCAGTTATGGAATAAGTGAAAGTGCCTGTTATCGTAATATACGTTGGATTGAAGATACTCTAATTAAAGATAAACGATTTTCACTACCTGGACGTAAAGCATTACTAAAAAGCGATTCTGAATACGAACTTGTGTTAATTGATGCTACTGAAACACCGATAGAACGACCTAAAAAAAACAGAAGCACTTTTATTCGGGAAAAAAGAGGCGACATACTCTAAAAACTCAGCTTATTGTGGATAAAAGGAAAAAAGAAATCATTTGCACTAATTTTTCTAATGGCAAGCGTCATGATTTCAGGTTATTTAAAGAATCCGGAGTTCACATCCACCCTGAGATTAAAGTTCTTACAGATACTGGTTATCAAGGCATTGATAAGTTGCATTATAATTCAGAGTTACCAAAGAAAAAGACAAAAAAGCGACCACTAAGCAGGAAAGATAAAAAGAAAAATCGTCAATTGTCTAGTGAACGTGTTTTAAATGAAAACGTCATAGGCATGATCAAACGATTTAAAATTATCGCTGATCGTTATAGGAACAGAAGAAAACGATTCGGTTTAAGGTTTAATTTACTTGCTGGTATCTATAACTTTGAGCTTTAAATAGGTTATGCAAGAGGTCTAATGTAACTTTTCCATTGATGAGAGTTGCAGCTTTAGCCATACAAATCTTTCTATTCTTTTTCATAAAATTCGCAAGTAGATATATAACAAATTTATGTGGTGTGCAGTGGTATATTCTAATGCCTCAATATTTGCCACCAGATACTCAAGCAGTGAAAATTTAAAAATTAATCAAAAAATCCATGCGATAATTTGACAGCATTTTAATAAATTTTTCAAAACATTTAACGCAAATTTAATACTATGTCATGCATTTGTATGAAAATTCAGCTTATAAGCAAAGCAAAATGCAGATGTGTGCGAATTTATATGTTATAGTTTGCAATATCACTGCTTTAGAAAATGAAATAGCGCAGCAAGCAGAACAAATTTAACATACCAAACAAGGTTATTATCATGCCAGGTACCACAAATCAAAACGGTCTTTTTGAATACTATGGTTTTACAAAGCCATCACACGCTAAGTTATTCAGTATATATAACAATCTAGATGACAGGGAAAACGCTCAGTTTTTAAAAGATATACAACGTAATAAATTAGCTGCGAAGAAAAAGGGCGTATATAAATTCATAGAATCGCCAGGCGATTTTAATAACTATATGTCAAAGTATGAACAAAATGCAGCAATGGTATTTTTAAATCAAGGACTGTTTGGTGGCCCTCTTGTTGCAATAAATCAGATTGAGAACGTGGGAAATGAGGCGGGACAAGGGCAACATGATATTCAAAGTATCGACACAAGAGACCTAAATCTAAGTTCTTTAAAAGTAGATTTGGTTTTAGAGAATACGTTTTTATCAGATATAGATAATGCGTTTAGTGTAGGAATCAAAGCAACTATTATGGATGCTAGGTATTTCGGAGAAATCAAGAGCGCTCAAAAAGCATCAGAGGAAACAATCTGGAATCAAGTAAAAGAAGTTGTTCTTGGCAAAAATTGGGTTGAACGTCAGAATAAGAATGAATTGATTGAAAAGGTAGGATTATTTGATCTTCAATATTTATTTCGCTTCTCTGACTCCTCTGAAGATGTATTTATAAAATTGACATCAAAAGGCCAGAAAAATGCCGAAGGGTATATAATCAGCAGAGAAAAGCTGGCAGAATTAGGAAACATCTTTGTGCGTGATGGTGAGGTATCTCAAAATAATATTTTATTAATGGACGCAGAATTTTTTGATACATCACAATCTAAAGCCTTGGACACGTCAAGAATTGAAGTAGTAGAAAAATTGCTGGCGGAACATGTGGCTATATCAAATCACCGTAAAGCATTAGAAGCAGGATTTTCAAATTACGCTACGTACAAAAATACCATACAAATAGTTGAAACCAGTAAAACTGCGCTCTATTTAATAGATAACGCAAACGTCATTTTTTGGACAATAGAAAAAACAGCAGATATTGTATTTGATCAAAATATACAATGGCTAACAACTCAATTTCAACCGCTTGCATCTGATGCATATTTGCCTATAAGCATCACATTAGCTACTGCGCAATACAAACTCGCAGAGCCATTTGCACACACAATTGCAAATACAGTTGGGCATCTCGTTAAGCATAGTGCATCTTTTAATGATATAGAAAATGGCTTTACTAAATGCCTAATTAGCTCAGGAATTAGTACGTTAGGTGGTATACTTTCTTTTGGTTTTATTGGAGGCTTATATAGTGGCGGAATAAGCATCGCCGAATGTACTGCCGCCGCACTTGGCATGCATACTTTAAGTGATATTTTTACCACATTAAATATTATAAATGGCATTTACTACGGAAATAATGCCATGAAAGTAGTGGAAGTTATGAAGCTAATGTACTCTATATCAAATAGTGAAGACACAGGGAAGCAATTAGCGTATTATGCTTCTACTCAAACATCACATAATACTAAAAAAGCAGGAGCTGCGATTGAACAAAATATTGTTGAGCCTGATATAAAACAACAATACAATGTTCATACTGGTACTCAAGATGAACACTTAAATTCATGCACGAAAGCTTATGCTGAAGATGCGCAATATGCAGATCAACACGACTGTTTAGTACCATTCTAGCTAATATATTTATTATGTACATACGAAGTCATACTTCAAAAAGAGCTAGTGGAATGTGTATAATTAGCAATCTGACGACGCTAATTTTGAAAAGTATGACGAGTATGACAGAGCCGAAGGCCCCAGCGCTAATTTTCGGGTATATAATTTGTTCTATACCTAGCAAAGATTAATTAGGCACTGCCGGTAAAGTCACTTTCGCAAGACCTCCTTTGGCCTGATTTTTAAGTATTACTTCGTTAATTTCTTCTCAAATATATATAATTGACTCAGAAATTAACTGGTACTCTAAAAAATCATGCCATTTTAAATTCATGCGCGTGCACTTACTTAAGGTAGTACCTCACAAAATCCATAAGATTTTTTGGCAATTTTGCCATTTTTTCTGCAGGACTTTCGGTGCATTGTAATTGCTTGAAACCAAGGTAAATCTAATAATCTTTAAAACATAACCAGAGTCTCTATTTGTATCTTATATGCAGTAATGAACCTGTCAATTTTCAAGTTCACAATATTTGGTATTATGGTATATTTCCCATTATATATATACTAGTCATGCTTCAAAAATTGGTGTCACCCAAAATACTACTTATGTATTTATGTGTACGCATGCTTCCTTAGTTCTTCTTAGCTCTTTTTGAAGTCTAACTTCGTATGTATAATAAATACCAACTCTTCATTTATCTGTGGTATAACGAGCTCAACTTTGAGATTTGATGTGATATAACATTTTCAAAGTAACCTTTGTCTTTTTTACGATAAATTGTGGTATCTTATATTGATATATTTGTGGTGATTTTGATGTTAACTTGGCTTTGATGAGGGCTTCCTGTGCGAGATTTTGAGTTTGATAAGATAGCGCTCGCTATTGCATTTGGTATATTTGCAGTCATTTTTAGCTGGAACGTTGGAAATATGCTATATATTCCTGAAAAAGAATTGAAAAAGCCTGGTTATATTGTAGCAATAAAAGAAGGCGGTGTGGATGCTGCAGGTCAAGCAAATAGCAATGAATTGCCTGAAGAGGTAGATATAGTAAAGATTATGGCAGATGCAGATTCAAAGTTGGGTGAAAATGTATTTAAGAAATGTGCTGTTTGTCATACAGATGCAAAGGATGCAAAAAATAAAATAGGGCCAAATCTTTGGGGTATAGTGAACGCTAAGGTTGCGCATCGCCAAGATTTCGATTATTCTCCAGCAATGCAACAGCGAGGGCAGAGTGGAGCAAGTTGGACATATGAAGATCTATACAGATATCTGTATTCACCAAAAAAATATGTGCCAGGTACCAAGATGGCTTTCGCTGGAATAAAGGATGATAAGGAGAGGGCTGGGGTGATAATGTTTTTAAGACAGTTGTCAGATAATCCAGAACCTTTGCCATAAAAGTAGTATGAGGAAGGGCTAAAGAAGCATGAGAATGTTTAAAATTTTTAAATCTATAAGGTTATTTATCACATCTTCAATTTTTAACGTATTCTTTTGCGTATGGACTGTTGTAATTTGCTCTGCGCTTTCACCATTTGTTATTTTGGGAAGCGTAAAAGCCGCAGCTAAAGCTGGCTATTGGTGGGCTTGTGGAGTAATGTTTGTACTAAGATGGCTGTGTGGAATAAAAGTTGTAGTCACTGGTGTAAAAAATTTGCCGCATACTAGACCATTCATCGTGGCTTCAAAACATCAATCAGCACTAGAAACAGTGTTTTTTATGCAATATTTCAAAGATCCAATATTTGTGCTTAAGAGAGAGCTTACTAGAATTCCAATATATGGATGGTATTTGAAAGCAATGAAAATGATCAGCATTGATAGATTTGGAGGAGCAGCAGCGCTCAAGAAGATGTTAAAAGAATCATCAGCTATGCTGAAATCTGGCAGAATTATCGTAATATTTCCAGAGGGGAGAAGAGTAAAAGTTGGAGAAGTTGCAGATATTCAATCAGGTATTCTTGCTATACATAATTCTTCTCCAAGCACACTTGTTGTCCCAGCCTTTTTAAATTCTGGCTTAAGGTGGCCAAAAGGTGGGTGGATAAAAAAACCTGGGTTTGTAACTATTCATTTTGCTGTACCATTTTCTAGACAAACTCGCAGCAAAGATGAGTTGATTGAATACATCTCAGAAAATATTAATTCTATGATATAAAATGAAGCTTGAGGTACAAGGCTGGTTAATGCTTGATAAACCAGAGGGGATTTCATCAGCTGCCGCGCTAAATAAGATAAAAAAGTTTGTTAAGCCAGATAAAATAGGACATGCTGGCACTCTAGATCCATTCGCTTCAGGTCTTCTTATGGTAGCTGTTGGGAAGGCGACTAAACTGATACAATATTCCATGGCACAAGAAAAAGCTTATAAATTCAGTATTAAATGGGGGGTAAGCACAGATTCAATTGATCCGACAGGTAATATTGTAGCAACTTCTTGTGATAGGCCAAAAATCTCTCAAATCATTGAATTTATCTCGAGTAATCATGGAATGATATTGCAGGAGCCACCTATTTATTCAGCAATAAATATAAATGGTAGAAGAGCATATGATATCGCAAGAAGTGGGGTTGATTTTTCGATAGAAAGTAGGCCTGTTAATATTAAAGAGCTAAAGTTGCTTAGTCATACCAAAGAAGAGAGCGAGTTTTTTCTACGATGTGGAAAAGGATTTTATGTCAGGTCATTAGTTAGAGATATTGCAAAATATTGCTCAGTATATGGTTATACTTCTAAATTGCGCAGGACTAGTATAGGAAATTTTACTGTAGAAAATGCAATTTCCGTTGACTGCATATTGGAAAAGGTAAAATGTAGAGAAGACGTTGCGGCACTACTTATCAAACCATATTCTGTGTTAGAAGGAATGAGTGTATATATAGCAAGCCATGAAGAAATAAAACTAATTAGACATGGAAGAAAAATTCGTGCCAAAGCAGTAAATAGCATAGCTGAGAATTGTGAAGTAGCAGTTCAGGATAACTTGAATGGAGAATTAATTGGAATTTGCATTCAAACAGGAGGGTATTTACATCCAAAAAAAATATTATCCACCTTGAATGCTGAAGCTTACCGAGAAATTTAAGCTTTCCTATTACAGTTTCAATAGACCTCTTGCATAACCATATAAATTGATTAAAATCCTTGATTTTATCAAGGATAACATGAAGTTTGAAAACATCAAAGATGAATACGCAGAAGAGTTTCGCAGGCTTACTGGCATTAAACGAGGAACGTTTGAAGTTATACTAAGTATATTAAAAGAAGCTGAAGCTATTTTAAAGTCTCAAGGTGGAAAACCCAATAAATTGGCTTTAGAAGATCGATTACTCATGACGCTTGAGTACTTGCGTGAATACAGGACATATTTTCATATTTCCCGCAGTTATGGAATAAGTGAAAGTGCCTGTTATCGTAATATACGTTGGATTGAAGATACTCTAATTAAAGATAAACGATTTTCACTACCTGGACGTAAAGCATTACTAAAAAGCGATTCTGAATACGAACTTGTGTTAATTGATGCTACTGAAACACCGATAGAACGACCTAAAAAAAACAGAAGCACTTTTATTCGGGAAAAAAGAGGCGACATACTCTAAAAACTCAGCTTATTGTGGATAAAAGGAAAAAAGAAATCATTTGCACTAATTTTTCTAATGGCAAGCGTCATGATTTCAGGTTATTTAAAGAATCCGGAGTTCACATCCACCCTGAGATTAAAGTTCTTACAGATACTGGTTATCAAGGCATTGATAAGTTGCATTATAATTCAGAGTTACCAAAGAAAAAGACAAAAAAGCGACCACTAAGCAGGAAAGATAAAAAGAAAAATCGTCAATTGTCTAGTGAACGTGTTTTAAATGAAAACGTCATAGGCATGATCAAACGATTTAAAATTATCGCTGATCGTTATAGGAACAGAAGAAAACGATTCGGTTTAAGGTTTAATTTACTTGCTGGTATCTATAACTTTGAGCTTTAAATAGGTTATGCAAGAGGTCTAATTAGTCGCCTGCGTCATAACTCTAAGGAACATAGGATTTATCTTTGCCTGCAAGCAATTATTATGCATCAAAAGTCCTCAAAAAAATGGCAAAATTATATATCCGAAAATTAGTGCAAGGCAGATATAAAGGCTAATTTTTGCAAATTCTTCCATGACTTAAGACTAACCAATGTCAACATTCTTGTTGTCGGTCAAGAGTGCATTCCCTAAATTTGAGTATGCATTAACTTTGTGGTGCTTATAAGAGATGAAGAGCTATGTTATCACAAGGTGCAGAGCGATTAGATGAAACGCTGGTTGTCAGTTGTGATGCAAAAAGCCATATTGCTTGAAATTTTGGCATTAGCAGAGAAACTCTTTATCAAGATTTAAGAAAATAAAGACTGTTTCCTTAAAGAGCTTTTTAAAGGCACCAATTTTGAAAAATATGATGAATATACGAAGTGGTTTATTTTTGTTCAACTGCATCCAACATTTTCATTCCAACTGTATGATATCCGCTATCTACATGTAAGACTTCACCGGTGACTCCAGAACTCATATCGCTTAGTAGATATACAGCACTTGAACCTATATCTTCGATTGTCACATTCCTGCGCATTGGTGCGTTTTGTTCATTCCAATTTAGTACTTGTCTAAAATCTGAAATTCCAGAAGCAGCTAAGGTGCGAATTGGGCCAGCTGAAATTGCATTGACTCGTATTTGCTTGTGTCCAAGGTCCATTGCTATATATCGAATGCTGGCTTCAAGTGCTGCTTTAGCTACTCCCATAACATTATAATTAGGTATAGCTTTTTCTGCTCCATAATAACTCATAGTGAGTATAGAGCCACCATTTTGCATAAGTTCAGCTCCTTCTTTTGCAATAGCAGTCAAAGAATAACATGAGATATTCATGGTGTTTAAGAAATTGTCTCTAGATGTGTCAACATATCTCCCTTGAAGTTCTGCTTTATCTGAAAAAGCGATTGCATGTACAATAAAATCAAGTGTTCCCCAGCTAGATTTTATCTCTGCAAATACATCATGAATAGAGTCGTTTTGCGAGACATCGCAAGGCAAGACTATCGTTGATTTGACCTGCTCTGCGAGAGGACGAACACGTTTTTCCATGACATCACCTTGGTATGTAAACGCAAGATCTGCTCCGTTTTCAAAACAAGACTTTGCAATACCCCAGGCAATAGATTTATCATTTGCAACTCCCATTATAAGGCCTTTTTTGCCTTTTAAAATACCATAAGCGCTCATTATATTTTTTACCTTTTGAACTACAATTTGCAAAAATAGCGTACAGGTCATCAAGATGAACCTTGCAAGCAAAAACATTATTTATACTTATCATGCTTTTGTTAATAGCAAAGCAGTACATGTTATTAATTAAGTTGCATTTTTATGTGCTGTTGGAACTTAACTTTCATATTGATAAAGAAACATGACTAGATAAGTCAGATAACTTTTATATCGCAATATGTCAATACAGTAATGAATTAATAGCATTACTGATTATTTTTTTATATTATTCAACAACCTTAGGAACGGCAAAACAACCATATTTTGCATCAGGTGCGTTTGAAATGATCTTGTGCAAAATATCAAGTTGTTGCGCAGTGTCATCTCTTGCTGTGAGCGTATTTGAAATGGTATTCACAAGTGGTTCTATACCCTCAACATCCACTTCATTTAACTTTTGAGCCATTTTGAATATACTACTCAATTCTCTTTGGTAAGAAACAGCTTCATCATGAGAAAGCGTTATGTGTACCAATTTAGCAATTTTATTTACGTCTTCTAAAGTTATAGTCATACGTTCTATATATAATTATATTTATGAGAATTTTAAAATTTGTAGTTGATGAAATCATAAAGTGCTGTTCAAATGATTTACATTGCAAATACAAGAGACATATCAACTTGCAAATGAATCATACAAATGCATATAATTAGTGAGTCTGCCTGTAAAAATCAATTTGCTGCGCAAATGAATTTTTGCAGAAAGTGAAAGTTTTTAGCAACTTTACCACTTTTTCTGCTGAACTTTCGATACATCATAATTGCTTGCATGCCAAGATAAATCCTGCGCTTCTTAGCGTTATGACGCAGGCGATTAGTCAACCTCCTATCTTTCCATTGCTTCATGACTAAATTCTAGTCTTTTTTATTGTTTATAATATTTAAGCTATAGTGCCAATATTTACAACTTTTGGTGTAATTCGTAAAAGCAAGATTATAAATACAAACGATAATAGTATACTAAATGATATTACAGCAGCAGTAGGAAATAAATCTTGATGTCCATAATAACTTGCAAGCTGCAAGAAGAACGAGCATATCAATAACCGCATTCCTATTAATAACGCTGTAATCTTACTCTTATCATTTTTGTGCAAAGACATTGCTGCTGGATAAAGCATATTTACTAAAAAAGCAACTCCTATAGAGCAAGGTATGAACGAACCTGTTACAAAAAACGGATTATAAGATTCGAATATTCCAACTAACAGAATAATAACGCAGGTAATGAGGCTGCAGATACATCCAAAATTAAAACATGCCTTGCGCCCAAACTTTTTGATAAATACTCCACTAAATAAGCTAGGAATAGCAAATGCAAGAGCTAAAGACCCTTGATATATACCAAAAGTTTCTAATGAAACTGTCATCCTATCCATATAGAGTAGTGGTGCCATTCCTATAAAGACCCAATAAGGTGCTGTAGCAAACCATATAACAAGTCCTATTAACCAAAAATTTTTTGATAATATACAAGAAATATATGAACGGTAAAATGATGATTTAACTACATTTTGTAAACTAGGTTTTATATAGTAAAGTGCAAGTATTAAACAAAGCACTCCACAAATTAATAGAGCTATAAAGTTGGCGCGCCAAGAGAATAATAAAGATATATAACTACCAGCTATAGGTGCAAATGACATTGCAATAGCACATGTTCCATGAATCAAACCAAAAAGGTGGACTTGTTTGTCTTCTGGATAATCATCTGCGATTAATACTGGGATGAGTATAGAAGGAGCAGAAATTCCTATACCTTGCAAAGCTCTTCCAAGCAAAAGAAAATCATATGTAAATGGAAATACACATAAGAGACTTCCTAACACAAAAAGTGATAGGCCACATACCATCACATGTTTTCTTGGATAGCGATCACCAAGCCATCCAACTAATATTGCGCCAATACAATAGCTTATAAAGTTTATACTTAGCGCCATTTGTGTTTCAAATGTTGAGATATCAAAGAAACGCTGCATTTCTGGAAAGCTTGGTATAAAAAGGTCTAACTCTATGCCTGTTAATATTGAGACTAGAATAAAAGTAAAAAGTTTCATAATGACATTTTCTGCCCTACATTATATTTTATTTACTTGCAAAATACGTTAAAGTACCAAGGTTGAAATGTATTTTGAGTACAACATTACAATTCACGGTTATCCTATACCATAACTTTTAATTATGCTACCGCATATCATATACCAACCATCGATCAAAACAAAAAAAACAAGTTTGAATGGTAAGGCTATCATAGCAGGTGGTACCATCATCATACCCATTGCCATCAAAACAGATGCAATCAACATATCGATAATCAAAAATGGCAAGAATATCAAGAACCCTATTTCAAATGCACGTTTTAGCTCGCTTATCATAAATGCAGGAATGAGAACATGAAATGGAATTTCATCATTTGAGACATTGTCTAACTTTGCTATATCTAGAAAAAGTTGTCTTTCCTTATTTCCTGTATTTTGTAGCATAAAACTATGAAATGGTTTTGCTATACTTGCAAGTGCTTGTTCTTCTCCTATTGAGTTATTCATAAGTGGCAGCAAGCCATCTTCATAAGACTTAGTGAATGTTGGTGCCATTATAAAAAAAGTAAGAAAAAGCGCAAGGCTAATCAGTACAATATTTGGAGGAGTTTGTTGCAGACCAAGCGCGCTACGTACGAAAGATAATACTATTGCTATACGTGTAAAAGAGGTGACCATGATTAAGATTGATGGAGCTAAGCTCAAAATCGTCAGTATGCCGATCAACTGTATAATCTTAGAGGTGAAAACAGTGGATCCATCCTTGTGACTATCAATTCCAAGATCTATAGTAATTCCTTCAGCAAATGCGGTGCATTCAAAG